>CAJCIO010000038.1 GCA_903970465.1 Gammaproteobacteria bacterium
CGCCGCTGCCAGAGGCGGTGTTGTCGTAAAACTCGGCAGTGCTCTGGTCGTCGAACCGGGTGACAAAACCACTGCCCTGGTTGTTGAGGGCCAGGCTGTCGCTGACTACCAGATCGGTGACGTGTGCATTGGCCTGCAGGGCATTACCGCTGAAGCCGGTCATGGTCACCTGGCTGACGGTGATGTTGCGGGCATGGGCGCTTGAGCCCGCTGCGGCGCCGGTCACAAAGCCGTTCACCGTGCCGCTGGTGTAGGCCGAGGTGCCAAACAGCGTCAGGTCCTTGATGCCGGCGTCGTGGGTGGTGCCGGTGCTGGAAGTGCGCACCAGGCCGTCGATGTCGTCACTGCTGCCCCGCGCCAGCTTCAGCGTGGTGAGATCCTGCCCGGCGCCAGTCAGGGTGACGTTGGATTTGAGCGTCAGGCTACCGCCGTCGGCATTGACGCCGCTGACGATGAAGGTGCCTGCCGGCACGTAAACTTCTCCGCCTCCGGCCTTGAACGCCGCATTGATGGCCAGCTGGATAGCGTGGGTGTCATCGGTGACCCCGTCGCCCTTGGCGCCGAAATCCAGAACGTTGTAGAGAGGGGTCATGAACAGGTCCTTGCGAGGCGGGGAGATAAAATCCGTCTAGGTTCTGGCAAGGACTCAGGGGGATGGTTCCCGCGCGACGCAAAGGATCTGCAACGTTCCCGAGTGAGGTGCCCGGCGCTCGGATAAAGCCTGTCTGTATTACTGAGGCAGGCCGTCGATACGGCCGAGCACGCGCAGATAGAGGCGCACGCTGGTGCCCGCGCCCGGGGCGGTTTCGAGCCGCACACAGCCACCCGCGCTCTGGGCGAACTCGCGCACTTGCGCCAACCCAAGGCCGGTGCCCTGGCCTGACGCCTTGGTGGTAAAGAAGGGTTCGAACACCCGAGCCGCCAACGCTTTGGTCATGCCCGGGCCGTTATCGCTGACACTGAGCACCAGGTAGTCGCCTTGGGCCAGTTGCAGGTCATCTTCCACGGCCTGCAAGCGCGTGGCCACCGTGACCCGGCCCGGCCCTGCCAAGGCATCTCGGGCGTTGGCCAGCAGGTTCATCACCACGGCATGCAGTTGCACCTCGACACACATCACCCCCAAGCCGTGGGCGGCGAGGTCGAACCTCAGCTCTATGTCGCGGCTCATCGAGCGCTGCATCAATTCCTGCGCGGCGGCGATGCGCTTGCTGACATCGAGGCAGATCAGCTCCGGACCATCGCGGCGCACGCTGCTGAGCAGATGATTGACCAACTGCCGGCCCTGCTCCACCGCTTGCATCCCGGTGTCGCTGAACCGCTCGACATCGATCGGCCGGCGCGCTCGCAAGCGGATCATCTGCAGGCTGGCACTGAAGGACTGCAGCAGGTTGTTGAAGTCGTGGGCAATGCTGGCAGTGAGCATGCCCAGCGACGACACCCGACGCGAGTGGTTCAGGGATTGCTCGGCGGCCAGGTTGTATTCCTGCGCGGCCTCCAGTTGCAGCGCCAGCTCGGCGGCGTACTGCTCGCGCTGCTGATCGAGCAGGCGCAATTGCAGCAGCGCCGCTGTTTGCCGGGCCAAGGCCTGCAAGGCGAGGGACTGCGCGGCGCTGAGGGTGCGCGGTCGGGTGTCGATCACGCACACCGATCCCAAGGCATGCCCGGCGCGGGTGCGGATCGGCGCCCCGGCGTAGAAGCGAATATAGGGAGGGCCCAGCACCAGCGGGCTGTGTTCGAAACGGGGGTCGAGACTGGCATCTTCGACGATCAGCACCTCGGCGGGTTCCAGGATCGCGTGAGCGCAGAAGGCCAGGTCGCGGTGGGTTTCCTGCACATCCAGGCCGATGCAGGCCTTGAACCATTGGCGCTCCCGGTCTACCAGCGACACCAGCGCGATGGGCGCATTGCACAGGGTGGTGGCCAACAGCACCACGTCATCGAAACCCTGCTCGGCAGCACTGTCCAGCACGCGCAGGTGTTCGAGCGACAGGGCGCGCTCTTCCTCATTGGCGGGAAAAGGAGCTGGACGGTGGGTCATGTAAGAGGCCGCGTGACAATAAATTCAGGCGGCTATCATGCTCCGGGCGGCGATGGTGGGCAAGCACGTGTACCTCAAGGGCACAGGCCCGGCACAAGTTGGCTCGCGACCTGAGCGCGAAACCTGTCCATATCGAAGAGAGGATCGATCTTTCGCCCTTTTGGCAGGGCGAATTCTTTATGGCCAATGCAGCACTGGGCATCGATTTCAAGGTAGCCGAGGATCGCGGCCACGCCCGTCACATAGGCGTCGTACTGCGCCGCTGGCCAAAGATCTTCGGCCTGCCCCGAGTGCTCGGCTTCGATGCCGATAAAGCGGCTGTTGCCCTCGGCGCTGCCCCTGAAAGCCCCGACACCGGCATGATTGCAGCGCCCGGCAGCTACCACGTAATAGGTGCCATCGCGGCCCAGCCCCAACTGGGACAAGGGACCCGGCAGGTCCTTGTGCCCGAGGACCAAGCTGTCCAGGGTCGGCATATTGCCGGAGCGGCGATTAGCGGTGTGATGGCACATAACCCCTTCGACCGTGCCCATTTCGGCGCGCCCACGGGTGGCCCAACCATCCACGAGCACTACTTTGAGCCCAGCGGCCCGCAGTACGTCCGGCAACCATACGAGTGAGTAAGTCATGATGTGTTCCCTCTGCTGTTCGACCTTCCTGAGGCCAGAGCGCAAAGGTTGACCGCTGCGAGAGAGACAGCGGCCTTGTATATCTACTACCTGCCCTCACCCCGCGCATTGCGCGCGAGGTGAACCGGTTGTTACACCAGGTTGGCGATGACCACGTGCGGCTCGACATCGGCGTCGTAGTCCACGCCTTCGACTTCAAAGCCGAACAGACGCAGGAACTCGGTCTTGTAACCGGCGAAGTCGGTCAGCGCGTCGATGTTGTCGTTGTCGACCTTTTCCCACAGCGCAGAAACTTCGGCCTGAACGTCGGCTTCCAGCTCTTTGTAGTCGGCGCGGAGGCGGCCTTCTTCGTCGAGGATCGGCTTGGGGTTGTACAGGCTGTCCTTGTACAGGCCGTAGACCTGCTCGATGCAGCCTTCGTGGGTGCCCTTTTCTTTCATCACCTTGAACAGCAGCGACAGGTACAGCGGCATCACCGGGATGGCCGAGCTGGCCTGGGTGACCACGGCCTTGAGCACCGAAACGCGGGCATCGCCACCGTGGGCCGCGAGTTTTTCACGGATGCTGATGACCTTGGTGTCGAGGTCCTTCTTGGCGGCGCCAATGGAGCCGTTCCAATAGATGTCGTGGGTGATCTTCTCGCCCAGGTAGGTGAAGGCGGTGGTCTTGGCGCCATCGGCCAGCACCCCGGCTTCGTCCAGAGCGTCGATCCACATCTGCCAGTCTTCACCGCCCATCACGGCCACGGTACCGGCGATCTCTTCTTCGCTGGCGGCTTCGAGGGTGAAATCCTTGACGACCACTTTGTCGGTGTCCAGGCCACGCTGGGTGAAGGCCTTGCCGATCGGCTTCAGGGTGGAGCTGAACACTTCACCGGTCTTGGGGTGCGTGCGGCGCGGCGCGGCCAGGCTGTAGACCACCAGGTCGATCTTGCCAAGGTCCTGCTTGATCACGTCGATGGTCTTGCGCTTGATCTCATCCGAGAAGGCGTCGCCGTTGATGCTCTTGGCGTACAGGCCTTCGGCCTCGGCGAACTTGTGAAACGCAGCGCTGTTATGGAAGCCCGCAGTACCAGTCTTGCCCTCGGTGCTTTCACGCTCGAAGAACACGCCCAGGGTGCCGGCGCCGCAACCGAAGGCCGCGGTGATGCGCGCAGCCAGGCCGTAGCCGGTGGAGGCACCGATCACCAGAACGTTCTTCGGGCCATCGGCGATGGCGCCTTCGCGCTTGACGTAGTCGATCTGGTGTTTGACGTTGACTTCACAGCCGACGGGGTGTGTCGTCACGCAGACGAAGCCGCGAACGCGCGGTTTGATGATCATGGGAGCCCTTCCTCTTTACAGTATGCCGAGAGCCACGGGTGGCTTGAACAGTACAATTTGAACACGGTATAGACGCTTGGGAAACCGGCGGGTCACCGCGGCAGGCGCAGATACACAGGGAAACGCTGTGCCACGGGGCTCTCGACGCCTGTCTGAATACCCGGTAGCCAGGGGGCTTGCCTGCGATTACCGCGCCAGATGCAGCCGAAAGACCATAATCGGCGCTGGACAGATTGGCCACTCGCCGCCGCTTGACTCAACAGAAAGTTACGGTTTGTGTAACTTTCTGTTGAGTCTTTACGATTTCTACATTTTGAAGTTTGCTTCACCGCTATCGTTATTAAGCGTCCTTTCCGAGATCGCAGCCAAATCTTTGATGTGTCTCACGAGCACGGTCCAGAAAGCGGGTTCGTTGACCGTCTGCACAACAATGTCGATGGGCAGAAACCGGCTCATTTCCTTACGAAAATCAGCCACCACCGAGACATCGTCCTCCAGCAAGGCGGCGCGCGTATTGAACAATTCGAGAAACCGCTGTGGCTCGCAGCGGTGATCCGCAAGTTTCTTCGCCAGCAGTTCCATCGTCGGCTTCACGCCCTGCTGACGTAGCCACAACAGGTCCCATAGATCGCGATTCTTGATCCTGTTCGGACGCAATGCAAAGGCCACGATCTTGTCCACATAGATCTCTTCCCGCGCTTGTGCCTGCAGTATCAACCCGCTAGTACCCATATCGACGCCGTACAGGTTGAGCAGCAACATAGGCTGCGGCATGTAGCTGGGAATTGAGCACACATCAATGTTGATACGTTGAGCGGGCAGATCTGGCCGACCGGGACGCGTCTGCACTTTGAGTTTCCAGGTATCAACGTTGCCGATATCCCGAACGGGGGCGCTCACACTCACCTCAAGTCCGTATTTGCCCTTGAGTTGTTCCACTAATATGCGCGCAAGATCCATCAGGCTTTCCCGGTCGAAATCAGCCCCACCGGTAAAATCAAGATCCTCGCTCAACCGGCTGGAACCGTAGCAAGCCCTCAGGCAGGTTCCTCCGATAAATGTCAGTTGCGCAAGCATCCCGGCGGAACTCAACGCGAGCATGATGTCGTGATGCAGAAACTCCTTCTCGACCACCACGCGCAACGGCGCCAAGGCCTGCTGATTATTCAGCGCATCGTCTACCAACTGATCAAACAAACTCATCTACGACACTCCAGTCAATCAGGTCCAAATCCCGTTTTGCAGCGCGCATGTCCCGAAGCGCTTGCGGCGCAGTGGCGCGCCATAGACGACAGCGGGCGTCATAGCTCAGGTGGCTTTGCAGGTCCTCGGGCTTCTGCCGTGTGTGGACAAACTCAATCGTGCCCCACCGCCCACACGAGATGCGGTTGCTGCGACCCGAGGACATCAGCGTGATCCAACTGATGGGGATCTGCGAGATGATGCCGCAATCGCTGAGTGCCGTTTCGAGGCTGATGTAGTTGAACTGTCTGGCTCGCAATCGGGCCGCAGCATGGAACAGCAGCAGACCGTCGTTCGGCGCAACAGGCTCGAACAGATAAAGGCCTCTACACACGCGGATCAGCGGCCCCTCTGCAGCGATACGTGCCAGCAGGGTCCGATAAGCACCGTCAGCTAAATCAGGCACTAGCGCCCGCAGATCATCGGGTGTGAACAGGTATCGCTCAGGGCTGGCCAGCTTCGCAAGATGCTGCAGCAGGCGCCGCATCGGCTGAACAGGATCAAGGCTCGGCATGGTCAAGACTCAACAGTAAGTTACACTTACTGTAACTTACTGTTGAGTCATTTCAAAACAGGTGGCGGCAAACACCTCAACTCTCGGCAAAGCGCCGCAGCCCCTCGCCTTCCATCCGATAGCGCACCCACTCGTCCTGGGCCACGGCGCCGATGGATTTGTAGAACTGGATCGCCGGTTCGTTCCAGTCCAGCACGCTCCACTCCAGGCGACCGCAGTTCTTGGCCACGGCTTCGCGGGCGAGCTGTTTGAGCAGCGCCTTGCCAGCGCCGCTGCCGCGGGATTCGGGGCTGACGTAGAGGTCTTCCAGATACACACCGTTGCGGCCCAGCCAGGTGGAGTAGCTGAAGAAATACACGGCGAAGCCGATGGGTTGATCGTCCTGCAGGCAGATCAGACCATGGGTGGTTGCGCCTTCGCCGAACAGCGAGCGTTCGATGTCTGCGACGCTGGCGACGACTTCATGGCGGGCGCGCTCGTAGTCGGCCAGTTCGGTGATGAAGGCGAGAATCTGCGGCGCATCACTGAGTTGCGCCGGGCGGATGTGAAGGGTCAAGGGGCAGTCATCCGGTGGGAAATAGGGGGTCAATGCTAGCGGGCGGCGGGAGATCCTGCACGTTGTGTTGCCAAATATGGCTGACCATTGCGCGCCAACGAGGGACCCACTAACCTCCTCGCCGTCGCTGCAGATCGAGCGACCGGGGGTGAGAACTCGAAAAAAATCTGGGCCTATCAACTGTCAATATTCCTATTGGAGCGCCATCTCATGCCTGCATCATTCGCACACGAACTCCCCGAAACCCTGCTCATCATCCCCGCCGGCCGCACCGGCCATCCCATCGACGCCATCACCGCCGCCTGCACCCGAGCCGAGGCCGTACTCGACATGCTCATGCTGCATTTCCGCCTGCCCGCCGAAGCCGAGCGGTTATCGGAAACCCAAGTGAGCAATGTGCTGTGGGATGTGCAAGGCACGCTGGGGCTGATCCGGACGTTAGCGCTGCATCAATCGGCGGCGTAGCCGGTCAATCAAAGGGAGCACGTATCTGGCGCCGGATGCGTGCACCCAAGTTTCAAGCATGGGCAAAGCCATACTTTTCCGCCTTCAGCTAACAATTTTGACGACAAAAATCCATTTTCTAACAATAATGAAGCACCGCTAACAATTTTGAAGACAAAAATGAACGACTTTCTGGGCTATAGCTGGCTTGCCGAACGCTACCAGATCACTCCGTGCCAGCCCCTGCAGGTCGTCAGCCTGATTAACAGTCGGCGCCAGGATGTCGAAATCAATGGCGTGATCAATCAATCCTTCCCGCCCTCCTATCGCATCGAGCCAACGCTGGACGATCATTTGACGTTCGCCTTCAAGAGAGAAGCTTTGCATCTGGAATTTCTCGCTCGACTGTTTCAAGCCATTGATGCAGCCGACCTCGTCAACTGGATCACCGCCGAGCCCACCAGCCAGTACGCTCGCAAGGCCTGCTTTTTCTACGAGTGGCTCACCGGCCGTTCGCTGGATCACCCGGGCCTGAATCGCGGCAATTACGTCGATGCCATCAATGGTGATCAATATCTCACCTGCACTCAACCTACCCGCAACACACGCTGGCGAGTGCTCGACAATCTGCCCGGCACGCCCGACTTTTGCCCAATGGTCCGGCTGACGCCGACGCTCAACGCGCTGATCGACTACGACCCCGGCGCGGCGCTTGACCAATTGGGCGTTGAATACGGTGAGGACACGCTGATTCGCAGCGCCGTGTGGCTGACCATCAAGGAGAGCAAGTCCAGCTTCGCTATCGAGCATGAGCAGCAGCAGGTTGATCGCATCCAGCGATTCGCCGCTGTCATGGAGTTACGCTGTGGTAATGGCAAGCCGCCGCTGGCCCCGCAACAGCTGACCGACCTGCAATCGGCAATACTCGGCCCTAAGGCCCTGTCGTATGGTATGCGCTCATCGCCGGCATTTGTCGGACAAACCGTGGGCTTTCAAAACGTGGTCAATTACCTGGCCCCACATTGGGAACAGGCTAGCGGGATGCTGCAGGGCTTGCAGCAATTCGAGCAGCGTACTGCCGGCCGAGATTCGATCCTGCGCGCCACCTGCCTGTCGTTCGGCTTTGTCTATATCCACCCGCTGGGGGATGGCAACGGCCGGGTATCGCGCTTTTTGATCAACGATACCCTGCGTCGCGACAAGGTCGTCCCCGCGCCTTACATTCTGCCGGTATCGGCCACCATGCAGAACGCGCGCTTCCTGCCGCAGAACTACGATCAGACTCTCGATGAGTTTTCCCGTCCGTTGATGAACAACATCCGCCCCGATCTGCACTTCGACCAGCGCCAGGTCTATGCCGATGGTGTGGAGTCCAACCTGCGCTTCGATGGCTTCGACACGGTGGCACCAGCGTGGCGCTATATCGACATGACAAAGCATGCGGAGTACATGGCGCGGGTGATACGCCACACCATCGAAGAGGAAATGCGCTCCGAGGCGTTGATTCTGCGGGATCACCTGCGGGCCCGCGAGGCTATCAAGGAGATACTCGAGGGCCCCGACCAGGACATTGATCGCATCATCCGCTCGATTCACCAATCCAAAGGGGTGATGAGCGGCAAACTGCGCAAACAATACCCACAACTGCTGGATGAAACGCTGAGTGGCGAAATCGTCAGGGTGGTGAGGGAGCACCTGTCATGGAGCCAGGGATAAGGTCCAGCTAACAATTTTGAAGCAAAAACCCCAATCCCTAACGATTTTGAAGCCCCCCTAAGCATTTTGAAGCACCCCACCCCCTTGAAAGTGCCCCAACGAAAACCCATCCACAGCCGCCACTTTGCCGCGCCACAACATGCCGTCAGGCGACACCGGCCCTTGATGCCCGGTATACACCCGCGCATCGCGCACATGGATGTACTGCGCGGCCGGGTCTTCCTCTTTACCCGTCGATTCATCAAACCCACGCACCAGCGCGCGGATGCTCTCGGCATCGCTGCTGCCTGCATCGGCGAAGGGTTTGGCGAACTGTTCCGCCAGCAGATGGAAATAGGTCTGGGGCGATATCAACAAGCCCGACACCAGATGCCCGCGCACCGACAAGGTGATGCCTACTTCCAGATTGGCCTGGCTGGCCACGCGCACGAACCATTGCAGCAACCAGTCGACCTGGCGGCCATCCCACTCCATCTTGGTGAACGCGGGGTCGGCAAGGGGTTCGGGAGCAGGCGGCGCGGCGGCGAGTTTGGTGTTGATCTTGGACATGGTGGAGCTCCGTTCCATAGATTGACTTCCTTTCTATAGAACACCCCGGGGCAGAGGGCAATGCATGGCGCGACCGGCGGGCAATCTGCAGCTAGCGCCCGCCGGTCTCGATCATGCTGCCCAGCTCTTCAATAGTGAACGGCTTGCGCAACACCGCAACACCCGGGCCGACGGCGGCTTCGAGCTGCTCGGAGTCGGAAAAGCCACTGACAAAGATGATCGGCAGGTGCCGATGTTTCTGACGCACGGCGGTGGCGACTTCAGCGCCGTTGAGATGTGGCATGGCGAAGTCCAGCAGCAACACGTCGGGCAGCACCTGCTCCAGGCGCTGCAGGCCGTCGAAGCCGTTGTCGGACTCGTGCACCTCGTGGCCCAGCACTTCGAGCATGTCGATGATCACCCGACGCACCTCGTGATCGTCGTCGATCAGCAAAATCCTTTTACCAGGAACCGCATAGCCGTCATGGGTCCGGGCTGCGGGTTCGGCCTTGACTGCGCGCAAGTGCGTGCACGGCAGCGCCAGGTACACACGAGTGCCCTCGCCCACCGCCGACTCTATATGCACCCGTCCATGGGACTGCTCGACGATACTCTGCACCTGCGCCAGCCCCAGGCCCGTGCCCGCGCCAATGTCCTTAGTTGTGAAGAACGGATTGAAGGCGCTCAGGCGCACCTCTTCGCTCATGCCGCTGCCGGTGTCGGCGATGCACACCTGCATGGCATCCGGCACCAGCGCAGTGCCGGGTATGAAGAGGGTGCTGATAGACAGTTCACCGCCGGCCGGCATGGCGTCCCGGGCATTGATGCCAAGGTTGAGGATCGCCAGCTCCAGCTGGGTCGGGTCGCTGAGCACATAGTGCTGCGCGGGCTCCAGATCAAGGCGGATGCGAATCCCGGTGCCCAAGGTGCGCACCAGCAAATCGGTCATCTCGCCGATCACTTCGTTGATGACCAGCGGCTTGAGCTCGAGCTTCTGCGAACGGGAAAACGCCAGCAACTGCGCGGTCAACTTGGCTCCGCGATCGGCGGCCTTGAGCCCGGCTTCGGCCCAATGGCCAACCCGTGGCGAATCGCTGCGGCGCAGGATCAAATCAAGGCTGCCCTTGATGCCCTGCAGCAGGTTGTTGAAGTCGTGGGCCAGGCCGCCGGTGAGCTGGCCCACGGCTTCCATTTTCTGCGCCTGACTGAGGCGCGCTTCCATGGCGCGTTGTTCGGTGAGGTCGGTGACGACCCCGCAAACGATCGGCGTACCCGGGAACTCCTGATTCAAGCCGCGGAACGACAGGTAGACCGGCACTGACACACCCGCAGGCGTGATCAGGTTGAATTCGGCGCGCATTGCCTCGCTGGAACTGGCCTGCAAAAACTCCTCGAACCGTGGCCGATCGGCGGCAACGACGCCATCCGCGAATGCTTGGCCGACCACCTGTTCCAGCGGCCGTTGAAGGATCTGCCCGAGGCGATCGTTGCCGTACAGCACCATACCTTCGGGCGACATGGAAACGGCGCCTTCCTGCATCTGCTCGACCAAGGTGCGATAGGGCCGATCGGCGCTTTCAAGGGTATAAACGCTGACGCCCTCACCATCATCGATGCACAGCGCATCCACGGCGCCGCTACGAATCGCTTCGAGGGTCTCGTCGGCCTCGCGCAGTTTTTCCGCAAGCTGCTCGATGTACTGCGCATCGCTCAGCCCCGGCGCACGTTCGATCATTCTTCGCCCTCCGCGACGATCTCCAGCGCCTGGCGCAATTTCACGCTGTCCGAAAGATCACCGATCAGCAGCCGCCGCGGTGCGGGCAGCAGTTTGATGAGCGTCGGCACCGCGATGATCTGCGCCTCCTTGGCGGCTGAAGGGTTGTGGTAGATATCGATGACTTCAAGGCTATAGCGATCGCGCAGATAGCGATCGCACATCAGCCGCAGATTGTGGATCGCTCGGGTCGAACGCGGACTGTTGCCAGACACATAAAGCCGCAATACGCAGAATGCCTCGTCGCCGTCGGGCGCCGTCAGGGGGGCACTCGCAAAGTCGCTCACGTTTTTGACTCTTTACGGATATCCAGTCCTACCAACACCTTGTCGGTGTTGGAGAGGTCGCCGATGATTTTCACCAAGGGGGTGGGCAGGTGCCGCACCAGCGTCGGCAAGGCGAGGATCTGATCCCCGGCCGCCAGTTGCGGAGTCACCAACAGGTCGATGATTTCAATGGTGTACGCGCCCGCCAGGTACTCCTCGCAGATGCGCTTGAGATTGCGCAGGGCAGTCACCGACTTGGGTGTTTGCCCGGCGACGTAAAGGCGCAGCGAATAATGGCCCTCGACTCCGAGGGCATCGGGGTCGATCGGTTGCACAGTGGTATCGCTCATTCCGTAGCCCCCCGGGCCTGCACCAGGCGCTGGCGGACATCGTCGTCGGAGATCAACTGGCGCGACTCGTCATCCAGCAGCGCGTTTTCTTCCAGCTCTTCGGCCTCCAACGCCTCGCGCATTTCGGCGATCTTACGCTCCAGCAACGTGCGGTTCTTTTCCTTCTCACGGCGGCGCTGCTCGACCAGCTGTTTGCGCACATCCGCCTCGCGGTGCTCACGGGCTTCCTGATTGAGCCGTGCGGAGCCGGTAAGCACGCCATGAGGGCCGATATACGGGCGCACCAGGGTGATGCCGTTGCTGTCGATATGGTATTCGCGCACCTGGTTGGAGTGCCCCATACCGCGCGCTTTGAGCACGTAGAGCAAACGGTTGTGCTCGCCATCGGCCTCGACCATGCCGAGCGAAATCCACACATCCATCAGGGAAGAGACCTCGCGATCAAGGCCTTGGGCACGTGCCTTGGCCTCGGAGAGGCTGAAGAAGATGGCCGTGATGTTGTGTTCCTTGAGCAAATCGACCAGACGCAGCAGCGTAGCGTGCACCTCTGATTCCGGCCCGCGGAACGCCGAGATCGGGTCGATCACTACGGCGTGCGGCTTGAACGCCATAATCTCGCGGTACATCCGCGCCAAGTGCACCTCCAGGCCATACAGGCTGGGACGTGCCGACTCGACCCGCAGCAGGCCGCTGTCGATGTAAGTCTTGAGGTTCAGGCCGACCGACTCAAGGTTGCGCACCAGTTGGCTTTCTGATTCTTCGAAGGAAAACAGCAGGCAACGCTCATCACGCTTGCAGCACGCATCGATGAAGCTTGCGCCAAAAGTGGTCTTGCCGGTACCGGCCAGCCCCGAGACCAGCACGCTGGAGCCACGGTAGAAGCCACCGCGGCCGAGCATCCGGTCAAGGCCTTCGATCCCGCTGGGCACAACCTGCTGGGAAGCCGAGTGGTTCAGCCCAGCCGCCGTGACCGGCAGCACGGTGATGCCAAATTCGTCAATGAAGAACGGGTATTCGTTGGTGCCATGGGACGAGCCGCGGTACTTGACGACCCGCAGGCGACGGGTGGTGATCTGGTCGACCACACGGTTGTCGAGGAGTATCACGCAGTCGGAGACGTATTCTTCGATGCCATAACGGGTGAGTTGGCCATTGCCGCGCTCGCCAGTGATGACGGCGGTAACGCCACGCTCCTTGAGCCAGTAGAACAACCGGCGCAGCTCCGCACGCAAGATCGCGGTATCGGTAAAACTGGCGAACAGCGCCTCGATGGTGTCCAGCACTACGCGCTTGGCACCGATGGTGTCGATGGCGTAACCGAGGCGCACGAACAGGCCTTCCAAGTCATATTCGCCGGTCTCTTCGATCTCGCTGCGGTCGATATGCACGTGGTCGATCACGATCTTTTTTTGATCGATCAGGCCTTGCAGGTCATAGCCCAGCGACGCAACATTGTCGACCAGATCGCGAGGACGTTCCTCGAAGCTCATGAACACGCCCGGCTCGTCATGATCGACGGCGCCGCGTACCAGAAAGGTCACCCCGAACAGCGTCTTGCCACAACCCGCAGCACCACAGATCAGCGAAGGTCGCCCCGCCGGCAAGCCGCCCAGAGTGATGTCGTCGAATCCGACGATGCCAGTGGCCACCTTGCTTAACGGTGAGGAATCCGGGTTTAGAACATTGGGGTCAACGGTCAAGGGCTATCACCTGAAATAGTCGGCTCGTAAGGGGCATAGGTGCACAGGCGCACACCGGCTCAAATCATCCGACCGTGGAGTAAAGGAATAAATCCAAGGAAATTATTTAAAATAGTGGCAATCAGCCACGCACCGTTACCCGGTTGCGCCCGGCTTTTTTCGACGCATACAGTGACTGGTCGGCCCATTCGATCAGCTCTTGGTGATCGTTGGCCGACCGCGCAAGGTCCGCCACCCCGAGGCTGATGGTGAAGCGGATCACCTGCCCTTCGTGCACCACGTTGACGTCCTCCACGGCCTGGCGTAGACGCTCGGCCAGAATGAGTGCCCCGGCCTTGTCGGTGTCGGGCAGCAGAATGGCGAACTCTTCGCCGCCATAGCGCCCGCACACGTCAACATCGCGGATGTGGTCACGCACGATATCGGCCACGCACTGGATGACCTTGTCGCCGCCCGGGTGGCCGTAGGTGTCGTTGACGCGCTTGAAGTGATCGATGTCGAACATGATCAACGCTGCGTTATGGCCATAACGCAGATGACGGGCGAACTCCAGCTTGAGCGTCTCTTCCCAGTGCCCGCGGTTGTACAGGTTGGTCAGACGGTCGGTACTGGAGAGCTTTTGCAGCTGATCGTTGACCGACAGCAATTGGCGGCGGTTGGTGGCCACATCGGTGACGTCGTAGATCACCAGGCACAGGTGCTCGACCTTGTTGTTGGGCGAGCGCAGCGGCAGCAGGGTCGTGTTCTGGTACATGAACACCTCCTGTCCGGTGATCGGTTGGTAATTGTCGAAGTGCACCAGGTACGGCCGCTGCTCCCAGATGGTGAACGACGGTGTGCCTAGCGTAGCGACGTTGTCGGCTTTCTTGCTGAACCACTCGCGGTCGACCTCGGGAAACAACTCGAAGAATGAGCGATCGACGGCGTCCTTGGGCTGCACCCCAGAGCGATTCTCCATGAAGGTGTTCCACACCTTGATCTGATGATCGCGGTCGAACACCACCACACCCACATCGATACTTTGGGTGATAGCCAGCAGCCAGTGCAGTTCGGTCAGTTCGATCGAGGTGTTCATCGGGCTCAGTTCATCAGGTAGTCGAGCTTGCCTTCAAGGCGCTCGAGGGAGTCTTCGGTGAACAGCATCAGCAAGTCGAAGTGGATATTGTGGCCTTCGAGGCTGTAGCTGATCTCGACCGCGAGGGTTTTCTTCCAGCGTGTCTGGTTGACCTTGATCAGGTCGTCGATGAACTTGTGCTGGCCAAGGATCTGCGGGTGGCTTTGCGAGAACACCACGTCGATCTGTTCGGCAATGCCGCTCAGGCAGGCGCCGATCAGGATCGACGACAGGTCGAGCAGCATCTCCATGTTGCAGTCGTCGCGACAGGGCCGTTGCATCAGCCGCGCCATGTCGCCCAGATCGCTGTCGTGGAACATCAACAGCGCCTCGCCAGCGATGCCACCGCCGATATAGCCCTGACAGATGGCCGTGAGGCGATCGCCGCTCTGGGCATCGGCGAGGGCCATGTGCAGCTCGCCCACTTCGAGAATATTGACGTTGGGCACCGGTAACTGCACGAACACCCCCAGCACCCGCGCCAGCAGGGCGGCGGCGCGGCCCATGGCGACGTTGACGGTTTCGCGAAACGCGTCCTGGAAGCTGATGCGGCCATCGCTGGTCGGGCGTGCTGGTACCCGTTGCTGAGTCGCGATGGCGTCGGTTTGCTTGCTCAGCAGGCCGCAGCGATCGAGGACTTTTTTCAGCTCGGCCGGGTCGGCGGGTTTTTTCAGGAAGGCCGTGGCGCCCAACGCCAGCACGCGGCGCACGGCCTCGTCCTGAATGTCACCGGAGACCACGATGACCCGCGCGCGCAAGCCTTCGGCGCGCATGGCGGCGAGTACTTCGTAGCCGTCCATCTCGGGCATGGTGAGGTCGAGCAGCACCACTTGGCCCAGACCACGGCGGATCGCCTCCAGCCCCTCGTGGCCGTTGGTGGCCTGAGTTAACGAAACAGCCCATTGCTCAGGCAAGGCCCGCAGCAATTGTTTACGCGCCATGTTCGAGTCGTCGCAAATAAGCAGCGGCACGGCGTTGGAAGTAATGGCATTCATGACTGAACCGTCTCGGCTTGGCAGCCCTGGGGCGCAGGCCCTACCTGGGCCCGTGTCTGATTGGCTGACTCTACCTAAAAGACGTGGCACTTTGCCAGTTGATTGACGCTCTCAGGTACGAAACGCCGCAAATGTCCAGATATCGACAGACTCTTCGCCTGCCGGATCAACGAGGCCGGTGCCCGGGTCTACAATCCTTGCGCCGCCGGTTGCCCTTGTGAGGCGGTTTTTCAGGTTGTATGATGTCAGTCAACATCGCTTTTCCCAAGTTGCGGAACTCGACAGTGTCGAGCCACTCCACTTGAGGCCTGGATCCGGTAAGCTCCGGATCACCCCCGCTAACAGGACAAGGAGACAACAATGCCTGACGTTCTCGGTCAAAATTTCATCGCCGGCACTCGTAGCGCCAGCGGCGAGCCTAAACTCAAAAGCATCGACGCTTCGACCGGTGAGCCACTGCCGTTCACTTTCTATCAAGCCACCGAAGCCGAAGTCGACACTGCCGCCAAGGCCGCAGAAGCTGTATTCCCTGAATTCCGTCAACTGAGCCCGACCCGCCGCGCCGAGTTTCTGGACGCCATCGCAGATGAACTCGACGCGCTGGGCGACGACTTCGTGGCCATCGTCTGCCAGGAAACCGCCCTGCCCGCCGGTCGTATTCAAGGCGAGCGCGGCCGTACCAGTGGCCAGATGCGCCTGTTCGCCAAGGTTCTGCGCCGCGGCGACTTCCTCGGTGCCCGTATCGATCTGCCGCTGCCGGAGCGCAAGCCGCTGCCACGCGTCGACCTGCGTCAGGCACGCATCGGCGTGGGTCCGGTCGCCGTCTTCGGCGCGAGCAACTTCCCGCTGGCGTTCTCCACAGCCGGTGGCGATACCGCTTCGGCACTGGCTGCTGGCTGCCCGGTCGTCGTCAAGGCTCACAGTGGCCACATGGCCACCGCTGACATGGTCGCCAGCGCCATCGTCCGCGCCGCCGAAAAAACCGGCATGCCTAAAGGCGTGTTCAGCATGATCTTCGGTAATGGCGTAGGCGAAAACCTGGTCAAGCATCCATCGATCCAGGCCGTGGGCTTCACCGGCTCGCTTGGCGGCGGTACCGCACTGTGCAAAATGGCCGCCGAGCGCCCGACCCCGATCCCGGTATTCGCCGAGATGTCGAGCATCAACCCGGTGGTGATCCTGCCTCAGGCACTCAAAGTGCGCAGCGAAACCATCGCCACCGAACTGGCCGCCTCGGTCGTCCTGGGTGCAGGTCAGTTCTGCACCAACCCAGGTGTGGTCATCGGTATCAGCTCGCCTGAATTCAGCCAGTTCCTCGAGCAGCTGCAAGGTCAGTTCGGCAATCAGAACCCTCAGACCATGCTCAACGCGGGCGGCCTGCGCAGCTACGAAAAAGGCGTGCAGCACTTACTGTCGCACCCGGGTGTCACCCACCTGGCCGGCAAGGCGCAAGAAGGCAAGCAAGCTCAGGCGCAGCTGTTCAAGGCTGATGTGAGCGTGCTGCTTAGTGGTGACCCTTTGCTGCAGGAAGAAGTTTTCGGCCCGACCACCCTGGTGATCGAAGTCGCTGACGACGCGCAACTCAAGGACGCCTTGCTGGCCCTGCGTGGTCAACTGACCGCGACCCTGATCGGCGAGCTCGAAGACCTGCAAACCTACAACTGGCTGGTGCCGGTGCTGGAGCAGAAAGTCGGCCGCATCCTGGTCAACGGCTACCCGACCGGTGTTGAAGTATCGGACGCCATGGTTCACGGCGGCCCGTTCCCAGCGACGTCCGATTCGCGGGGTACCTCGGTGGGTACTTTGGCGATCGATCGCTATTTGCGCCCGATCTGCTACCAGAACTACCCCGATGCACTGTTGCCCCCGGCCCTGCAAAATGCCAACCCGCTGGGCCTGCAGCGCCTGGTCAATGGTGAGTGGAGCTCGCTGCCGATTGCCTGATCAGGGACGGTAGCGTGATCTGAAAAACGGCGCAGCTCACCCTGCGCCGTTTTTTTATGCTCTGTTTTTTTATGACAATTGCGTGAAGACATTCAGTTCGCAAAAAAATTCATCTATATGATTAAGCTTTTCTAAAAGCCGCCGATACGCCGTTTACAGACTGCTCGCTCGGCTGAAAAACACAAAAAATCTCTCCAGCGAACAACCACACGGATGCTTTGTTTCTGGAGAAACACCATGAGTCACTGGTTCGGCAATATCAGCGTGCGCGCCAAACTGGGCCTGGGCTTCGGCCTGGTTCTGCTTCTTACCATAGTGCTTGGCCTGATCGGCTGGAGCAGCTTGAGCAAAGCCATTTTCCGTGGCGATCGCATGGCCGATATCTCCTCGCTCAACAACAACTTGACCGTCGCCAGGATCAACCGCCTCAACTACATCATGAGCGACGGTGACGACGCAGCCCTGGGCGCCACCACCCAGGCGCAGATCGACGCCTTGGGAGCTCAGGTCGACAAGCTGCTGACATTTTTTACCACCCCCCAAGGGATCAGCCAGCTCAACGAGCAGAAGGCCCAGTTGGTCAAGTACAGTCAAGGTATGCATGCACTGCGCGATGCCTTCGATGCGTCGGCTACTGCGCGCCAAGCCATGACCACGGCCGCCAAGGGCGCGTTCGAAGTCATTTCGCAGATAACCGCCACTGCGGCGGCCAGCGATGACCAGCGCAAGATCGACGCGGCGAACTCGCTTAAAGAGCAGATCATCCTGGTGCGCTACGAAGCCCGAGGGTACACCGGCTCGCCCAGCGAAAAGACCGAGCAGGCGGCGTTCAAACAATTGGACACGGCGCTCACCACCGTCGAGGGTCTGACCGAGCCGCTCTCCGACCAGGCCCCGCGACTGGAACAATTACGCGGTTCGTTGAAGGCCTACGGCCGAGCCCTGGAAAGCTTCCGCAGCGCGACGGCAACAGTAGCCAGCGCCCGTGCAGACATGACCAGAACCGGTACCGATATCGTCAAGACCAGCGACGCCATGGTCAATCTGCAAACCACTCGCCGCGACCAGGAAACGGCCACCGCCCAAGCCCTGCAGATCGGCTCCATGCTCGCCGCCTTGCTGGTCGGTATCATCGCTGCATTGCTGATCACTCGCCTGATCACCCGTCCATTGCAGCAAACCCTTACGGCCGTCGAACGTATCGCCAGCGGCGACCTGACCCACAGCGCGACCATCACTCGCCGCGACGAACTGGGCGTGATGCAGCAAGGCATCCAGCACATGGGCGAGACCATGCGCAATCTGATTGCCGGCATCCGTGACGGCGTCACCCAGATCGCCAGCGCCGCCGAGGAGCTGTCCGCAGTCACCGAGCAGACCAGCGCGGGAGTCAACAGCCAGAAGGTCGAGACCGATCAGGTCGCCACGGCCATGCACGAGATGACTGCCACAGTGCTGGAAGTCGCTCGCAACGCCCAGCTCGCTTCCGAGGCCGCGACCCAGGCCGATGGCGAAGCGCGCGCGGGGGACAAGGTCGTGGCTGAAGCCATCGCCAAGATCGAAGGCCTGGCGACTGAAATGCGCCGCTCTCTCGATGCCATGACCGTGCTGCAGAAAGAAAGCGACAAGATCGGCAGCGTCATGGACGTGATCAAGACCGTCGCAGAACAGACCAATCTGCTGGCCCTGAACGCCGCCATCGAAGCCGCTCGCGCGGGTGAGGCCGGGCGCGGTTTTGCCGTGGTCGCCGACGAAGTACGCGGTCTGGCGCAACGCACTCAGAAATCCACCGAGGAGATCGAAGGCCTGGTAGCCAGCCTTCAGGCGGGCACCCAGCAGGTGGCCACGGTGATGCAAAACAGCCAGGCGTTGACCGACAGCAGCGTCGAGCTCACTCGCCGGGCAGGCACCTCACTGGGCAACATCACCCGCACGGTGTCGAATATCCAGTCGATGAACCAGCAGATCGCCGCCGCAGCAGAACAGCAAACGGCGGTGGCGGACGAGATCAGCCGCAGCGTGGTCAACGTACGCGATGTGTCCGAACAGACCGCCAGCGCCAGCGAAGAAACCGCCGCGTCCAGCGTGGAATTGGCGCGACTGGGTAATCAGTTGCAGATGATGGTCAGTCACTTTCGGGTGTGATCAGCCGACCCGGCGCTCACACAGCGCAATACATGGAGCGAGGGGGCTCGCCCCCGATTGCGGTGTGTCAGCGGACGTAACGCTCCAGCTTCTCCTGCATGAAATCCAGAAAACACTGGATCCGCAGCGCCAGCTGTGAATTGCGGTAGTACACCGCATGGATCGGCTGGCGATAGCCGCTGGTGGCATCCGCCAGCAACTCCACCAGGCGTCCGGCGCTGACATCCTCATGGGTCATGAAGTGCGACAGGCAGGTGATCCCGTGCCCGGCGATCGCCAATTGGCGCAGCGTCTCGCCACTGGATGCAGTCAGTGTCGGCTGGATCAGCCAGCGATCCCCCTCGCCGTGCCGCAGCGGCCAATGATTGAGCGTTTCGGTCTGCGAGAACCCTAGCAACGAATGCCCTGGCAGATCTTCGACACGCTGCGGTGTGCCGTGCTCGGCGAGGTACTGCGCACTGGCCAGAATGCTCAACGCACTGCTACCCAGGGACCGCGCGTGCAGGGTCGAATCGGCCAACACGCCGATGCGGATGGCGATGTCGGTGCTCTGTTCGAGCAGGTCGATGATCAGGTCGTTGGTGTTCAACTCGAGCACGATGTCCGGATAGCGCGCGCGAAACTCGGCCATGTACGGCACCACCGCGTGCAGCATGAACGGCGCCGCGGCATTGACCCGCAAGCGCCCGGAAGGGGTTTGCTGGCGCAACGACAGACGCTCTTCCAGCGTCTCAATCTGTTCGAGGATCTGCTTGGCGTGCTCGTAAAAGTACCGCCCCTCCTCGGTCAACACCATGCGCCGCGTGGTGCGGTTGATGAGGGTGGTGTCGAGCTTGCTTTCAAGGCGCGACAGCGTGCGGCTGATGGCCGAGGGCGTCTGCCCGGACTGCTCGGCCGCGGCGGAGATCGAACCGCAGTCGATCACCGCAATAAACACCTGAAGTTCGTCGGATCGGGCTTTCACGTGGAGTCCACTGAAGGGGATACGCGACGACCTTAGAGCTTCACGCTCGGTTGGGCAACCTGGCTCAGCCCAAGACCTTGTCCAGATGCGCCAGGTAGCGCACCACATCGGCCTCGATGTTCGGCGCTTTCATCACGTCGACGCTCAAAAAGGTCGGCAGCGCGCTCAGGCCGAGGAACTCGTTGGCCTTGTGGAACGGGAAGTACACGGCGTCCACGCCCTTGCCTTCGAAGAAGTCGCTCGGGTCGTCAAAGGCGCTCTGCGGCGCGTTCCAGGTGGCGGCGATCATGTACTGCCGGCCATGGATCATGCCGCCGCTGCCGTATTTCTTCGAGGCATCGGTGCGGCTGCGGCCATCGTTGGCGTACAGGCTGGCGTGGCCTTCGGTGAAGACTTCGTCGATGTACTTCTTCACAGTCCAGGGTGCGCCCATCCACCAGCCCGGCATCTGATAGATGATCACATCGGCCCACAGATACTTCTGCACCTCGGCGCCAATGTCGTAGCCACCGTCGATGAAGGTGGTCTGTATATCGAAGCCTTTGCTGTCCAGGTGGGCAACAGCGGCGTCGTGCAGGGTGGCATTGTAGCGGCCGGCGGAGTGGGCGAATTGCTTGCCACCGTTGAGCAACAGAATCTTTTTCATGGGAGCCTCGTTAGCGGGGTGAGGGCCGATCTGAGCGGCCTGTCGAATTGAATGCGCCCAGCTTATCGAGTCGGCTCCCGGGGATTAACCGAGGATGTGGCAAATTACATTTGCCCTAAAAGCACGAATACTCAGAAATTATTGCCATAGACTGGCCTTTCACTGTTCATTGGAGGCCGCTATGAGCGAGCACTACGGATTCATCGTCAAAGCCAAGACCCGCCCGGAAAAGTCCGACGCCTTCGAGGCGCTGTTCGCCGCCTTCGTCGAGCCCAGCCGCCAGGAGCCGGGCTGCATCGAGTACCACATGCTGCGCGACAAACAGGACCCGAGCCTGTTCATGTTCTACGAGATCTGGGCCAGCAAGGCGCATCTCGATGTGCACTCGGCGTTGCCGCACATGGTCGAGTTCGCGCAACGGCGCATGGAGTATCTGGAGGAGGATTTCGATTTCCAGTTGATCGAGATGCTGAGTGCTTCGTCGGCGCAACGCTGAAGGGCAATCAGGAAGCATTTTGCTGGGTTCAGCGGCCCTTTCGCGTTCGCACGCGGCGGCGAAGAGGCCCGCACAAACGCAGCAAAATCACCGCCGAGTCGAAGACAGCGTCTCGCGCATCTCGGCGATCATCTCCAGCAGGATGGTCTTGACCGCCTGGCCCGGCACCGACAGCGGCAAATGCCCGGACAGGCACAGGGCCAGGGGCGCTTCGATTTCCGGCTCGACGATGCAGCTCAGGTGCACCTTCTGATGCTGCTGCATCGCCCGCGCGGCGGACTCCGGCAGCACGGTCGACCCGAACTGCTCGGCCACCGCTATCTCCAGGGTCGAGGCCGATTCCACCTCGGCGATCACCCGCGCACTCAGGTTGATCTTCATGAAGGCGTCGTCCACCAGCCGGCGCATGATGTTGTAGGTGCGCGGCAGCAACAAGTCGAGCTCGGCCAACTCCGCCAAGGCGATGGTCGGGCGTTCAGCGAACTGCGGATCGGCGCTCACCAGGTACAACTGCTCGCGCAACAAGGGCGTGAAGCTCAGACCATGGATCTCGCGGCCGCCATAGAGCACCGCCATGTCCATGCGGCCGTTCATGATCAGCTCGCTCAGCGTTGTACCGAAGTTTTCGTTGAGGTACAGCAGAATGCCCGGATGGCGCTCACGTACACGGCGCAACAGCGGCACCGACAAGGCCGAGGCCGCCGTGCCCGGCGCCAGCCCCACCGACACCTGCCCGGACAGCTCCAGGCCGGACGCGTTGACATCGCTCTGGGCCTGCTCGCACTGGCGCAAGATCAACTGTGCATGCCCGTAGAGCACCTTGCCCGCCTCGGTCGGCGTGACACCGCGCTTGGTGCGGATGACCAATTGCTGCTGCATCTCGGTCTCCAGCGTCACCAGTTGCTGGCTCAATGCAGGCTGGGCAATGTGCAGCACGTTGGCGGCCTGGGTCATGCTGCCGATATCGACGATCTTGACGAAATACTTCAAGCGACGGAAATTCACGAAGTCATACTCTGGCGAGGTTCATGACAGGAGCAGAGCAAGAGCCGCGCCAGCCACCACCGCCCGGGGGCAAAACGCCAGTCATAAGGCTTTCCTATGGCAGGGCGACCGACCAGTGACCCCCAGCGCCAACCACAAGACGCCCGCCCAAGAGCACCAAAACGGTGCAAAAGCGCACACAAAGTGCGTCATAAGGCGTCCTTATCCGTACAGAACGAAGCCGTCTTTTTGCTCTGGCGCCGCAGCTCTTAAATTAGGCTAACGAAACCCAAGGACCGCCCCATGCCCGCCCGCCGTTCTCCCTGCCACCGAGCCTCATCATGACCGTTGCCGCGCACCCCGCGCTGACGTTTCGCCAGGCGTTGCTGGCCATGCTGGGCGTGTCGCTGGTGCTGATGCTCTCGGCGCTGGACCAGACGGTAATCGGCAACGCGCTGCCGACCATCGTCGCCGAGCTGAACGGCTTCGAGCTCTATGCCTGGGTGGCCACGGGCTACCTGCTGGCCTCGATCGTCACCATCCCGATCTTCGGGCGCCTGGGGGATTACTACGGCCGCAAACCGTTCGTCATCGCCGCCACGCTGATCTTCATGGCCGCCTCGCTGATGTGCGCGCTGGCCGATGGCATGGTGACGCTGGTGATTGGGCGCGCCTTGCAGGGCATCGGCGGCGGCATGCTGGTCGGCACCGCCTTCGCCTGCGTGCCGGAACTGTTCCCCGACACCCGCCAGCGGTTGCGCTGGCAGATCCTGCTCAGTGCCCTGTTCAGCGTGGTCAACGCCATCGGGCCGGGCCTGGGCGGCTTCATGACCGCGCATCTGGGCTGGCGCTCGGTGTTCTGGCTCAACCTGCCGCTGGGCGGGCTGGCGCTGTTCTTCGCGTGGCGGCATTTGCCTTGGTACCGCCCGAAAACCGGCAAGGTGATCCGCATGGACTGGCTCGGCGCCGGCCTGATCGCGGTGGCGCTGGGCGCGTTGCAGTTGTTCGTCGAATGGCTCGGGCATTCCAGCGCGCTGGTCTGCACAGCCCTGGGATTGCTCAGCCTGGTCGCCTTTATCGCCCTGTGGTTTCAGGAGCGTCGCAGCCCGGCCGCGCTGTTGCCCAGAGCGCTGTTGGCCGAGCACAGCATGCGCGTACTGTTCGCCTTGGCCCTGCTGGCGGGCGCGGTGATGTTCACGCTGCTGTTCTATCTGCCGTTGCTGCTGCAAGGCGGCTATGGCTACTCACCGCAACAGGCCGGGGTGCTGATCACCCCTCTGGCGTTGAGCATCACTCTGGGGGCGATCGTCAACAGCCGGGTGATGACGCGCATGAGCAACCCCAATCGATTACCCCTGGGCGGCTTCATCGCGCTGAGTTGCGCCTGCCTCGGCCTGGCACTGGTTGGCACCCACGCGGGATTCAATACCCTGCTGGGCTTGATCCTGTTGGCTGGCCTGGGCCTGGGGTTCATCTTTCTCAACCTGTCGGTATTCACTCAGACGCTGGTCGAGCGCCAGTACTTGGGCATCGCCACAGCGCTGCAGCAATCACTGCGCCTGGTGGGCGGCTTGCTCGGCACAGCGTGCATGGGCGCGCTGGTGAACGTGCTGTATGCCTGGCGCCTGGCCCAACAACTGGCACAGGCCGGCCAGAGCCAGGCCCTGGCGCTGCTGGCCGACCCGCAGGTGCTGAGCCATGGCTCCAGCGAGTTGACACCCCAGCTGCTGACCTTGGGCCGCCATGCGCTGATCCAGGCCATGTCCACCGGCCTGGGGCTGTGCGCGCTATTGGCAGTAATTGCCGTGCTGGTGCTGCGCCGCTTGCCGGTGGTGCAATTGATGCCCGCCCCCCTTGCGCCGCAGAGCGCCAAACCATGAATCCCCCCCGCAGCGGCCTGGACGGCGTACCGAAGTTTCCATCTCCCGAGCTACAGGAATCCCACCATGAATAGCCGTTCGCAGCCGCTCGAGGCCCCTGTCGCCCCGGCGCTGCTCCTGAATAGTCAGGCCGCCAAGATTTCGATGATCGGCAGCCGCGCGTTTCTGATCGATGCCCCCGGCGACTTCGACCTGCCCGCCCAGCGGCGTATCTGGGCATTGAGCAAGGCGCTGCACGGCCACACGCTGGTCGAAGAGCTGGTGCCGGGGATGACCAATCTGTTGGTCGTGCTGCAGCGCACCCCGGCCGACCCGCAGGCAGTCGTCGATGAACTGCAGCAGGCCTGGCGCCAGGTGCAGGAGCTGGATCGCCCAGGGCGCCTGATCGAGATCCCGACCTGCTATGGCGGCGAGCACGCCATCGACCTGGCCGCCATCTGCGACTTTTCCGGCTTGCCCGCTGCCGAAGTGATCCGCCGTCATCACCGCGCGACCTACACCGTGTTCGCCATCGCCAGCGCCCCCGGCTTCGGCTACCTGGGCGGCCTTGACCCGACCCTCTATATGCCCCGCAAGAAGGTGCCGTCGCTGAACATGCTCAAGGGCATGGTCACCATCGGCGGCATGCAGTCGGGCCTGTCGGTGCTCGACGGCCCCAACGGCTGGAACGCCTTGGGCTTCGCCGACATGCCGATGTTCGACCCCTATGCCGACGTCCCCGCCACCCTCGCGCCGGGCGACACCGTGCGCTTCTTGCCCGAAAGGATCGAACTGTGATCGAGATCATCGCCAGCGGCCCCCTCAATACCGTTCAGGACCTCGGGCGCCGCGGTCATCGCAACATCGGCGTGGCCTCGGCCGGCGCCATGGACAGCGTCGCCTTGCGGGTCGGCAATCTGCTGCTGGGCAACGACGCCAACAGCGCCGCCATCGAGGTCCAGACCTTCCCGTTCAAGGTGCGCTTCACCCGCCACTTAGCCATCGCCCTGACCGGCGCTGACTGCAAGGCGCGCCTGGATGGCAAGCCGCTGCTGCCCTGGTGGGCAATCACCGTGCAGGCCGGCCAGGAGCTGGAACTCAGTTTTCCCAAGGGCGCAGCGCGGGGCTATCTGTGCGTCAGCGGCGGGATCGACGTGCCGCTGATGATGGGCTCGCGCAGCACCTCGTTGCGCGGCAATTTTGGTGGGCTCGAGGGCCGCAGTTTGACCGTCGGTGATTGCCTGGCGACGCTCGACGCAGCGCTGCCGCAACTGCCCGTCGGCGGCATTGGTGTGACGCCACCGAGTGCGGCAATGCCCGAGCACTTCCCGGTGGCGGACGACGGCACCTTGCTGCTACGCGCCATCCCGGCTGGCGAGTACGAGCTGTTCACGGCCGACGCCGAGCGCTTCTGGACGCAAAGCTGGAAGATCTCGGCGCAGAGCAACCGCACTGGCTACCGGCTCTCGGGCCCGGCCATCCAACCGGAGACCGTGGTCGAGATGCGCTCCTACGGCCTGGTCCCCGGCATCATTCAAGTGCCACCGGCCGGCGAGCCGATCATTCAGATGAGCGACGCCAATACGGCCGGCGGCTACCCGAAGATCGCCGGGGTGATCGAGGTGGATCTGTGGCGCCTGGGCCAGGCGGCGATCGGCAGCAAGATCCGGCTGGTCAAGGCCGATACCGCTGACGCCCTGTCAGCCGAGCAAGCGCTGGATGGTTACTTCGCCGACATCGGGCGGCTGATCGGGGCGTTGGTGCAGCACTGATTGCGGGCTGCGAAACCACGGTCCAGAAAGGCCAGCACCCTGCGCTGGCCTCAGTCTGCCTGGGGCCGCCAAGGCTCCAATGCCATTTCGACGACTCCAGACCCGCTTGATGGCGGATATCGCCGGTCCGCCATGCTGCGTTCCTAGCCAGAGCATCCCTGCCGTCCTGCCAAGAACGCCCGCAATTCCTCGCTCGCCGGGCACGTCGCCGGCCCGCGCCGAGTGACCGCCACCGCCGCGGCGGCATTGGCCTGCCGGGCCGCATCGACTTCGCTCGATCCGCTCGCCAACGCCGCGAGCATCACGCCTGCATGGGCATCGCCCGCACCATTGCTGTCGATAGCCTGCACCGCGAAGCCCGCCACCTGTTCACACCAGGCGCCGCGTGCCAGCCAACAACCGGCAGCGCCATCGCGCACCACCACCAGCGCCCCGCTGGGCAAACGGTCTACCAACATCTGCAGGGCCTGCTCGAGGCTGGCAGCCGCCGTGAAGCGCAAGGCCTCGTCACGGTTGCTGCTCCAAAGCGTTACCCAGGGCAACAGACGCCCCATCATCGGCGCATCCGGCGCACTGACCAAAGGCCCCGGGTCGAAGGCCAAGAAACAACGGCCAGCCTGGAGCGCCAGCCAGTCCAGCAAGCCTTGGGCCTTGCCGGGATGCAGGAGGCTGTAGCCGCTGACCATGATCCAGTCGTCAGCGGCGGGCACCAGCCCGACAAGCTCGGCGGCTGCCAATCCGCCTTCCGCGCCCACCTGGGAAATGAACGAGCGCTCGGCACTGGCATCGGTCAGCGCCACGGACAAACCGGTGTCTTGTTCGCTGCTGGCCGGGAGGAAGACCTCGATCCCCTCCTCGGCCATGGCCTGACGCGCCAGTTCGCCGAAACGGCCATTGCCATGGCGTCCCAGGTAGCAGGTCGCCAGGCCGTTGCGCGCAGCAGCGGCCATCACGTTGAAACCGCCGCCAGCCTCGAAGCTGGCGCTGCGGGCCAGCACGTCTTGGCCGGCGGTGGGCAGGGCGTCCACCGCCATCACCAGATCGATGACTACCTGGCCGGTATAGAGCAATCTAGCGGGCATGGACACGCTCTTGCAGGTGGGTGGCGACCTGGCGGTCACGGCAACCGCCGAGCAAGGCATAGAGCCCGCCAGCAATCACAAACGTGACGATCCAGCCCAGACCGTTCTGACCGAACCAGGAGTCCGCCAGCCATCCATGGAACAGCACATTGGTGGCGGTGGTCTTGACCGTAGTGAAACTGAAGCCCAGGACAATGGCCACGGCCCAGGCACCCAGCGCACGCCACTCCACACCGCCCTGATACCAGTAGGCGCTGCTGGGGCCGACGTTCATCAGGTCGGCAGGCACGTAGCGGTGACGATGCAGCAGATCGACCAGAAAGATGCCCACCCACGCCGTGATCGGCACCGCCAGCATGGAAATGAAGGTGATGAAGGGCCCATAGAAGCTGTCAGCGAACAGCATGAAGTAGATGGAGCCGGCGAAAATGGCGATGACGTCCACCACTACCGCGTGCACGCGCTTGACCTTCAGGCCGAGGGTCAGGGTGGTGAGCCCTGCCGAGTAGACCGACAGGTTGTTGGACAGCAGCAGGCCACCGAAGGCGGTGATCAGGTACGGCACCGCCATCCAGGCCGGCAGCAATTCGCGAATCGCCACGATCGGGTCGGCGGCCGAGGCCAGGTGGTCGTTACCGACGGAAATCAAGCCGCCCAAGGTGATCAACAGCACCAGCGGTATCCCCGCGCCAAAGGCTGCCGAGGCGACCAAGGCACCGGCTTTCACGCTTTTATGCTGATAGCGCGACATGTCGGCGCCAGCGTTGGCCCAGCCGATACCGGTGCCTGCGGCCATGGTACCGACGCCGATCAGCACGGCCGATAAAGGCGCCGGGCTTGCGGCCCACACGGCGGTCCAATCGATATGCAACGCCAGGAAGCCGCCGACGATCAGGTTCAAGGCACCAAACACCCAAGTCGCCCATTTCTGGATCACCAGCAAGGTGGCATGCCCCAGCCCCGAGACGCACAAAGTCAGCAGCACGAACACGGCGATGAACAACAGCGTCAGCAGCGGCGCGGATTTGGCTTCCATCGGACTGCCCTGGATGATCGACACCAGCGACAACAGCACAAAGGCCGCCGTGGTGGTGTTGACGGTTTCCCAGCCCAGGCGCGAGCCCAGTGAAACCAGAGTGGGGCCGATATTGCCACGCACTCCGAAAATCGCCCGCGACAGCGTCAGGCTGGGCGCGCGCCCGCGCCGTCCGGCGATGGACAACAGTCCGACCACCGCGAACGAACCGCCCGCACCCAGTACTGCAACGATGAATGCCTGCCCGATCGACAAGCCCTGAAACGCCACCAGCGTGGCCCCCAGCGGCAAGCCGAGGATGCTGATGTTGGCGGCGAACCACACCCAGAACAGCTGCAACGGATGGCCATTGCACTCCTGCTCGGGTACCGGTTCAATGCCGCGGGTTTCCAATTGCCCAGCGTGGTTGGACGTGCTCATTGCATGACTCCTGCGATAACTTGTTGTGGTTGGGGGCAGGTCGAAAATGAATCGGGCAGAGGGTTCTTATAGGGGCTGCGGCCGGGCTCCCGCGCTGCGCAGGGCCAGCAGTTGTTCGGTGAGCAATTCGAGGTCAAGACTGTTCACGCTTTTGATTTGTGCCACCGCCTCCAAGGGCCAGGCCTCCAGGCCGTGGGTCGCACCGAGCATGGCCCCGAGCATGGCGGCGATGGTATCGGTATCGCCGCCCAGGCTCGCCGCCATGCACAGCGCCGGGAACACGTGCAGCTGGCCTTCGGCGACTGCGTGAGCCAGCGCGAAGGCGGCCACTACGGACTCCTGAGAGGCCACCGAGGTGCCAATCACGTCGTAGATCACATCGGGCAGGCTGGCGGCATCGCAACCGGCGCACACCTGCCGCGACCAGAGGATGCGCGCGGCGATATTGCCACCCGCTACCCAATGGCCTCGGCCATGACCCCAGCGTGCCGCCTCGATGCCGAATTCCAGTGCAGTCTTGAGATCCGCGCCCTGCACGCCTGCCGATACCACCGCCGCCACTGCGGCAGCGCTGGCGATGCCGAGGCCGGTGTTGTGAGTCACCTGGCAGGCTTGCACGACCTGATCCATGAAATATTCGGGGTCGCTGATGTCGGCAGCGATGCCCACCGGCGCGATGCGCATGGCCGCGCCGTTGGTGGTGCCGAATCGCCCCGCTTCCTCGGGGCTGGCACCGGCCAGGATCATTTCAATAGCGCGTTTGGTGGACGGCCCTAGCAGGTCCTGGGAACCTTTGGCGCGCATGGCCGCTTCCCAGTCGATCAGGTCCTGGGCCAGGGCCGCAGGCTCGATGCGCCCCTTTCCGGCAACCAACCGGTGGGCGACCAGAATGGCTTGCTCGGTATCGTCGGTAATGGCGCCGGCCGGCATGTTCGGGGCGATGGGTTGTTCGTTGTCAGCCGCCTGCAACGTGGTGATGCGGCCATAGCGGGCACGTACCTGCTCCCGGGACAGGGACTGCGTGGGCATGCCCAGGGCATCGCCCAAGGCCAAGCCATAGAAGGCGCCAAGGGCGCGAGTGCGGGTCTGTTCGAGGCTGATCATTGCAGGCTTCCGAAACTTAAATGAAGTTGAAAGTGGGCAGGGTCGAGCAGGCTTTCCACCTGTTCCATGAAGCGCCCCTGGGTATCGAAGGTTTCCCGCATCGTCTTGAGAAACACCGTGCCCGACGGGCGTTGCAGGCGTTCGGCGGCCACCGTGTCGAGGGCTTCGGCACCGATCCACTGCTTGCCGAGCTGGCCTTCATAACCGTGGGCGGCGAGTGTGGCGGTGAGCGAACCGTCGACCAGCCCCGTTTCGGGCAACGCCTCCAGGCCATCGCGCGCGGGAATCAATGCCCGCTCCAGTGACACCACGCTGCCATCAGCCGCACGCCGCCGGCGCTCCACCAGGACGAACTGGTCGCTCCCCGCCAACAGCGCCAATGTCGGACGCTGCACGCGGGTGATGCCCAACAGTTCGGTATTCATCTGTACAGCGCCGGCCGCCAGGGTACGGGCCCAACCGCCGCTTTGGTCGAGCGGCACGCCATCGTAGGTGACGATGGAGCCGACGCCGGTCTGGGTGGCGATGTAGTTGCGTCGCTTGAGCTCGGACAGCGCCTCGCGCAACGTGCCGCGGCTGACGTCGAACTCGGCGGCCAGTTCGTGCTCGCCAGGCAGACGCGCGCCGGAACCCAGTTCGCCGCGCTCGATGCGTTCGGCAAGGGCTTGGACGACGCGGAATTTCTTGTCAAATCGAACCTGTCTAGTCATGTACAATTTGATACCTCGGCAAGGGGCCGATTGGCAAGTGCTATTTGCATGTCACCTCTGAATCGCGACCGCCGGAGCCCATGGGACGGCCACAGAAAATCGCCCCGGGCATTTCGGCCCAGGGCGTTCGTCAGTCAACTAAAGCGGCTGTGCGCCAGCCTGTTCAGCCCATCCGGTTACTTGAACCCGGCACAGAACGCCGCGATGCGATCACAGCCTTCGCTCAGCACGTCCAGGCTGGTGGCGTAGGACAAGCGGAAGTAGGGGCTCATGCCATAGGCCGCGCCTTGGACGGTGGTGACGTGGTGCTCTTCCATCAAGGCCATGACGAAGTCCGTGTCGTTGCTGATCAGGCGCCCGCCACGGGAGGTCTTGCCGATGAGTTCGGCAATGTTGGGGAACAGATAGAACGCGCCCTCCGGCTTGTGGCAGTGCAGGCCTTCGATATCGGCCAAACGCCCGAGCACGAAGTCACGACGTTGCTGGTAGATGGCCGCACGCTCCTTGAGCAGGTCCTGCGGGCCGTCCAGCACGGCAATCGCGGCTGCTTGAGTGAGGGTGCAGATGCCGCCGCTGTTCTGCGTATTGACGTTGCTCATGGCCTTGATCAAGTCACTCGGGCCACCGCAGAAACCCATGCGCCAGCCGGTCATTGCATAGGCCTTGGAGATGCCGTTGACGGTCAGCACGCGGTCAAGCAATCGCGGCTCGACATCACCAATGGTGCAGAACTCGAAGTCGTCGTAAATCAGATGCTCGTACATGTCGTCGGTCATGATCCACACATGCGGGTGGCGCAACATCACTTCGGCGATGGCGGCCATCTCGGCGCGCGAGCAGGCAGAACCCGTGGGGTTGCTCGGGTAGTTGAGCAGCAGCCATTTGGTCTTGGGCGTGATCGCCGCTTCCAGGTCTTCGGGGCGCAGCTTGAAGTGGTTGGCCTGCGAGCACTTCACCGGCACCGGCGTGGCACCGGCGAACTTGGCGATGTCGGCGTAGCTGATCCAGGCCGGGGTCGGGATCAGTACTTCGTCGCCGGCGTTGATGGTGGCGAGCATCGCGTTGAAGATGATCTGTTTGCCGCCGCCTGCGGTGATGATCTGCGATACCTCGTAGTCGAGGTTGTTGTCGCGTTTGAACTTGCGCTGGATGGCCGCGCGCAGGGCCGGCGTACCATCGGTGGGCGGGTACTTGGTGTCGCCAGCGCAGGCCGCAGCATAGGCGGCTTCGATGGCGTGCTGCGGGGTCGGGAAATCCGGCTCGCCCGTCGACAGGCCGATGACCTTGATGCCTTGGGCTGCCAGGTCGCGGGCTTTCTGGGTCATGGCCACAGAGGCGGAAACGGTTACGTTGTTCAAGCGATCAGCAATAGCAGGCATTGGCGTCAGTCTTCGTGGTGGCGAGATCGGGGTTGCGCGCTCGGGAGCTGGGGAAAAGCATAAGAGCAAACAGCGAAAGGCCTCCAATAGAGCTTTGCTGTGGAGACATAACAGAAATGGATGGACCGGTGTGGCGGCCGACAACAGGCATCGTGCGCTATCTTTGTGGACTGGGCGATTGGGCGATTGGGCGATTGGGCGATTGGGGTGTGCATCAAAGCCGCTTTTAAAAGCGAACGAACGCCACAAATCTCACTGTTCTGCTTTCGAGCCGGCCTTGGGTTCGCCGCCCCATCCAGCAGGCCGCGTTCCGGTACGCTTGCGCAGGGATAGCCGGCATGGATGCCGGCTAAGCCCCGCTGGGCCATGGAAGGCCCATCGGGGCGTGCCCTGCGCAAGCGTGCCGGAGCGTGGGCACCCTGAGCCTAGGCGAAGGGCCAATGCTGGGGCGGCGAACCCAAGGCCGGCTCGAAAGCAGAACCCCCCAATCCCCGGCAACAAATCATCCCACCAACACCGTCAATCAGGCCGTGGCAATACTCATGTGCTCTACCGAATCCAGCCGCCACTCACGCCTGCACGTAAACCCACGCCGAGTGCCCGGACGCCAGTTGCACCAGCACCCGCTTGTAGTCCGCCACCTCGTAAGCATCGGCGGCCGCCAGCTCCTGCTCGCTGATCTGAAAAACCGTGCCCGTTACCCGAGCGCCAGGCTGAGCATCGGGACTGACGATCGGATGATGGGACTTGCCACTGGTTGCCAGGACCGCCGGATCGGTGATTTCGACCCAGCCTTGCGAGTAGCCAAGCATCTCGTCGGCCTGGCCCTGGAGCGCGCGGCCGAAATTGGCCAGTTGCACGGCGGTGTCCTGCAGCGTGCCATAGGAAAACAGCAAGACGGGGTAATCCTGGGACGGGGTCATGGAAAGTACCTGATACGAAGAGTGAGTGTGTCGAGCGTGCCAATGGTCAAGCGCTACATCGCGAACTATACAACGACAACCAGAACGATTAAGCCTGCGCGCTCAAAACAACGCACTCAGACACTCCCCTCACTTTCCACCACCAGCACCCTCGCCGGACCGACCGGATGGGCGACGTGCGCCGTACCGACCGAAGCGTAAAAAATGTCGCCCACTTGCAGCAGTGTCGAACGCTCGACTCCCTGTTCCATGAAACGCATTTCCACCTGCCCGTCGAGCACCACAAACACCTCTTGCCCATCATTGACATGCCATTTGTATGGCTGGTCGGTCCAGTGCAAACGCGTGGTGATGCCGTTCATGTTAGCAATATCCAGCGCCGCCCAGGGCCGCTCGCCGGTGAAGTCTTTGCTGCGGATGATCTGCACAGAGGATGACCTGTTTCAAGGTAGATGACGGGCCGTTACTCGACCGCCCGAACCGGCTGCAATTGCATGCGAATCGCCCAGGCCAGCAGCACGAACACCCCGGCCAGATAGCCGACGTATTGAATGCCGACATGGTCGGTTACCAGCCCGCCGCACATCGCACCGAGCATGATACCGACGTTGATCGCCGCCACGTTCACCGAATTGACGATCTTGGCATCGGCCCCGGCCCGACGGATCACATCCATGCCGTTCATCATGCTCGCCCCGGCATGGCAAAACCCAGCCGCCGCCACGAACACCGGCACCAGCCACAGACTCGCACCAAACACAGAGACGCCGATAACCGATACGGCCAGGGTCAACAACACTCGCTTGAACATGCCATCCAACGGGTTGGGCACACGTTTGGCCAGCAACAGATTGCCAACGATATCCGCCACGCCGTACAGCGCCAGCACCAGCGTCACCTGTGCCGCAGGAAAGCCGGTGTACCGGGTCAGCAGCGTAGCGAGGAAACTGAAGACAGTCATGATGCCGGCGAACATCAGCAAGTAGCTCAGCAATGCCAAGGCGATGTCCCGTTTCCAGATCACGCTGAGGCGCCCGAGCAAGTTCTCTTGCACCTGCGCGCGATCACCCTCGGGCGGGCGCACCCAGCCGATTACCAGCACCAACGCCAAGGCGCTCAAGCCGGCCATCAGGCCCATGGCGTACTCCCAGGTCCAGGCATCACTGACCCACTTGCCCAGCGGCACCCCGACCACCGAGGCAATAGAGATGCCGATCAACACCCGAGAAATTGCCAGGCTCTGGGTATTGGCCGTGGACAGTGCCGCTGCGGCCACGGTGGCGTTGGTCCAGAAGATCGCCACCCCGACGCCGCCGAGCGCGCGGCCGGCCAGCAGGATCGGAAAATAGCTGGTCATCGCGCAGATGGTATTGCCAAGGAACAGTGCCACGCAGGCCCAGATCAGCAAGGCGCGCATGCTGACCTTATGAGTGAACGCCGCGATAAGCGGCGCGCCGATACCCATGCCCAAGGCGAATGCCGTGACCAGCGCGCCGGCACTGCCGACGGTGATCTGCAGACTGGCGGCGATCTGCGGCAACAGGCCGGCGACAATGAACTCCGATGAGAGCATGACGAACGAGGTGAAGGTCAACACGTAAATGCGGGGGTTGAGCGAGTGATTCATAGGAAACTTAGCGTCCGGTGCCTGATCAATATGCGGGAGAGAACGCAAGCCTACCTGACGCGACGCATCCTTGCAGATGGAATCGCCAATGCTAGGCTAATGGAACAACAACCAAAGGACGACACACGATGTATGCGCACAAGGATCTGCAAGATTGGCAAGCCGCCTGGATCATGTTCGATGAAGAAATCGCCTGCTCCGAATGCGCCGCGCGACAGCCGAGCCGGCTCTCCAACACCGCCTTCATCCATTCCCCCTCCTGCTCCCGCGTGGGCAAGGGTCATCGGCCCTGGGAAGACCTGATGACCATGCTCATCGTGCCAACACCGAAAGCGGTGGGGGCATGACACTCAGCTGTCCTTGCTGAACACCAGGCTTGGCGCCTGCCCTGGCACGTCGTCAAGCTCACCGTCGCGGTGCATGCCGATCTTTTCCAGCACCCGCACGGACGCCAGATGTGCCGGTCTTACCACCGCGTAGATCCGCGGTGCTCGCAGCTCGACGAACGCGAAATCGAGCGCCGCCTGGCTCAACTCCGTTGCATAGCCTTGACCCCAGGCTTCAAGCGCAAAACGGTAGCCCAGATTCAAGCGCTCGACGTGCAGATAATCTCGCGCATCAATACCGCCAAAGCCGATCACCCGCTGGGGCTTGACCCGAAGGGCGATGGCCCACTGGCCGTAGCCTTTCCCGTCCCAGTGCCTGAGCCATCTGATCAACAATGTTCGCGCCTGCTCGATATCCGTCAGCGGCCCGGCGGGATTGAAGGTATTAGTGGCCGGATCGCCATAGATCGCGAACAGCGGCTGCAGGTCATCCTCAGTGGGCGGGCGCAACACCAGTCGTGACGTCAACCTTTGCATGACTTTCTCCGATCCGGCCACCGTTCAGGCCTGCGCTTGAGACAATACGTTGGGTGATGCGCGCACACTCAACCACACATCCGCCAGCACAAAGCACACCAGGCTGACGCCCAGCACGGGCAGACAAATGCCCAACGCCAGCGCCACGGCGATTACCCCCAGCCGCGCCGCGGGCGCCAACTGCCGCCAGGCATCAAACAGCGTCAACTGCGGCGCGAGCGTCGGACGGCGGCGCCCCCACATCAGATAACCGAGCACCACCATCACCGCCAGGCCGCTGGCAAAAGCCACCAGCAACAGCTGATTGGTCAGGCCGAACAAAGCGCCCATGTGCGCGTCGATGCCCCAACGGGTGAGCTTGGCCGGCAGCGAATATTGCGCGAATCGCACCTGGTCGATCACCTTGAGGCTCTGCGGATCGACCGCAGCGGCGTCCACATGCGTCGGCCAGCGTCGGTCGATCTCGTTTACCACCCAGGCTTTATCGGCGCTCTTGGCCGGGCGGATCTCCACCTTGGCGGCATAGATCCCGGCGCTACGGGCGCTGGCGAGCACGCTGTCGAACCGCGTCGCATCGAGGGTGACCGGCGCGTCATGGGCAGGCATGGACATATGATGCTCGGCATGCGCGTCCATGGGCATTTTCATGCTGGCGGGCTTGTTGGAGGCCTGGCCCAGCGACGTCGTCACAGTGGGCGTCGACCAGCCATACCAGGCCCGCAGCACACCAATGTTATCCCCCGCGTACTGCGACCAGGTCAGCCCCGTGGCCGAGAAAAACAGCAGCCCCAGCGCCAGCCACAGCCCGGCGCTGGCGTGCCAGCCACGCAGGCTGCGCGCGCCCGGTTTGGCTCGCGCGCGGCTGACCGCCCACAACACCAGGCCACCCAGCACCGCCACCCACAGCCAGGACGCCGCCAACTCGCTGTACAAGCGGCCGACATCACCGAGCAGCAAACCGCGATGAAACTGATCGATCCAGGTGCGCAGCGGCAAGACACCGCTGGTGCCATAAACGGTCATGTCACCGCGCACCGCGCCGCTGACTGGATCGATGAACACCGCGCGATGCTCGGATTCACCCAAGGTCGGCGCGCTGAACATCACCCGCGTGGTATCCCCCGCCTGTGGCGCCGGGCGCACCGCCGCCACGGTCAAATGGGCATTACCGATCTGCGCCTGCGCGATGGCAACCTGCTCGGCCAGCGTCAGGTTCGGCCCGCGGCTGTCACTGTGCAGTGCATCGGCATAAAGATGTTCTTCGATCTGCGGCGTCAGGGCGTACAGCACCCCACTTAACGCCGCGACCAACAGAAAAGGCCCGACAAACAGGCCCACGTAAAAATGCAGCCGTTTGAGCAAGGCCACGATAGCCCCCGGCGCGGGGGAAGAAATTCGAGCAGACATAAGTACTCATCCACAGTGAAAAACAGCCGGCGCGGCAACACACTGCCCGCCGGGCACTATTCGTTTATCAAGGATTGACACGCGCCCCAACGGCGCGAGGGGGGCTAAGGCGCGCGGGGGTTGAGGGCGGGAAAGAACAACCGGAAGGACGACACCCGCCAGCGTCCATGAAGCGCAGCAGGCGGTTGGCGCAAGCGAATCAGCCAGCCCAGAGCGGCGAAGACCACCATGGCCATGGCCAGGATACCGGCGAACGTGCAGGCACCGAACATGGATTTCAGGCTGTCGTGGCTGCTCTTTGCGCCAGTGTCCATAGCGGCCTGCATCGGCATCGCCATGTCCATTTGCATACCGGCATGGGCATGCACAGCCGGCGCCGCCTCATCGCGCGGCGTGCCTGGCTCGGGCGCACCGTCCATCCCCATCATCAGGCCATGGCCGATGCTGCAGGCGAGGCCATTGAACAGGACGAAGGCAAACAGCATCCAGACAATAGGCAGGCGGTGGGCGCGCAAGGAATTCATGGCCGCGAATGTAGCATCATGAGCATGTGGCGCCTAGCAACGGATTGTTTGATGGGCTGGCGGCGCAAGCATAGGCGCCGCAGCTTTACACACCATGATCCAAGCGTCTCGCAAGGTGCCAGCACGGCCCAAAGCCGAACCCGCGTGCAGTGCTTCAGCTCATCCAGTTACCGCCATCGACGTTGTAGGTTTGGGCAACCACATAACTGCTATCGGCAGAGGCCAGGAACACCGCCATGCCAGTAAGGTCCTGCGCGGTGCCCATACGTCCAAAGGGCACTGCCTGACCGACCAGTTTCTTTTTCTCTCCTAGCGGTCGGTTCTCATGTTTGGCAAACAGTGCATCGACACCCTCCCAGTGTTCGCCATCGACCACGCCTGGCGCGATGGCATTGACGTTGATGCCATGCTTGATCAAATTCAGCCCGGCCGATTGGGTCAGGCTGATCACCGCTGCCTTGGTGGCGCAATACACCCCGACCAGGGCTTCACCACGACGACCAGCCTGGCTTGCCATGTTGATGATCCTGCCGCCCTGCCCTTGGCTGATCATCTGCTTGGCTGCGGCCTGTAGCGTGAACAAGGTGCCCGCTACGTTGATCGAGAACAGTCGCTCGTAGCTGTCGCGGGTGATGTCGACGATGGGCGCGAGATCGAACAATGCGGCGTTGTTGATGAGGATATCGAGCTTGCCGGTGTGGCTGATCACGGCGGCAATGGCCTGATCGATGGACTCCTGGCGCGTGACGTCCATCTCCACGGCATAGGCATCGGGGCCCAGCTCTTCAGCGGTGGCCTGGGCGCGCTGCAGGTTGATATCGGCGATGGCGACGGTGGCGCCTTCGTGGATATAGGCCTGTGCGAAAGCGCGACCAATCCCCCGCGCAGAACCGGTGATCAGCGCGCTTTTACCTTCGAGTCGTTTCATGTTTTTTATCCTTGGCGGGTGGTTCGAGGCGCTATGGCCTCCAAAAGCCTTCAGCCGATACCGTGGCGCTACTTCGGATACCCGGCACGCTTCATCTCGCGCTCGGTGCTGGTCTGCGCCGCCGTCAATGCCTGGTTCACCGACATCTGCCCCGTCAAAGCCGCCGAGAACAGCTTGCCCACCGACGTACCAATCGCCTGGAACTCCGGAATCGTCACGTACTGGATACCGCTGTACGGCACGGGCTGCATCGACGGATGCAGCGGGTCGGCATGCTGCATCATCTGCAGGGTCACCGCCGCGAATGGCGCGGCCTTGAGGTAGGCATCGCTATAGGTCGACTTGCGCGTCCCTGGCGGCACATTGGTGATGCCATCCTTGTCGGTCACCAGTTGGATATAGTCCTTGGACGTCGCCCAGACGACGAACGCCTTGGCCGCCTCCTTGTGCTTGGAGGTAGCAGGAATGGCCAGCGACCAGGCATACAGCCACGAAGAACCTTTATCGGTTTTTTCTACGGGAGCAGGCGCAAACCCGACGCTGTCGACCACCTTGCTCTGCTCTTTGTCGGTGGTAAAAGAGCCCGCCACACTGGCATCGACCCAGATCGCACATTTGCCGCTGTTGAACAGCGCCAGGGTTTCATTGAAGCCGTTGCTGGAGACACCGGGAGGCCCATTCTTCTTCAAGGTGGCGACGTAGAAATCAGCCGCTGCGGTCCACTCAGGGCTGGTCAACTGCGCCTGCCACTTCTCATCGAACCAGCGCGCGCCAAAGGCATTGGCCATGGTGCTCAACAAGGCGATGTTCTCACCCCAGCCGGCCTTGCCGCGTAGGCACATGCCGTACTGATCCTTGCTCTTGTCGGTGAGCTTGTCGGCGAACTCGCCGAGCTGCGTCCAGGTGGGTTTCATGGGCATGGTCAAACCCGCCTGCTTGAACAGATCGGTGCGGTAATAGGTGACGGTGCTTTCCCCGTAAAAAGGCAGCGCATAGAGCGTGTCATTGACCGAAAGCCCTTGGCGTACGGCTGGGAAGATATCCTCGACGTCATAGCTGGCGGGCAAGTCCGTCATCGGCTCCAGCCAATGCTTGGCGCCCCACAGTGGCGTTTCATAGGTACCGATGGTCAGCACATCGAACTGCCCACCCTGGGTGGCGATATCGGTGGTCAGCCGCTGGCGCAGGACATTTTCTTCCAGCACGACCCAGTTGAGTTTGATATCGGGATGCTGCTGCTCGAAGACTTTTGAAAGACGCTGCATGCGGATCATGTCGCCGTTGTTGACGGTGGCGATCGTCACTGTGTCGAGCGCAAGGCTGATCGATGCGTAGGACAGGTCAGCAGAAAGAATTAACGCGGGGGTAATCTTCATGGGGCTCTCCGCTCCTGGCCGATTCGGCTGGAACTCTTGTTTTTGTTATTGATCACGGCTAGGCAATACCGCACCACACACCAGTGATGGACGAATGGATTAAATCACCGCGCCATCCCCCTAACAAACGAATCAAGAACCGCCTTTCGATACTTTTTTAACCGCAACACCCCCCTTCCTGGCGGATCAAAAAAATATCATCCTCAGGTAAAACCGCCGCTGGCCAGGCCGCTCGATTTCGACGTATGGTGGGCACATCAGAACGATAAAAGAGGCACTCGATGCCTGATAACCCCACGGCCCTGCTGACGCAGCGGCCTGCCGAACTCGAAGTCATCCTGCCGCCAGCGGACCAAAGCTTTCGTTGGTACGAGCATGACTATCCCTACGAACTGGCGCGCTGGAACCACCATCCCGAATTCGAAGTTCACCTGATCCGCCACGGCAGCGGCAAGCTGGTGGCCGGAGATTACATTGGCCCTTTCAGCGCCGGCCACGTTGCCCTGATCGGCCCGGGCCTGCCCCATGACTGGATGGGCGACATCGCCCCCGGCGAGCACCTGGCGGGTCGCGACGTGGTATTGCAATTCGACGGGCCTGCCCTGCTGGCGCTGCGCAGCACCTGCCCCGAGTTCGGCGAGCTCAAGCAACTGTTCGAACTGGCCCGCTGCGGTCTGCAATTTCATGGCGCTACTGCACTGCTGGCTGCGGCGATGCTCGAACGCATCGGCAGTGCCCAAGGGCTGGAACGACTGATCCTGTTCCTGCAACTACTCGACACCTTGGCCAAGGCACCTGCCGATGAAGTTCAGGTACTCGCCAGCGCCTGCTACGCCCCCTCACTGGATGCACGCAGCTCAGAGCGCATTCATCAAGCGTTCGACTACCTGCTGAGCGAGTTGACCGGCGACTTGCGTCTGTCGGTGATCGCCAAGCGCCTGGGGATGAGTGAGCCGGGCTTCTCACGGTTTTTCAAGCGCATCACCGGGCACGGTTTCATCGACCTGATGCGCAAGTTGCGCATTCAGCGCGCTTGCCGCCTGCTGGTACAGACAGAGATGTCGATCGCCGATATCTGCTTCGAAGTCGGTTATGGCAACATCTCCAACTTCAATCGGCACTTTCGCATCGAAATGAACCAGACCCCCAGCGACTACCGCCGTGAAACCGCCCGAATGCTGTTCAAGCGAGGCGGTCTCCCTGCCCCAATGCCTGCCCCAGGCTATCGGTCAATCCAGCGCTGAAATCAGCCAGGAACATCGATTGCAGCAACATGACTGCTACTTCTTGTCTTCGCTATTACCATTTTGCATCTGCACCGAAGCCTTGCTGGTGTCGGTATTGGCCTTGGTCTTGTTGTCGTCGTTCTGGAAGCATCCATGCAGCGCCAACAGGCTGCAGAGGGTTATGCATGCATAGGCCTTTTTCATTTTCCGTCTCCTGCTTTATCGGGTGAACGCCAAGCCGGCACTCACAGTTTCACGTGCTGTCGAAATGTCTGAAACCTGCCGATCGCAAACAGGTCGAGGGTCAACGCCGCACGAAACTGCTGGCGCGATACAAAGGCCTGCTCGTCGAAGTCTTCCAGGCCATGACGAAAATCGCCCATCGCGAATTTCGCTGCCATCGGTGTCTTGCGAATGTACATGGCAGGTCTCTTTCTTCATGGGATACATCCTATGAAAATCGGCGGTGGGCAGTTGCACAGAATATATTTCAATTCAATGACGAATGGTCGCCAGTTCATGCAATCGCAAGGCGTTACCGAGCGCCGCGCCACTCGCGGTGTTGTCGAAGATGCACCATGCCTGAGCACCGGCAGTCGCGGCGGCAACAAGCTCGACCGCCAGCGACTGTATCTGCGACTCGTCATAACTGTCGTGGTAGATACGCGGTGCACCATGCAGACGCCAGTAGCGCAATCCCGGCCAGCCAGCGGGTGCCGAGTCACCGCCAAAACGCGATGGATCAACGGCGGCGCGAGCGATCCGCTGTGCTTGCAGCAATGGCTCGGCGGCGTCCCATGAGGCGTGACGCGGCTCCAGTACAACGCCGCCACTGAAATGCTCGCGAAGCGTGGCAAAAAATGCTTCGGCTACCGCTTCATCGAACCTCAAGGATGGCGGCAGCTGCACCAGCACACAGCCGAGTTTGTCCCCCAGGCCTGAGCACTGGGAAAGAAACAGCTCGAGCAGGGGTTCACAGCTGTGCAGGCGCTGACCATGGGTGATCAGCTTGGGCGCCTTGACGCTGAAGCGAAAGTCATCAGGCACCGACTCGGCCCAGCGCACGTAGGTCTCGCGGCGATGGGGCCGGTAGAACGAGCTATTGATTTCCACCCCGCCAAGGCGCGCACCGTAACGCTGCAGGTGCGTGCCTTGCGCCGCAAACTGCGCGGCGTATTCCCGCGACAGGCTCCAGCCGGCGCAGCCGACCACTGCTTGTGGGGCCTGGGACTGCACGTTACTCGGGCTCTTCGCTGCCATCCATGCCCGCGATATCAGGATCGTCAGGACTCGCTTCATCGGCATCGTCATGTTGCGGATGCTTGCCAGGATCGTTCACATAGGGCAGGCCATTCGGGCCCTTCTCTTCATTGCCTTCGGTTTCAGGGGTCATGGGCTTCTCCGTGATGCATCGAATGATGGGGATGCACAGCATTGGAAGAAGCCCGCCGGTAATCGTTCAGTCGGCGCGCGGGTGACGCTACCCCAGCGCCAGGCGCGCCTGCTTGCCGCGCAAATCGCTCACGGGGTTGCGCCCAGCGAGCATCCAGGCGTGCTGACCATCATTCCAGTACAGCACGTTGAGGCCGTTGCGAACCTCTTCGGCCGGGGCCTGTACTGCGGCGGCAGAGCGTACGAAGCACAGCGCCAGCGGCCCGTATTGCTGATCCAGATACACCAGCTGGGCGATGAGGTCGGCGTCGTAGCGCAGCACCTGGGCGCGGCGCAGATCCGCTCCAGGAAGGCTGATGCGCGTGGGCGTCAAGGTAATCCCAAGCTGCTCACCAACCCGCGCCAACTGCGGTGCCTGGGTGGCCGCGCTGGTGTCGAGGCCTTCGAGCGTCTGCTCGGTATAGAGCGCCATGTACTGGGCCACCGAGCCGCGCCAGCTACCGTTGGCCACCCAGTTGGAGGATTGCCAGCCGCGCCAGACGCGGTCCCCCAGTACGCCGGCGACCAGGCAAGCGGCCGCACCGGCCAGCAAGCGCCGCCGCGACCATTGACTCGACACCGGCTTGGCCGCGACGACCGGTGGCAGGTCGCCGAGCATGGCCTGCAAGTGCGCCAGCGGTGCGGCGTCGAGCAGCGGCGCAAAACCCTCTGGCATGCCCACGCAGCCCTGCCGAAGGAAGGCCAGACGCTGCGCGATGGCCGGTTCGCGCTCGCACAAGACCTCGATGCGCGCCGCGTCGCTAGCGTTCAATTCGCCGTCCAGAAACGCCACAAGGGTCATATCGGAAGGAAGCTCAAGGCGTGTCATGGTTGGCCACCCGAAAGGTGCTGTGCAGGGTTCATGTGTTCCGCCAGGCGTATGCGTGCAGCGGCCAGGCGGCTCATCACCGTGCCGATGGGAATCTGCTGGATGTCGGCGGTTTCCCGATAGCTGAGCCCCTCCACGTAGGCCAGGAACACCGTCTCGCGCTGGACCTCGGGCAACGCCTGGACCTGACGCATGACCTGGCTGGCAAGAATCTGGTTTTCGACCGCCAGGCCTTCGTTGCCAGCGGCCAGGCTGTCGCTGTCGACGAAGCCCTGACCGTGGCGCACGCGCTGTGAACGGAGCTCGTTGAGCCAGATGGAATGCAGGATCGAAAACAGCCAGCGATCCAGGCGCGTGCCTGGCCGATAATGCCCCGCCCGTTCCAGCGCCCGCACGCAAGTGGCCTGGACCAGATCGTCGGCCACATGGCGCTCGCGCGACAGCACCCAGGCATAGCGCCAAAGCCTTGCCAGGCAAGGGGCCAGACCTTGACGAACACTGTCGGTACTGTAGGGCTCGGGTGGCTCGATCGGCACGGGGTCTATTCCATAAGGGCTTCAGACGAGGTTCGGCACAACGATCAGCGGCCGGGCCACATCCGCACCAGCACCCCGTCCTTGAACCAATAGTGATGAGCCAGCGCCACGCAGGCGTGCAGCCCGGCCAGAATGATCAGCGCCCAGGCGACATTTTCGTGCAGCCCACCCAGCGTGTGGCGCCAGTCAGGGTTGGGCGCCATCAGCGCCGGCACGCTGAACAGGCCGAAAAACTCGAACGCCTCGCCCTGAGCCCAACGGAACATGAACCCCAGCACAATCTGCGCCAGCAACAAGGCGTACAGCAGACCGTGCCCGGCCTTGGCGGCGAGCCCGGCCAGGCCCGGCAGATGAGGCAGACGTCGGCCTTGAGTGGTGCGCCACAGCAGCCGCCCGACAATCGCCACGGCCAGCAGAATACCCATGGAGATATGCAGCGCTTGCAGGTTATGCCGCAGCGGCGTGCCTTTGGCCAGGAACGACCAGATCTGCGCGCTGGCGAACAGGGCAATCACCAGGACGGCGGTGACCCAATGGAAAAACATCGTGGCGTGATCATAACGTTCACGCGCAGAGAGCAAGGGCTTGGTGGCGATCATCAGGGCGACCTTATGGAGGGGTGACTCGTAGTGAACACTTGGGCGGCGGCTTTTATTCGGTCGACGAGAAAACTTTATTCATGGCACGCCAGGCCAAGGGGACAAAGGCGCCCGATACGACCGAGCCCGCTGCGGTCTTATGGACCGGCAGCGGGCTCGGCATGCATCAAAGCATGATCAGCGGCACGCTTCAGTGAAAGAAATACCAGCCGACATAGGCTGCAAAAGCGACATACAGCAGAGCGATCGCCATCAGGTTGCGCGAATCCACCTCGCCCTTGCGGAACATGAACCACGTTATCGCTACCGAGAACACCGTCACCACACCGGAGGCGAACAACGGTGTATCGAACAACCACGGCGTATAGAACAGCCCCAACGCACTGGGAATAGTCGCCTGAATCATCATGGCGCCGGAGATATTGGCCAGGGCCAATCGCTCTTTACCTTGTTTGATCCAGATCAACGCGTTCATGATTTCTGGCAGTTCAGTCGCCACTGGGCTCAACAACAACGCGACGATATGCGGCGAAATACCGAAGAGCACGCCGATATGTTCGAGCTGCGAAACAAAGATATGCGACGCCGCGCCAATCACACACAAGGCAATAATGGATTGCAGTGCCGCCCAGCCCATCGACGCGTTACCGGGGCGTATCTTCAGCGGTTCCAACTCCTCCTCTTCAGGTGCAGTATCGCCGCTGGTAATTTCCCGCCAGACATACACGCCATACGCGGCCAGAAACAATATGCCCAGCCAGGGTTTGATAGTGAATGCCACCAGGCCAAGGCCGACCTTGAACACGAAAATGACCAGAAACGCCAGTTGATCGTTGGCCAGGGCCTTGCGATCGACGCGAACCAGGGTGTCGCCACGCGCGAGCTTGCGACGATTGAGCCAGAGCGCAAAGCCGACCACGGCATAGGCGATGGTCGCCAGCACCAGTGGGCCGCCCATGGCCGAGCCGACGCCAATGTCCTTTTGTTCAGGGGTGGTGCCGAAGGCGACTGCGGTAAAAGTCACGGCACTTTCCGGCAACGCCGTACCAAAGGCTGCCAACACGGTGCCCACTGCCGTGGCACCGAGTTTCATATGGCGACCGCACCATTCAATGCCATTGACGAAGAATTCGCATGACAAGTAAATAATCGCAGCAGAGGCGAAGAACAGCACTAGAGTTAAAATCATCAGACGCACAGACCGGGCAAGCAGATTACCAATGGCACACGGCATGGCTTACCCGGTCGGTAAACACGCAGTGGCCAAAGGTCTCGCCGGGCATATTCAGGCTGAACTGAATGTGCTGATCACGCCATGAAGCAAGGGGCTTCAATTATGTTGACGTGAACTCTCCAACCGGGCGGTTGAAGATAGCTACTCCCCAATGACTAGGGCGCGCATTATTTCAGCGAGCAAATGATATTGCAAGCAAATCAATCGAGTATTAGTCAGTCATATAAACGTCATATATTTTCACTAAATAAAACTCAATCGCATTTGTGATTAGATCATTTAAAGCAGTCAGCTCTCTGCCCCCGCCAGACTAGCGACGGGGAAAATGAATTTTTCGTTAGTGGGTTGCCTGGGCGATTTCGCTGGGTATACTCCGCGCAGATTTTCAATACGGAGACCCTCAGTGGGCACTTGTTCGAGTGACAGACGTCAGCCGGTTCGCGGAACCGGAATCAACTCAGCGATCTAGCCCGCAGGTCTCCTGCCGTCTTTCGCTGAGCGTGAAAGGCGGTACCTCCAGCGCATTGCCAATGCGCCTGTAGTCACCCCCTATCTTCTGACTGTGCAGTCTTGCGACTGGCGGATTTTCCTGGGTGCGCGTTTCGCGCCGCACTCTGGACTCGCCACAAGTACCCGCCTAAGGTCTCCTTGCCCGCCCTCTTGTTGTTCGGGGAAATAGCCATGCTCGAAAACCGTCAAAAAGCCTGCTCCAGATTTCTCGTGCCCCCCCCTCGCTGGATGCACGGTCGCTCAGTGAGTGCAGAAGCCGTGCCCGAACGATTACCCCATTGCCGTCAGCCATAAAGGCCCTTTGAAACCATGTCCGAAGACCCGTATTTGAGCTTGCCTGCGTGATCACCCTGGGTGGTCGCGTGGGCGCCACCTAGAGTTGATCATCATGAAATACGAACTGTTGAAAGAATTCTTCCAGAGCCTGGTGCGCTCTCGCCGTCAAGCCCAGCACTTTCGCCGTGGCACCATTCTGGAAAGCATGAATGGCACCGGCGTCAGCCGTGAAGTCCCCAAGTCCCTGGCGAGCTCGCTGGCCGATGCCGCCCAGGCTGTTCCTGGCGAGCTGGTTGCGCGCATGGATTCCCATGAAGACGGCCTGACCGAGGCGCAGGCCACTGCGCTGCGGGCCATCCACGGTGCCAACGAAGTCCAGCACGACAAGCCGCTGACCTGGTATCGCCACCTGTGGGACTGCTACAAAAACCCATTCAACATGCTCCTCACCTTGCTCGCGATCGTGTCCTTCGCCACCGAAGACATGAAGGCGACCGTGGTCATTTCGAGCATGGTGCTGCTGTCGACCTTCCTGCGCTTCTGGCAGGAGATCAAGTCCAACAAGGCCGCCGATGCGCTCAAGGCCATGGTCAGCAACACCGCCACGGTATTGCGCCGGCCATCGCCGTCCGCCGAACCGGACGCTGCACAGGCGCCTGCCCCCAAGGCCATGGGCAAACCGGGGCGCATCGAGTTGCCGATCAGCCAGTTGGTGCCCGGCGACATGCTGGTGCTGTCGGCTGGTGACATGATCCCGGCTGATTGCCGCGTGCTGACCGCCAAGGACCTGTTCGTCAGCCAGGCCGCCATGACCGGTGAATCGATGCCGGTAGAGAAGTTCGTAGTGCAGCCAGGCGCTGCCTCGATCAACCCGCTTGAACTGGACAACATCCTGTTCATGGGCACCAACGTGGTGTCCGGTTCGGCCATCGCGCTGGTCCTGGCGACCGGTCAGCACACCTATTTCGGTGCCCTGGCGCAGCGGGTCAGTGCAGTGGACCGCGCGCCGACGGCGTTCCAGGCCGGCGTCAACAAGGTCAGCTGGCTGTTGATCCGCTTCATGTTCGTGATGGCGCCACTGGTGATGTTCATCAACGGTTTCACCAAGGGCGACTGGACCGAAGCGCTGCTGTTCGCACTGTCTATCGCCGTCGGCCTGACCCCGGAAATGCTGCCGATGATCGTTACCTCCACGCTCGCCAAGGGCGCGGTGGTGCTGTCGCGCCAGAAAGTCATCGTCAAGCGCCTGGACGCGATCCAGAACTTCGGCGCCATGGATGTACTGTGCACCGACAAGACCGGCACCCTCACCCAGGACAAGATCTTTCTGGCCCGCCACGTCGATGTCTGGGGTGAAGAGTCCGATGCGGTGCTGGAAATGGCCTATCTCAACAGCTACTACCAGACCGGCCTGAAGAACCTGCTCGATGTGGCCGTGCTCGAACACGCCGAAGTGCACAGCGAACTGCAGGTCAGCACGGCCTTCACCAAGGTTGACGAAGTGCCGTTCGACTTCGTGCGCCGGCGCATGTCGGTGGTGGTCGCCGAACACGAGCATCACCAGCATCTGCTGATCTGCAAAGGTGCGGTCGAAGAAGTACTGGAAGTCTGCACCCGCGTGCGCCACGGCGAGATCGACGAGCCGTTGACCGAAGCACTGCTGAGCCGCATCCGCGAGGTCACCGCCTCGATCAACGAAGAAGGCCTGCGCGTGGTCGCCGTGGCGGCGCGGCATACCTCTCAGGAGCAAAGCGTCTACGGCCTGAGCGATGAACAGGAACTCACCCTGATCGGCTACGTGGCGTTCCTCGATCCGCCCAAGGAAAGCACCGCGCCGGCCATCAAGGCCCTGGCCGAGCACGGTGTGGCAGTGAAGATCCTCACCGGCGACAACGAGCTGGTCACCGCCAAGATCTGCCGCGAAGTGGGCCTCGCCCAGCAAGGGCTGCTCAAGGGTGGCGATATAGAAGGCATGACCGACGCCGAGCTGGCCAAGGCCGTGGAGACCACCAACGTCTTTGCCAAGCTGACCCCCGCCCACAAGGAGCGGATCGTGCGCATGCTCAAGAGCAATGGCCATGTGGTCGGCTTCATGGGTGACGGTATCAACGACGCCCCGGCACTGCGCGCGGCAGACATCGGCATTTCAGTGGACACTGCAGTGGACATCGCCAAGGAAGCCGCCGACATCATCCTTCTGGAAAAAAGCCTGATGGTGCTTGAAGAGGGGATTCTCGAAGGGCGTCGCACCTTCGCCAACATGCTCAAGTACATCAAGATGACCGCCAGCTCGAACTTCGGCAACGTGTTCTCGGTGCTGGTCGCCTCGGCATTCATCCCGTTCCTGCCGATGCTGCCGATGCACCTGCTGGTGCAGAACCTGCTTTACGATATCTCGCAGATCGCCATTCCGTTCGACAACGTCGATGAAGAGCAACTGCAGAAACCACAGCGCTGGCAGCCGGGCGAGATTGGCCGCTTCATGCTGTTCTTCGGGCCGATCAGCTCGGTGTTCGACATCACCACCTTCATCATGATGTGGTACGTGTTCGGGGCAAAGACACCCGAGCATCAAACGCTGTTCCAGTCGGGCTGGTTCATCGTCGGCCTGCTGACCCAGACCCTGGTGGTGCACATGATCCGCACGGCCAAGATACCGTTCATCCAGAGCCGTGCTTCACTGCCGCTGATGATCATGACCGGCATCATCATGGCGGTCGGGATTTTCCTGCCGATGGGCCCGCTGGCGGAGTACTTCAAGCTGCAAGCGCTGCCACCGCTGTACTTTGCCTTGCTGCCGTTCATCCTGATCGGCTACGTGGCGCTGACCCAGGCGATGAAAGGCATCTATAGCCGTCGTTACGGCTGGCAATAAGGCGGCCATTCGAAGAGGGGTACGGACTTGCGGTCCGTGCCCCTTTTTTCATGACTACAGCCGAAAGTACTGATGCAGACTCTGCGCCAGCAACTCGATCGCCTCATCGTCCTTCGCCGAAGCCGAGCGCACCAGCACCACCTCATGCTCGCCGATGTCTGGCATCCCTTCCAGCACCGTCATGGCTGCCGTCACCGCCTCGCGGTCCATCAGGGCCACGGCCAGGCCGGCCTCGACGCAAGCACGCACCGCCTGGGTCGATGGACTGTCGAGCACCACGCGCCAGCGTCGACCGTCGCGTTTCAGGGATTCGAGCATGGCCTGGCGGTACGGGCAATCGGCCGCATACAGCGCCACCGGCAGCGGATCGGGCCAGGCGGAACTCGCCGAAGCTGCTGCCACCCATACCGGCCTCGTCACTGCCAGCACTTGCGCCGCCAGGCTGTCTTGCCCGCGGGGCTGCGACATCAGTGCCAACTGCAATATGCCGCGCTGGACCCACTGGCTGAGGGTGTAGCTGGGCGCCGTCTTGACCTCCAGCACCACATTGGGCCAAGCGGCGGTGAATATCGGCAGGATGTCGCGGATGACATGGGCGGCGTATTCATCCGGCACGCCGAGCGTGATGCGCCCGGCCAGGCGCGTGCCCTGCAACTGCGCCAGCACGCGGTCATGGGTGTGCAGCAGTTCCGCAGTGGCAGCCAGCAAGCGTTTGCCCAGCGGGGTCAGCGTCACCGACTGGTTGTCGCGATCGAGCAGGCGCCCGCCGGCCACCGCTTCCAGACGCTGCACGTGGACGCTGACGGCCGCAGGACTTTTGTGCAGCTGCTGGGCGGCGGAGCTGAATCTGCCGAGGCGCACCACGGCGTGGAAGGTGCGTAACAGATCGATATCGAGGATCGCGCTCATGATTCACCTAATGTGAATAACCGGTTCAGGTAATTTTGATTTATCAGATTACACCCCTTGGGTAGCCTGTGCCTATGAACTCGACCTCAGCACTGCCCTGCCCTCGTCCTCCGGTGAAGCTCTTGTATCGCCTGCCCTTGCCCCTGCTCGAACTCGGCCTGGTGGTGAGCTGGAGTTCCGGTTTCATCGGCGCACGGTTCTCCATCGACTACGCGCCGGCGCTGCTGGTGGTGTTCTGGCGTTGTGTGCTGGTCACCCTGGGGCTGCTGCCCTTCGTCATCGGCGAGCTGAAAAACACGCCGCTACCGGTGCTGTTGAAAAACGCCGGCATCGGCTTGCTGGCCATGAGCGGTTATCTGCTGGGCGTGGTCCAGGGCGTTGCCTTGGGCGTGCCTGCCGGCCTTGCGGCACTGCTGGCGGACTTGCTGCCAGTGGGCATGGCGCTGCTGGCCGCCGGAGTGCTGCGCCAGCGCTTGCACTGGAGCGTGTGGACGGGCCTGGGGATCGGTCTGGTGGGCGTGGTGGTGGTCGCTCACGATGCCCTGGCGCTGGGCAACGCGCCCCTGTGGGCCTACAGCCTGCCGTTGCTGGGCATGGCCTCGCTGGCCGTGGCGACGCTGTGGCAGAAGCGCTTGCAGGCTCACGAATCGCTGGGGTTACTCGCCAATCTGTGGTTGCAGTGCGCGGTATCCGCCGTGGCCTTTGGCACGGTGGTCGCCAGCCAAGGCAGCCTGCTGCCACTGCCGACCACGGGATTTGCCCTGAGCGTGCTATGGACCGCGACCATCGCGACCCTGGGCGGCTATGGGCTCTATTGGCTGTGCCTCAAACGCTCCACACCGACACGGGTCGCCAGCGTGCTGTACCTCAGTCCGGCAGTCACCCTGCTCTGGGCCTGGGCGGTGTTCGACGAACCGCTGTCGTGGTTGATGCTGCTCGGCACGGGCGTGTCGGCGGCGGGCGTGTGGCTGGTGGTGCGGGGTGAGGCGGCGGCGCGCTGCAACAATGGAAAACCGCTCGAGCAACGTCCAGATTGATCGATTTTCGACCAAACCCACCAAGCGCTTGATCCTTATGGCTTACAGACACTTATCCACAGACATACTCAAGTATTTCGTGGACAACATTGCCTCATAAAACAACTGTTTGCGCCGCCGTATCATTCATCGGTGAGTGGATTGATTCCACCTGGGCGTAGATTTTCACCCCGGGCTCGGAATTCAGCAGCGACGGTGACGGTCATGGTGAATCCTCAGAAAGGAGAATGGAAAAGCCAGAACAGCAAGGCAGACAGCGCCATCGCAGCTGGGAGAGTAAACACCCAGGCCAATATCAGATTGCGAACCGTGCCCATCTGAAGACCGCTACCGTTTGCGGCCATCGCCCCGGCCACTCCCGATGACAGCACATGAGTGGTCGAGACAGGCATACCGAACATATCGGCTGCACCAATGGTGGTCATCGTGACCAGCTCTGCACTGGCGCCTTGAGCGTATGTGAGATGGGCTTTGCCGATACGCTCACCTACCGTGATGACGATTCGCCTCCAGCCCACCAACGTGCCCAGACCGAGTGCGATGGCCACGGCAATCTTCACCCAGAATGGGATAAAGCGAGTCGCCTCATCGATCTGACGCTTGAATGCGTCGAGGTTGGTATTCGTATCCGGGGAAAACTTGTCCAGATGCTGGTTCCTCAACAGACGTATCGTCTCCGAGGTCAGGAACATATCGTTGCGCACGTTCGTCATGGCTTGAGCAGGAACCTTGGCGAGCGTGCCGTAGTTCTTTACTTCATCTGCAATCAGGCCCGTCACTGCGGCCAGAGCGGCGGTGACCTCGGATGGCGCTTTGCGCGTTCGAATATAGTCCATCAGCACGCTGCGCGGGTCATCGACGTGCTGGTTGTGGGTGTCCGTCACCAAGCCTTGATGGGTCACCTGGGCGACGGCGACGAACTGAGTCGTCTGGGTAGCCGGAACGGCCCGATCCAATGCGTACGCCATCGGCAACGTGCCAACCAGAATCAGCATGATGAGCCCCATGCCTTTCTGGCCGTCATTGGAACCATGGGCGAAGGACACGCCGCTACAGGTCAAAATCAGCAAGCCGCGGATCCATGTCGGTGGGGGGCTGCTACCCTTGGGCTCCTCGTACAACGCCTTTTGTTTGACCACCAACTTCAGGGCCCAGAAAAGCAGCGCCGCACAGCAAAAACCTACCAAAGGAGACAGCAATAGCGCATAGGCCACTTTGGTCACTTGCGACCAATCTACGCTTTCCCCCAGCGACCTGTGTTCCATCCAGGCGTTGGCCAGCCCCACTCCAAGAATGGAACCAATGAGAGTATGGGAAGATGACGCCGGTAGCCCCAACCACCAGGTCCCCAGGTTCCAGATAATCGCCGCTATCAGCAGTGCGAAGATCATGGCAAAGCCGTTTGAGGAACCCACCTGGAGAATCATGTCGACAGGCAGCAGAGCCACGATACTGAAAGCGACTGCCCCGCTGGAGGTGAGTACGCCTGCAAAGTTGCAGCATCCGGACCACACCACCGCGATGTTTGCGGGAAGGGAGTGGGTGTAGATCACCGTCGCTACAGCGTTGGCGGTGTCATGAAAGCCATTCACGAATTCAAACCCCAACGCAATGACCAGTGCCAGGCAAAGCAATCCATACGGCAACCAGGTGGAAGCCACTGCGCCCGCGTCACTGACGTCGTCGAATATCCCCCAGCCACTGACAATGACACCGATGACCAGCAGTGCGATGAACAGGACCAAGGTGCGGCGACTGAGTCCGTGGTCCAGTTTTGGACGGGTCAGCTGCTGAGCATTTACATCGGTGGCTGGTGCGTTCACGATTTTTATCCCGGCTCGATGTGAATCTCCACTGTCGGCGCCTCCCATGACATTTTTCTTACGGGAACGAGCGCTCCGTCCGAAGCGGCGAGGCTTCTGACCAATGGCAGCAAATGCCGGAGCTTACTGACCTTGAACCAGGCGTCCAATCTTGACTGAAGGGCGCGTATCCAACTGCCCGCGCTAAAGCACGGTGCGGGCTGCGTCCAAGCTTGTACCGGTGAGCTCTTCGATCAACAACACCATCGATGCGGTGTACTCCACGTTGGCCCGAGTGACGATTTCATAGGGCTCGCTAGTGGATTGGATGGCCAGCGCCAGCTTGACCAACATCCCGTGATCCAGCGCCATCTGAGCGGCATCGTTCGGCAGAACGGCCACCAGGTTCTTATCGTTCAGCAACAGGGACAACGTCGTAAAGGTCGAAGAGGTCTCGATGGCGTAGAGCGGGAAGCTCAATCCCGACTGCCGAAACTCACGCTCCAGTGTCAGGCGCATGGGCATATTCACCGGGAATACGACCCAGCGGCTGTCCATCAGGTCGGCGAGCTGCAGCGCCTGTGCGCTTGCCAGTCGATGCCCCGGGTTGGCCACCACCACGAGCGGTTCCTGCGCCCGAAAGCGCGTTTGATACGCCGTCGGGCGGGCGCTGATGCTGGTGCGACAGATGGCGACATCCAACCGTCCCTGGTCCAGCAAGCTCAATAACCGGGAGCTGGTGTCCTCGACGATGGCAATCGATAGCTCCGGCTGTTTAGCGCGAAGCCGCGCCAGGCTGTCCACCAACGCCGGCACTGCGCCCATGATGGTGCCCACGGCCAGGCGTCCGCCGTGGCCTTGGAGGATGCCGACCATTTCTTCGCGCAGGTGCTCAAGGTCGGTGTGGATCAAACGGGCATAACGGATCACGCAGCGGCCCAGGTCGTTGGCTTCCAGGCCTTTGCTGGTGCGCTCGAACAGGCTGGAGCCAAAGGTGGTTTCGATTTCCTGCAACGCCTTGGTGGCGCCCGGTTGCGACAACGCCATGAGCTCGGAAGCCTTGCGCACCGAGCCGTGCTCCTCGAGGGCAATCAAGAGACGAAGTTGCTTGAGCCTCAGGCGCGAAACGATGGATGAGAAGGACGGCAGCATGGGTATACCTGAAAGTTATCGCTTGGGTCGTAGCTCTCATTAGGCAGCAACAGCCTGGAAATTTAAAGTGGCCTTGACGATACCCATAAAGCCGAGGCCCTACCCCGCGCCTGGTTCAGGCCGAAGGCCAGGACCTCAAGCAAGAACGCGTTTCATAATAAACATAAGAGTGAGATGAAAATGACCATTGGCAATCCTCAGGTCGTCAGCGCGACTGCATCGACTACCGCGACAAGCGCTCGTCCAACCACCGTGCGCTGGAGGATTTTCTTGATCCTGCTGCTGCTCTCGGCCATCAATTACATCGACCGTGCTTCGCTATCGGTTGCACTGCCGCTGATTTCTGCCGACTTCAACATGACGCCGGCGCTGGAAGGGTTGATGCTGAGTGCGTTCTTCTGGTCGTACGCACTGATGCAGATCCCGGGTGGCATGCTGCTCGACCGTTTCCAGACCCGCAACATCATCGGCATTGCCACCATTGGCTGGGGTCTGTTCCAGGCCTTGGCCGGCGGCGCACACAACTGGATCACCCTGCTCGTCACACGGATCGGCCTGGGTGTCGCCGAGTCGCCGATCATGCCCGCGGGAGCAAAGCTCAACGGCGCCTGGCTTACGCCCAATGAACGCGGTCGCGGCGCGACGCTCGTCGATGGCGGCGCACCATTGGGTACCGCACTGGGGGCCATCCTCATTGCGGGGTTGATCACCTGGCTTGGATCCTGGCGGATTGCATTCGTGATTGCGGGCGTCGGCACCATGATCGTTGGTGTGTGGGCTTGGTGGTACATCAGAAACCACCCCAGTGAACATCCCAAAGTGAACGCGGCGGAATTGGCTCATATCACCGACGCCAACGACGCTGCCAAACAGGCCACCGGGGGTCGCAAGGCCATCCTGAAAGAACTGCTCAAAAGCCGCTCGGTACTGGCCATGTTCGCGGGCTACGCTTGCTACAACAGCGTGTTCTACGGCCTGCTGACCTGGATGCCCAGCTACCTGCACAAGGTCCATAACCTGGACATCAAGGCCATGGGCGGCGCTACCTTCCTGATTTTCATGTGCGGGTTCATTGGCGAGCTGTTTGGCGGCTGGTTGTCCGACAAATGGAAGGCCGGTGGTGGTCAACCCAACACCGTGATGCGCAGCATGTTCGCAGGTTCCGCCGCGATCGCCGCCCTCTGCATTCTCGCTGTGGCTTACAGCGGTGATGCGGTCGTGGTCATCTCACTGCTGTGTGTCGCGCTTTTTTTCATTCGCTGGTGCGGCATGTACTGGTGCTTGCCAGCCATCCTGGGAGGACAGTCCAAAGCCGGTGTGCTGGGCGGAAGCATGAACTTCTGCGGCAATATGGTCGGGGTCATCGTGCCTATCTTGATCGGCCTGATCGTTCAATACACCGGTTCATACTTCCTGGCGTTGATCTTCTTCGTCGTCATGGCTTCAGGACTGATGCTGTTCTCCAGTCTGATTGATTATCGCGAGCGTGGATTGGCCTGACGGGGCTCGTCCGCCTCCATTGCCCTACCTGAAAACCGAGGGAACTGTCATGCAACTCATAACAACAACAGGCAGTGAAACCACTGCCAATGCCGTGATCAGACTCAACGTGCTGGACGATGTACTCATCGCGCGACAACCGCTCCCCCAAGGCCTGGAGCTCAAAGCAGAAAGCATTCAGGTGCTTGAACCCGTACCCGCCGGCCATAAGGTCGCGGCCCGTCACATCGACGTGGGGCAGCCGGTGCGCCGTTACGGTCAGATCATCGGCTTCGCGAGCCAGCCCATCGAGGCGGGGCAACATGTGCACGTCCATAACGTGGCAATGGGGGATTTCTCTCGGGACTATGCATTCGGCGTCGATGCAAAAGGTCGTCCCGCGGCCACGGCGGAGACGTTCATGGGCATCGTGCGCGCGGATGGTCGCGTGGCGACCCGCAACTACATCGGCATTCTGACCTCCGTCAATTGTTCGGCCACCGTGGCGCGCGCCATTGCCGACTACTTCCGCCGCGATATTCACCCTGAAGCGCTGATCGAGTACCCCAACGTCGACGGCGTCGTGGCGCTGACCCATGGCGTTGGCTGTGCGGTCGATCCTGGAGGCGAGGCATTGGCAATGCTGCGCCGGACGCTCGGCGGCTATGCCATCCATCCCAATTTTGCCTCGGTGCTCATGATCGGCCTGGGATGCGAGACTAACCAGATCTCCGAATTGCTGGCGGCCCAGGGTCTGAAAAGCAGCGATTCGTTGCGCACCTTTACCATCCAGGCAACGGGCGGCACGTCTAAAACCATCGCCAGCGGCATTGCGCAAGTGAAGTCGCTGCTGGCCGAAGCCAATCAGGTAAAACGCGAACCGGTCAGTGCCAGGCACCTGATTGTCGGCCTGCAATGCGGCGGCTCGGACGGTTACTCGGGCATCACCGCCAACCCCGCACTGGGCAACGCGGTCGATCGTCTGGTGGCCGCTGGCGGCACCGCGATTCTTTCGGAAACGCCTGAGGTCTATGGCGCAGAACACTTGCTGACGCGCCGAGCCGTCAGCCAGCAAGTCGGGGAAAAATTGATCGCGCGCATCCATTGGTGGGAAGCGTACTGCAAGCGTATGGATGCCGAACTGAACAATAATCCGTCGGCGGGCAACAAGGCCGGTGGCTTGACCACCATTCTGGAAAAATCCCTCGGCGCCGTGGCCAAGGCGGGCTCCACCGATCTGGTGGATGTCTACGAGTACGCGCAGACCGTCAGCGCCCACGGCCTGGTGTTCATGGACACCCCCGGCTACGACCCGATCTCCGCGACCGGTCAGGTCGCCGGCGGGGCCAACCTGATTGCGTTCACCACCGGTCGAGGTTCGGCGTATGGGTGCGCGCCCTCGCCTTCCATCAAACTCGCCACCAACAACCGCCTGTGGGAAACCCAGGAAGAAGACATGGACGTCAACTGCGGCGGGATTGCCGACGGCACCATGACGATCAAGGAACGCGGCGAATATATCTTTCGCATGATGCTGCGCATTGCCTCGGGCGACAAAAGCAAAAGCGAACAGCACGGCTACGGCCAGAACGAATTCGTGCCGTGGCAGATAGGTGCGATCACTTGACAGAGGGGGTGTCGAAGCGATGCAAACGACAGGCTGACCTGACTCAGTGCGACGACACGTAGGGCGACGGCGTGGTCGGCGCGGGCAAGGCATAGGTAGCCTTCATCCATTCGATCTCTGCCAGCGGAGTGCGGCCGAAAAAGCGCTTGAATTCGCGGCTGAACTGCGAGGCGCTTTCATAGCCGACATTGAACGCCGCCGAGGACGCGCTCATGTCGTGGCGCAGCATCAGCAAGCGCGCCTGATGCAGGCGTGTCGACTTCACGTATTGCATCGGCGAGGAGTCGGTGACACTGCGAAAGTGCAGGTGAAAGTTGGGCACGCTCATGCTCGCCTCCCGGGCCAGGGATTCGACATCCAGGTGCTGCTGATAACACCTGTGGATCTTGCGGATGGCGCGGGTGACCTTGCCGAAGTGTCCTTGGCGATTGAGCGCCGCGCGCATCGACCCGCCCTGCTCGCCCGTGAGAATGCGGTAGTAGATTTCCCGCACCAACGCCGGCCCGAGGATCTGCGCATCCAGCGGGTCGCCCATGGCCTGCAGCAAGCGCAGCGTCGAAGCGCGCAGCGAGTCATCCATCGGCGAGGCGTACATCCCCTTGGGCGGCGCCGAGGTGGCACCGAGCGCCTCGTCGACCTGCAGCAGCAACTCGCTGGCCAGCTTGAAATCCAGCCGCATGTACAGCGCCAGCATCGGCTCGGCGGCGCTGGCATCGGTCTCCATGGTGAAGGGCACCGGCACCGACACCACCAGGTAATGCTGGGCATCGTAGACGTACACCTCATCACCCAGGTAGCCACGCTTGCGGCCCTGGCAGAGGATCACGATGCCGGGGTCATACAGCACCGGGGTGCGGGTCAGCGGCCGGTTGGAACGCAAAAACCGCACGTCATCCAAGGCACTGAGGTTGTAGCCTTCGAGCGGCGCGAGTTGGTCGAGCAAGCGGACCATGGTCGTCGTGTACGGGTCATGCGGGTTCATGGCGTGGTCTCTGCCTGACGCTTAACCATCGGTGGAACGGGTCAGCGCTTCCCATTGATCGATTTCGGCGGCGGCGCGGCTGAGTTTATCGCGCACCAGCCCCAGCGCGTCGCTGCCCAGTAGCAGATGCGCGGGCGGTGTCGGGCTGGCGATGATCTGCAACATGGCCTGTGCGGCTTTTTGTGGATCGCCCAGCTGTTTGCCGCTCTTCGCTTCGCGCGCCTGGCGGATCGGGTCGAAGCTGGCATCGTAGTCGGCGATGCTGCGTGGCGTGCGCTGCATCGACCGCCCGGCCCAGTCGGTTCGAAACGATCCCGGCGCCACTGCGGTGACAAAAATGTCGAACGGCTGCAACTCTTTGCTCAGGGTATCGGAGATGCCCTCCAGAGCAAACTTGCTGCCGCAATAGTAGGCGATGCCAGGCAGGGTGATGGTGCCGCCCATGGACGTGATATTGATGATGTGCCCCGCGCGGCGTTGGCGAAAATACGGCACAAAGGCTTTGGTCACTGCTACCGCACCGAACACATTGACGTCGAACTGACGGCGCATCTCTTCGAGGGGCGACTCCTCGAAGATGCCTTCATGGCCGTAGCCGGCATTGTTGATCAGCACATCGACCGGGCCGTGGGTGGCTTCGACATCGGCGACCACTTTATCGATGCGGTCAAAATCAGTGACGTCGAGGATCACGCCATACGCCAGTTCCGGGGACAAGGCCTGGAACGCTTGCAAGGCCGCATCGGTGCGTACCGTGCCGATGACCCGATGGCCGGCGGCGATGGCTTGTTGCGCCAGGGCATTGCCGAACCCGCTGCTGACACCGGTGATGAACAGGGTTTTGTGATCGCTCATGGGCAGGCTCCAATCTGTTGGGGTGGCGATCAGAGTAGTCAGGATCGGGGCGGGCAGAAATGCCGGTTTGTCTGTGAGGCTTGCCTGTTTCTATCAGCGCAGGTGCCTGAGCGGCGGTATCGATTCGAACCCGGAACTGACCGCACAGCAACACCTGATCAGCAGTACTGTTTATCCAGCAACAGTACTGCTCTCTACATAGCGCTATCGGCTTGATTCCAAAGGGCTTACTGACCGGCACAGGAATTGCTCCCTTCAAGCCTGCACGTCTGCAGATCATCACACAGCCACCGCGCCCTGCCATCCGAGCATCCTCCGACTATCCAAGGATCACACAATGAGTCTCGACATCTTCTGGTTCCTGCCCACGTCCGGCGATACGCGCTACCTGGGCAACTCCGCCAGCGGGCGACCGGCAACCAGTGGGTACATGCGCCAGATCGCCGTGGCGGCGGATCAATTGGGCTTCGACGGATTGCTCATTCCGACGGGTGCCAGTTGCCTGGACCCTTGGGTCACAGCGGCCAGCCTGGTGCCAGTGACCCAGCGCATCAAGCTGCTGGTGGCCTTGCGTACTTCGTTAGGCAACCCCACCGCATCAGCGCGCCAGGTCGCTACGCTGGATCAGGCCAGCGGCGGCCGGCTGTTGCTCAATGTGGTGCCGGGCGGCGATCCGGTGGAGCTGGCGGCGGACGGTGTGTTCTTCACCCATGACGAGCGCTACGAAGCCTCTGATGAATACCTGCAGATAATTCGGCGCCTGCTGCAAGGCGAACGAGTGGACTTCGAGGGCAAGCACTTGAAGGTCCAGGGCGCGCGCAACTTCTTCGAGCCGGTGCAACGTCCGCACCCGCCGCTGTATTTCGGTGGATCGTCACCCGCGGCCCACGAACTGGCGGCCAAGCATGTCGACACCTACCTGACCTGGGGCGAGCCGCCGGCCGCCGTGGCAGAGAAGATCGCCGACGTGCGCGCTCGCGCCGCAGTGCATGGCCGCACCGTGCGTTTCGGCGTGCGCCTGCACATCATTGTGCGCGAGACCGACGCCAAGGCCTGGGCCGCTGCTGACGAGCTGATCAGCCATCTAGACCCGGCCAGCATCGCCGCGGCCCAGGCCAACTACGCCGGCATGGACTCCGAAGGCCAGCGGCGCATGGCCGCGCTGCACGGCGGGCGCCTGGATCAACTGGAGGTATCGCCCAACCTGTGGGCCGGCGTGGGCCTGGTGCGCGGCGGCGCCGGTACCGCGCTGGTGGGCGACCCGCAGACCGTGGTCGCGCGCCTCTTGGAATACGCGGCACTGGGCGTCGACAGCTTCGTGCTGTCCGGCTATCCGCATCTGGAAGAAGCCTATCGCGTCGCCGAGCTGCTGTTCCCGCTGTTGCCCGGCAAACAGAAGGTCACGGTGGATGGCGCCATGACGGGGGGTGCCTTCGATGTGCGGGCCGGGCGCCAGGACTGACCCTAGGCCAGGGGGCTGACGAGCAGCCCCCCGCTGCAATCATCAGCTCTGCAGATCAATCACCACGCGCCCCTCGATCTGCCCTTCACGCATACGATCGAACACAGCGTTGACGTTCTCGAGTTTTTCCGTCGACACCGTCGCCTTGACCTTGCCTTCACCGGCAAAATCCAGTGCCTCCTGCAAGTCCTGGCGGGTGCCGACGATGGAGCCGCGCACCGTGGTGCCGTTGAGCACCATGTCGAAGATCGAGATCGGAAACTCGCCCGCGGGCAGGCCGTTGAGGGCGATGGTACCGCCACGGCGGGTCATGCCGATGGCCTGTTTGAAAGCGATCGGCGACACCGCAGTGACCAGCGCGCCATGGGCACCGCCGATCTCCTTCTTGAGATAGGCGGCCGGGTCCTGCTCGCGAGCGTTGACGACCACCTCGGCGCCCAGGCGCTTGGCCAGGTTCAGCTTGCCGTCGTCGATATCCACGGCGGCGACGTTCAGCCCCATGGCCTTGGCGTACTGCACGGCCATGTGGCCGAGGCCGCCGATACCGGATATCACCACCCACTGCCCGGGCTTGGCCTCGGTCATTTTCAGGCCTTTGTACACGGTGACACCTGCGCACAGTATCGGGGCGATTTCGATGAACCCGATGTTGTCCGGCAGGCGCCCGACATAACCGGCGTCTGCCAAGGCATATTCGGCAAAGCCGCCATTGACCGAATAGCCGGTGTTTTCCTGCTTCTCGCAGAGGGTTTCCCAGCCGCCCAGGCAGTGTTCGCAATGCCCGCAGGTGGAGTACAGCCAAGGCACACCGACCCGGTCGCCTTCCTTGATATGGGTCACTCCCGGGCCGACCGCGACCACATGGCCGACGCCTTCGTGGCCGGGAATGAACGGAGGATCAGGTTTGACCGGCCAGTCGCCTTCGGCGGCATGCAGGTCGGTGTGGCAGACGCCCGAGGCGGCGATCTTGACCAGAACCTGGCCGTAGGCAGGCGTGGGGACCGGGACTTCACGGATTTCCAGCGGTTTGCCGAAGGCATGAACGACCGCAGCTTTCATGGTCTTTTGCATGGATGGCATCCTTTTCTTGTGGTTATCAAGAGCGTGAGCCGATGACTATAGTCGGCAAAAAATGCCCTGCCCCCCCGACCTTAGGCTAACGGCCTCATGTTCAAGGGAGACATGACGGCCGCATGAACCCGCGAAAAATGGCGCGTCGTCGCGCTACCCACCCACCAAAAAACCGAACCGAGCCGCACGCCCCGGAGTCGCATATACAGGAGCGGCCAAGACGTATCAGGGCCGAAATCGCGCCCTGCGCCGAACAGTCCCACTGGAGAAGCAAATGCTCGCCCACAGCCAACAAGGTCAAGGCTCACCCACCTTCGTACTCCTGCATTTTCTTGGCGGATCGCATCGCACCTGGTTCCCAACCCTGCCTTATCTCGACGCCCACCATCACTGCGTCGCCTTGAACACGCCGGGCTTTGGCGACGCGGCCGAGGTGCCGGGCTACAGCGTCAGCGCCATGGCCGATCAGGTCGACGCGACGATTCGCGCGTTGGGCCTGAGCCAGTGCATTGTGGTGGGGCATTCGATGACCGGCAAAGTTGCGCTGGTCCTGGCCTCGCGTCGGCCCGAGTATCTGGCCGGATTGATCCTGGTAGCGCCCTCTCCGCCGACCCCGCAGCCCATGAGCGATGCCGACCGCGACAGCCAGCGCGCCTACACCAAGACCCGCTTTCAGGCAGAGGATTTCGTCGATCAGGCCAGCGCCCACCCGTTGCCGGAAGCGATCCGTGAAGTAGCCATTGCCGATGCCCAGCGGGTCAATCTGGTGGCCTGGCGCGCCTGGGTCGACCGCGGCAGCCGCGAGGACTGGAGCGATCGCCTAGGCGTGATCGACTACCCGGCGTTGCTGATCTGTGGCGCTGACGACCAGCAGGTCCCCGGCGCCGATGAGCAGCGCCGTACGACCCTCGCACACCTGCCCAATAGCCGCGTTGAAATCATTCCGGGGGCCGGGCACTTGATGCCGTTGCAGACCCCCCAGGCGCTGTCACGGCTGATGCTCGATTTTGCACAAGAGATCGTCGGTGCCAGTCCTGTGAATTGATCGACAGGTTTGAGGCGCGCGCCCACCTGAGGGCGTCAGCGCTGCTCGGCGCTGTGAGGCCAGCGTTTGCATAGCTTCGTACCAGCGATGGGGACGTAATGGGGACGCTATTTGCGCGCCGCCGACTTGTCGACCATCTGCTTGATGGTGCCATTGGGGATATTCACCAGCACGTACTTGTCCTTGATCTCTACCCATTGTTCGTTCTCGCTGGGCGCGGGCAGGTGCCGTTTCTTCCAGTCACCCAGTGCCAGTTCCTTGCGCTTGTATTCATCCGGCGCTTTGTCGCCCTCCTTGATCGGGTGAGCGCCGACCCCAGGGCGATCCAGGGTGACGCTGGTGTCCTGTGCGGCAAAAGCCGGAACACCAAGGCTGAACAGGGCCAACAGGGCGAAAGGTGCGAAGTATTTTTTAGCGCTCATGACAGAATTCCTTTGGCATCAGGGGTACAGCCACCACTGTGGCGGCCCGGTCGATTTCACGACTCTCCCACTATCGACCCGTGCGCTGCTGAATATTTCCATCTATTTGTGCGCGATAGCCGATTCGCACGCGCAGAAACCATTGCCATCGGGCCACTTGATGAAGAAATTGTCATAAAAATCAATGGCCCAACGGGTGATTTTCGACGACCTCATGGGTCTGATTGTTATCGATCACCCAGAGTAAAACCCATGACATTCAGTAACTTTTCACAGGGCCTGGCGAACATGTCAGGCAGCCCTCGCACCTTCGCCACCGCCATCGTGCTGATTGTGGTCTGGGCGGTCACGGGCCCTTACTTTCACTACAACGACACGTGGCAACTGATCATCAACACCTCCACCACCATCATCACGTTCTTGATGGTCTTCCTGATTCAGAACACGCAAAACCGCGACAACGATATCTTGCATATCAAGATCGACGAATTGCTGCGCGCGACCAAGGAAGCGCAAAACGCGGTGCTGAATCTGGACGAACTGGACGAGAAGGCCCTCAAGACCATTCGCAAGGAATACCGCAAGGTCGGGGAAAACGAAACGATCGAAGTGAGCGAGTCCGAGACGCGAATCGAATAGCGTCCTCGAATGTCCGCTCGAAGCGCGGGCGGCACATACTCATCGAGTATTTCGCAGAGCATGCTCACCGCCAACGCGGACAGGTCATAACAAGGCTGCGGCGTGGCGCAGATGATCCCGCTCGCTTGATTCAGCGCAGGGCACTACAGATTGCCCATTTCGAGGGCAGCGCCCAGGCGTGCTTCGAGCTGCAGCCAGATTGCGCGAATCAAACGCGCGCACTTTTCTCTCGCCAGGTACGCCTCAAGGTCTGCTGTGTCGGTCATGTCGCTATGCTCTGAACAGTGGTGGGCCAATCGCGTATCGACGACCTCTTGCGGTCGCCGCTACAGCCGTTCGCTACTCTAGAATCCTCAGCGCACAGACTGGTCAAGGCGATGTGAGAAATCTGTCATCCAGGACCTTGGCGCAAGCAGGCCGGGGTGTTCAAGGATCGACCGGGCACGCGACAGCGAATAAATAATGAATTTTCCAAAATCGCGCCGGGTCCAGATTCATGAACACAGAACATCTGACCAGGCAAAAAAGCGACGAGGTAACCACCATGACTATCGAAGCAGAGACACTCGTGCAATTGACCGACACTCTCAAGCAACGCGGTCTGACCCGTGTCTGCGATGTGCACTTCATCCGTGCACCCTATCGTCATGATCATCGCTGGATCTGCAGCATAGAATAGGGCTGTTGCGGACACCGGATACCGCCACCGCGATACAGCAAGGGAGATCCGCATGGGGTCCGGGGAACACTGTTCCCCCCGGTCGGATAACAGGCATTCTTCAGGCAGTATTCATGGCTTCCCTCCCCCCTTCCCGACAATGGCCGCTGGCGCTGGCGTGCATGCCCGGCCTGATCGTGATCATGGTCACCGGCCTGCTGTCCGGGCAGCACTTGTCGGTATGCCTGCTGGCGCTCAGTGGTGCGTTCACCGTTGGCTTCGGCGCGTTCAAGAAACTCACTGACTATCCACTGGCGCCGATGCTCATCGTCGCCATGGGGATGGGCGTTGCCGCCTGGGGCGGCTCGCTGCTGGGCAACCACTTCTGGCTGTTGTGCCTGGCGGCGGCGCTGATGGCGGCGACCTGTGCGCTGATGTCGGCAATCGACGACGCGTTGTGGTGGATCACCCTGCAATGGTCCATCGCCTTGCTGGTGGCTGGCGCCTTCCCCGGCAATGTGCAGGCGGCCGACCATCGCGCGCTGTTCATTCTGCTCGGCGCTGCGGTAGAAATTGCCAGCTTCGTGCTCTTCGCGCGTTTTTTGTCGCCCACTCAGGGGCTGCTCGCCCACCACGGCTTGCGGGCCAATCTCGCCGCGTTGCGCGCGAGCCTGCTCACGCGGTTTCGTGTCCAGCGCTATGGCGGGTATTGCGCGTCGGTGGTGGTGATGTGCCTGCTGCTGGTCCATCACATGGGCCTGCAACACGGCTACTGGGCGCCGATGACCGCGCTGGTGGTGCTCAAGGCGCATCCCGGCGATACGCTCAAGCGTGGTGTAGCACGGATGGTCGGCACCTTGGGTGGATGCCTGCTCGCCGCCGGGCTGGGTGCCTGGGGCATCAGTGGCGCGGGCATGGGCGCGGTCGGCCTGCTCTGTGCATTCATGGCCTACGGGGTGCAAGGCGGGCGCTACAGTTTGTTCACCCTTTTTGTTACCGCCACGGTGATCACCACCGCGGCCCTGGCCGGTGCGCCGGAATGGCAGGCGGCCACGGACCGCATGACCGCGACCTGCATCGGTGGCGGCCTGGCGATCGTATTGCTGAGCCTCGAAACCTGGCTCGGCGAGCATCTG
>CAJCIO010000039.1 GCA_903970465.1 Gammaproteobacteria bacterium
GCAGATGCCAATCCCTACCTGGCCATTGCCGCGAGCCTGGCCGCCGGCCTGAATGGTATCGAGCGCGAGCTGGAACCGAGCGCGCCGGTGCAGGGCGAGATGACCGTGCCGGATAATTTGTCGCTGCCTTGTACCTTGCACGGTGCATTGGAGCGTCTGACACGCAGCGAGCTTGCCAAGGAACTGTTCGGCAAGGAGTTCATCGAAGGCTTTGTCGCGAGCAAGCAGCTCGAACTGATCAGCTTTTTCAACGAGATTACCCCGTGGGAGCGCCGTGTATTGGCGGCCCACGCCTGACGGCAAGGGTGTCCCGGCGCTAAGCGGTATGGCTGATGCCCGTGGTTTGACGGGCATGCAGTCGTTTTTTTCTATCACCTCAAGGAGCCGCTCGGAACGCCGATGCGCCAGATCTGGAAAAATTTTCGCGCGCTGTACTTCGCCGCCCTGATGATGTTGATCGGCTCGGGCCTGCTCAGCACTTACCTGGGCTTGCGCCTGGCGGCCGAGCATGTCGACGGTATATGGGTGGGGGCCTTGATGGCCGCCAACTATTTCGGTTTGGCCCTGGGGGGCAAGATCGGTCACCGGCTGATTGCTCGCGTCGGGCATATTCGTGCCTACGCGGCGTGCGCGGGCATCGTCGCCGCGGCGGTGCTGGGCCATGGGCTTGTGGACTATCTGCCGGCCTGGATCATTCTGCGGGTGATCGTCGGCCTCGGCATGATGTGCCAGTACATGGTCATCGAGAGCTGGCTTAACGAGCAGGCCGAGGCGCGTCAGCGTGGGCTGGTGTTCAGTGGCTACATGATCGCCTCTTACCTGGGCCTGACGCTCGGGCAGTTGATCCTGGTGATCCACCCTGGCCTGGGCAACGAACTGCTCATGCTGGTGGCGCTGTGCTTCACCCTGTGCCTGGTGCCGGTGGCGCTGATTCGCGGTATTCACCCCTCGCCCCTGCATCCGGCTCCCATGGAGCCGAGGTTCTTCATGCAGCGGGTGCCGCAGTCGTTGACCACGGTGCTGACGGCTGGCTTGATCATCGGGTCGTTCTACGGCCTGGCACCGCTGTATGCCACGCAACAGGGCATGAGCACCGAGCAGGTCGGCCTGTTCATGGGCTGCTGTATTTTTGCTGGTTTGATTGTCCAGTGGCCGCTGGGCTGGCTGTCGGATCGCTATGATCGGCCGCTGTTGATACGCTGCATTGCAGTGGGTGTGGTGTTGGCCTCGGTGCCGCTGGCCGTTTGGGCGAATGCACCGGTAGAGCTGATGTTCGTGGCGGGCTTTGTCGTGTCCTTGTTGCAGTTTTGCCTGTATCCCTTGGCGGTGGCGTTCGCTAACGACCACGTCGAGGGCGAGCGCCGGGTGTCACTGACCGCCATGCTGCTGGTGACCTACGGCGTGGGAGCCTGTATCGGGCCACTGTTGGCAGGCGTATTGATGAACTACTTCGGCAGTCAGATGCTGTATGTGTTCTTCGGCTTTTTTGCCCTGTTGCTGGTGGGGCTGATCCGACCCAAGGCGGTCACCAACTTGCACGTGGTGGACGATGCCCCGCTGCATCACGTGGCCATGCCGGACAACATGACCAGTTCGCCTTTGGTGGCGGCATTGGATCCACGGGTGGATGAGCAGGTGGTTCAGGACCAGATGCAGGATGAGCCTGCCAAGGCTTGAGGGCGTATCGCCGTCACGGGGGGACATGCCCCTCGCGACGGGCCGATTCGGCAATCGTCTTTAATCGTCTTTGTCGAATCGGCGCGCTTCGCGCTGCAGCTGGAAGACGAAGTTCTCGACATTGCGCAGGGTCGCGGCAGAGATGTTGTGGAAGCGTACGCCGGCGAAGGTAATGCCCAGGCTTTCTTCGTAATGCAGATGGCGCAGCTCCACTGCGGTGGTCAGCTTGCCAAAGGGCAGGTGAGCGGTGTAGCGCTCGTAGATCTGGCCCAGTTGCAGCACTTCGCTGTGGTCACCGTCGAAACGCAGCTTGCAGCCGGTCGCCGAGATGTCCAGGAGCTTGCCCTTGAGCGAATTCTTGAGCTTGTCGCCAGCGATCTCGACGTCCACCAGCGCGGTCAGCTTGAGGGCTGCGCGAAAGGCGTTGCGCCGCTGGTGATAGACAACTTCCTTGGGCATGTCACCCCGGTAGCTGCGGCCGTTATCAGCGCTGTCGACCACGGTCATCATGCTGTTGCATTCCCAGGCGATGCGGATACCGTCGTGGAAGCCTTCAACCCGGAACGGTTCACCTGCCAGCAGATATTTCTCGCCATCGCGCGGAATCATTTCGTCCAGGGCCATGGTGGCGTCTTTGTGATTGACGTCGACCAGAAAGGTCTGGAAGCGCTGACTGCGCTCGGCAAAGGTGATGATCAACGGATCGTGGGATTTTTCCAGGGCGCGCAGATTCGACGCAATTTCCAGTGGTGTGGTGAGCACCTTCGGCGGCTGCGGAGCGTCTTCGGCGTTTGAGGCGTTGAACACGGTGCTTGTATCTCCAGGCAAAAACGACATCCAGTGGCTGGCATTCTGCCAGCTTAGTGCGCCTCTTGATAGAGGGTGCTTACGCCTGGCTGAGCGGTCTTTGCTTGGCCAGTCGGGAGGTCGATCCGCGGGCATCGTACAACGAGGGGGCTTCGCCGCCCATGAGGATACGAACCTGCGTGGCGGTGGTGTTCTGCTGGTGCGTGATCGCGCGGCCATTGAGGTCGTTGATCGACTGGCAGTCAACCAGCAGGGCGCTCAGCAAATCGCTGCGCTGCAGCAGATGAGCGCCTTGGGGGGAGCTGTCAGCGTACTTCTTCAGGCCTTCACGATCTGCCGCAAAACCCAAGGCGGCCAACACTTGACTGCGCTTTCGTCCGCGCTGCTCGAGCTGGACGACCAGGGACTGCTTTTTCGCCAGGATGGTTTCCAGCAACGGCATGTCCCGCCCGAACAGGGCGTTGGATTCGACCCGCAGCAGCTCGAGAAGCTGGGTTGCCGGGGCGATGTCGTCTTCGATCAACTGCAACAAGGTCGTGTCGTGCATGGCTGGCTCTGGAGTGAGATAGCGTCCTGAAGCCAGGCGAGGTCGGTCGGCCTGGCCTTAAGCTTCGAAATTCAGCAGTTTGCTGGCTACGCGCTTGCTGTCGACCTGATAGCTGCCGTCGGCAATGGCTGACTTCAGCTCCGCTACGCGGCTACTGTTGACAGTCGGTTGATCGCGCAGGCTATCGCTGATCTGTTGCAATTTTTGAGCCTCGTCACTGAGATGAACAGCTTCGCCGCTCGTCGCAGTGGTCTTGCTCACCGCAGTCGTAGCGTCAACTGCGGTAGTTTCCTTGGTGCCACTGGTGCGTGTCGTGCCTTGCACCGGTGAGTTGCCGTTCAATCGGCTTAGGTCGATCGCCATGGGGTAAACCTCTTAGGTATGTGGGCGCTTGCCTTGTTTTCGACCCTTGGGCAAATAACTTTAGGGTGAATGTCGAAAAAAATGCACAAGGCCCGCTGCGGAGTCTGTTCTCCACCGTGTCAGACACACAGTGTAAGAAAAGCCGCTCCCTACCGCCAGCGCCTACATCGATACTTCTACCTCGCCTGGGCCCGTTATCCTGGCCTTGATGACCCGTTGCGAGTTCAAGTTGCGCACCGGGATCTGCTGGCTCATGGCGCCCTTGGCCAACGCCTCGCCAGGCATGCGCACCGCCAAGGCACCGGTCCTGGCGATGATCACCACATGGTCACCTTTGTTCACGACCTCCGGTTGTTCGATCATTGCCGCCGATAACACCTGGTCAGCGACCGTTTGTCGGGTCAGTTTGTAGCCTACCGCCTGATCCAGCGATGTCAGATAGCCTTGAGTCAGCAGACCGACATCGCGCTCACGCATGACAAGGTCCGGAGCGCCCAGTACCGTATCGCGTATCAAGGGACGAGTGGTCATCACCACGCCCCTGAACAATTTCACCTGTGCCGGCACGAATACCGTCCAGGGCGTAGCGGTGTCGCAGCGTACCCGCACACTGACTCGACCCAGTGGCGCACCTGGGCTGGCCATGGTTGCCGTCAATTGGTCGGCGCACTTGGGCATCCGCAGGCGCGGGTCGATGTCGTTGACCGTCACCTCATAGCGACCCTCCGTTTGTGCCGTGGCCAGATAATCTTCTACCGTGAATTCAAGAAAACCCTGGGTTGCACCGATAAGCTCTTCAGGTGACGTAAATTCTTCGGCACTGACGTTGCAAGGTGCGAGTGAACACGTCGCTGCCAGGATGACTGGCAAGCTGCGTATCATGCGTCGGGAATATGTCGTAATGGCATTCATGAAAGGTCAATAGCAAGGCCCGTGCCGACTTTGTGTCGAACGAGCGTGAAGGAGTCTGAACAATGGCTGGTGTAATGGATTCAGTGAACCAGCGCACTCAACTGGTAGGGCAGAATCGTCTCGAGCTGCTGTTGTTCCGGCTCAACGGTGGACAGCTTTACGGGATCAACGTCTTCAAGGTGCGCGAGGTGCTGCAATGCCCCAAGCTCACCCTGATGCCCAGATCCAATCCAGTGGTGCGCGGGGTCGCCAATATTCGCGGTGCGACCATCCCGATTCTCGACCTGGCCTTGGCCACGGGCGGCAAGAGTCTGGAAGGCGTGGCCAATCCGTTCGTGATCATCACCGAGTACAACCTGAAGATTCAGGGGTTCCTGGTGCATTCGGTCGAACGCATCGTCAACATGAACTGGGAGGAGATCCATCCGCCACCCAAGGGCACCGGCCGCGACCACTACCTGACGGCAGTGACGCGAGTGGATAACAAGCTGGTGGAAATCATCGACGTGGAGAAGATCCTCGCCGAGGTGGCGCCGATGTCCGAGTCGATTTCCGTCGGCGTGGTGGATGCCGCGACTCAGGTCAAGGCCAACACGCTGCGGGTGCTCACCGTCGACGATTCGTCGGTGGCGCGCAAGCAGGTCACCCGTTGCCTGCAGACGGTGGGTGTGGAGGTCGTTGCCCTGAACGACGGACGGCAGGCGCTCGACTACTTGCGCAAGCTGGTGGACGAAGGCAAGAAGCCGGAAGAAGAGTTCCTGATGATGATTTCCGACATCGAAATGCCGGAAATGGACGGTTACACCCTTACTGCCGAAGTCCGCGCGGATTCACGCATGCAGAAATTGCACATCGTCCTGCATACTTCGCTGTCAGGTGTGTTTAATCAGGCTATGGTCAAGAAGGTCGGTGCCGACGATTTCCTGGCCAAGTTCCGGCCTGACGATCTGGCATCGCGAGTCGTGGAACGCATCAAGCTTCACGAATAATGTCCACGAATAACGGCCCGGGGTTCGCCCCGGCCGAATAAACGATTTGAAGAGGCGGTACCTGTGTCGACGGCTAATGCGGATTTTGATCAGTTCCGGGTATTCCTGGAGAAAGCCTGTGGCATTCTGTTGGGTGACAATAAGCAGTACCTGGTCTCCAGCCGTCTCAACAAGCTCATGGAACAGCAGGGCATCAAGACGCTGACCGAGTTGGTGCAGCGCATCACGGCTCAGCCGCGCAGCGGCTTGCGCGAGTTGGTGGTGGATGCCATGACCACCAACGAAACCCTCTGGTTTCGTGATACCTATCCTTTCGAAGTGATGAAGAACAAGGTGATCCCAGAGGCCATCAAGGCCGCCCCGGGGGCACGCTTGCGGGTCTGGTCGGCGGCGTGTTCGTCGGGGCAGGAACCCTATTCGCTGTCGATGACCTTCGACGAATTCGAGCGCAGCAATCCGGGCCAGTTGAAAATGGGCGCGCAGATCGTTGCCACTGATCTGTCGGGTTCGATGCTCACCAACTGCAAGAGCGGTGAGTACGACAGCCTGGCGCTGGGGCGCGGTTTGTCGCCAGACCGCCTGCAGCGCTACTTTGATCCGAAGGGGGGGGGTCGCTACGCGATCAAGCCGCCGATTCGCAGTCGCGTGGAGTTTCGTTCGTTCAACCTGCTGGACAGTTATGCCAGCCTGGGCAAGTTCGATATCGTCTTTTGCCGCAACGTGCTGATCTACTTTTCCGCTCAGGTGAAAAAGGACATCCTCATGCGCATTCATGGCACCCTCAAGCCAGGTGGCTATCTGTTTCTGGGGGCCAGCGAGGCGCTCAATGGCTTGCCGGAGCATTACCAGATGGTCCAGTGCAGTCCCGGAATTATTTACCAGGCTAAATGACCCAGTGCATCACCCCCTCTGTGGGAGCGGGCTCTGCTCGCGAAGCTGTTGAAGGCTTCGCCAGCAGAGCCCGCTCCCACAATTGTTTCAGTCATCAGCAAAAGTGGCGTCAAAACTGACGCAGGCATTGCCGCTTTGCCGCCACCTGGCGGAATCGGATTGCCGCTTTTCTGGCATTGCCACCCCGGTTGCCGTGCTGGCATTCTGCTCTAACCCCTCTAAATCAAGCCTTTCAAGACTTTTTAAAAGTTGGCACAGGCATTGCTATATCTCTGACAAGAGAATCAGCTCTGCCGCGAAGGGTTTCAGACATGAGCATCAGTTTCGACAAAGCGCTCGGCATCAGCGAACAGGCATTGAAGTTCAGGGCTCAGCGCGCTGAAGTTCTGGCCAACAACATCGCCAACGCCGATACCCCGAACTACAAGGCTCGGGATCTGGATTTTTCCGCTGTCCTCAAGCAGCAGAGCGATACCACCAACAACGGCGCCTTTAGCCTGGAAACCACCGACGCCCGTCATATCGACGCTTCCGGCGTCAACAGCGGTGGTGATCCGGCCTTGATGTACCGGGTTTCGACTCAACCGTCGCTGGATCAGAACACCGTCGACTCGCAGATCGAGCAATCGAACTACGCGCAGAACTCGGTGGACTTTCAGGCCAGCTTCACTTTGTTAAACAGTAAATTCAAAGGGCTGATCTCGGCCCTGCGCGGGGATTAAGCCATGTCTCTAGCCAGCGTTTTCAATATTGCCGGTACTGGCATGAGTGCTCAGACCACTCGCCTGAACACCGTCGCCAGTAACATCGCCAACGCCGAGACCGTCTCGTCGAGCATCGACAAGACCTACCGTGCGCGCCACCCCGTATTCGCCACCATGTTCCAGAACGCCCAGGGCGGTGACAGCGGTTCGTTGTTCGCTGACTCCGACTCGTCGGGCGCCGGTGTGCAGGTGTCGGGTGTGGTCGAGGATCAGAGCAACCTGGAAGCGCGCTACGAGCCCAGCTCGCCGGCCGCGAACAAGGATGGCTATGTGTATTACCCGAACGTGAACGTGGTTGAAGAGATGGCGGACATGATTTCCGCCAGCCGCTCCTTCCAGACCAATGCGGACATTATGAACACCGCGAAAACCATGATGCAGAAGGTCCTGACCCTCGGTCAGTGATAGGGGCGCAAAAGCATGACAACGACTTCAACCACGGCAACTGGCGCCGCCGCACTGGCCCAGTACCAAGCGACCACCAGCACCACCGACTCGTCTACCGGCACCGCCGGCAGCGCGTTGGGCAAAGATGCTTTCCTGCAGTTGCTGGTTACCCAGCTCAAGAACCAGGACCCGCTCAGCCCGACGGACAATACTCAGTTCGTCTCGCAGATGGCCCAGTTCAGCAGCCTCGAAAGCATGCAGAACCTTAACACCACGGTTGACAGCCTGGCGACAACGTATCAGTCGTCGCAGGCGCTGCAAGCCTCCTCGCTGGTCGGTCGCTCGGTCATCGTGGCAAGCGATACGGCAGTGCTCGATCCGACCAAGGGCATTACCGGTTCCGTGGCCGTCACCGGCGCCAGTACCGCGACGACCGTGGGTGTGTACGACAGCACTGGCAGCCTGGTCGACACGATCGATCTGGGTGTCCAGGCCACTGGCAACTCCAGCTTCACCTGGGATGGCCTCAACTCCTCGGGTGTTGCCGAGCCAGCGGGTAATTACAGCTTCAAGGCCACAACGACCCTCGACGGTGTCGCCACGGCTGCAACGACGTACCTGCCTGCCACGGTCAACAGCGTGACCATGGCAACCACCAGTGGTGGTGAAATGACCCTTAATCTCGCTGGGGGCAGCAGCGTGGCCCTCTCGAAAGTCCAGACGATCGCCAATTAACGGCCGGCTCACCGCCGCAGGAGTAGCAGCATGTCTTTCAATATCGGTCTCAGCGGTCTGGCGGCAGCCAACAAAGCGCTGGATGTAACGGGTAACAACATCGCTAACGTCGCCACCACTGGCTTCAAGGCGTCGCGCACAGAATTCGCTGACCAGTACGCCGCCTCGATCAAGGCAACGGCAGGTAGCACCACTGTCGGCAGCGGTGTGAAAACCGAAGCGGTTTCGCAGCTGTTCAACCAGGGCAACATCAGCACCACTGACCAGAGCCTCGACCTGGCCATCAACGGCGACGGCTTCTTTACCATGAGCGACAACGGCACCAAGGTGTACACCCGTGCCGGTGCGTTCTCGAGCGACAAGTCAGGCTACATCGTCGACAGCTCGGGCGCCAACCTGCAAGGTTATTCCGTGGACGCCAACGGCACCCTGCAAACGGGCGTGCTCAGCAACCTGAAGATCGATACGGCTAACCTCAGCCCCAAGTCTACTTCGACCATGTCGGAGACGCTGAACCTCAACTCCAGCGCGTCGACGCCGACTGTGACGCCGTTCGACGCCACTAACGTCAGCAGCTATAACTTCACCTACAACACCGAAATCTTCGACAGCCAGGGCAACTCGCACCAGCTCAATCAGTATTTCGTCAAGAACGACACCAGCAACTCGTGGGACATGTACACCACCATCGACGGTCGTAATCCGACCGACCCCACCAGTGCCACCCCGCTGGTGAACCCCGTCGCGTTCACCACCTCGGGAGCGCTCGACCTGACCAACACCACGACGCCGGTTTCGCCAGCGGATGCCGGCTTGTCGGTTACCAATGGCGTGTTCAGTCTGGCGGGTTGGGTGCCGGCAACGCAAAACTCGGCGGGCACCTGGAGTTCCAACGGCTCCACCGCTTCAGCGGCCATTTCGATCGACCTGACCGGGATGACTCAGTACAACTCGACGTCCGCGGTCACCGCCAAGGACCAGAACGGCTACGCCACCGGCGAGCTGTCGAGCCTGAGCGTGGACTCTTCCGGTTCGCTGTTCGCCACTTTCACCAACGGCCAGAGCAAGACCATCGGCCAGGTGGCAATTGCCAACTTCGCCAACGTTCAGGGCTTGACCCCGATCGGCGGCACCAAGTGGAAAGAGTCCTACTCTTCCGGCGTCCCGGTCGTAGGCACCCCTGAAACCGGCACGCTGGGCAGCATCCAGTCCAATGCTCTGGAAGACTCCAACGTCGACCTGACCTCGGAGCTGGTGAACCTGATCAAGGAACAAAGCAACTATCAGGCGAACGCCAAGACCATATCGACTCAAAGCACCATCATGCAGACGCTGATCCAATCGGTGTAACGCGTCAGACATCCACGTAGCGAGGGGGCTGGCCCCCGAAAGGGTTTCATTCGGCAGGCTGGTCTGCCTGTGGGACTGCTATCGGGGCAAGCCCCCTCGCTACAGGATTTGCTATCTCTTCCTTGCGTCAAAAAATCTGACGGCGGTAGTTTGCCGCTCCTGGCAACAGGGCGCCGTATTTCCGTCTTGATACAGCTTCAAACTTCCTCGCTCCAGTGCGCAACCCTTTTAAATCAAGGCTTGTAGCGGTCTTTTCAAAGTTGGCCCACTAATTGCTCTAGCACTGTTATCGATTCGCTAACCGGCAGTCGCCCGTCACCGGAGATACAGTGTGGACAAATTACTTTATGTAGCCATGACCGGCGCCAGCCAGAACGCGCTCGCGCAGAAGGTGCATGCCAACAACCTGGCCAACGTTTCCACCAACGGCTTTCAGCGCGATCTGGAGCAGGCGCGTTCGATGCCGGTATTCGGCGACACCTTTCCTTCGCGTGCCTATGCCATGACCGAGCGCCCGGCGACCGATTTTCAGCCCGGCGCCATGATCGAAACCGGACGTGACCTGGACATCGCCGTCAGCGGCAGTGGCGGTGATGGCTGGATCGCGGTGCAGACCCCGGACGGCAAAGAAGCCTATACCCGCTCGGCCAGCCTCAACATCGATGCCCTGGGCGTGTTGCGCACCGGCAGCGGCTTGCCGGTCATGGGCAACGGCGGGCCGATTGCCGTGCCGCCGGACGAGAAAATCGAGATCGGCAGCGACGGTACCATCAGCGTTCGTGGCATGGGGCAGTCGCCTCAGGCGTTGGCGCAGGTCGACCGCATCAAGCTGGTCAAGCCGGACCTCAAGAACATGACCAAAGGCGTCGACGGCCTGATCCATACCGTCGACGGCAAGGCCGCGCCTGTGAATGCCGACGTGCAAGTGACGTCCGGGTTTCTGGAGGCGAGCAACGTCAATGCCGTGGAAGAGATGACGTCGGTGCTGGAGCTTTCGAAGCAATTCGAAATGCACATCAAGATGATGTCCACGGCCAAAGAAGATGACCAGGCCATGGCCCGCGTTTTGCAATCTTAAGAATTATCTGTAACCCGCGCCGACGAACCGGCGCTCGAGGAGACGAATACCATGCTTCCAGCACTTTGGGTCAGCAAGACCGGCCTTCAAGCCCAAGACTTGAACCTCACCACCATTTCCAACAACCTGGCCAACGTATCGACCACCGGCTTCAAGCGGGATCGCGCCGAATTCCAGGACCTGCTGTACCAGATCAAGCGCCAGCCGGGCGCTCAGTCCACCGCGGACACCGAGCTGCCATCGGGCCTGCAGGTCGGTACCGGTGTGCGCATCGTCGGCACCCAGAAGAACTTCACTGCGGGTTCCCTGCAGACCACCGATCAGCCGCTGGACCTGGCCGTCAACGGTCACGGTTTCTTCCAGATCACCCAGCCGGACGGCACCATCGCCTACACCCGCGACGGTACCTTCCACCTGGATTCGACTGGCCAGATCGTCACCTCCAGCGGTATGGCGTTGAACCCGGCCATCGTGGTGCCGAGCAATGCCCAGACCTTCACTGTCGGCACCGACGGCACCGTGTCGATCACTGTGCCTGGCAGCGCCACCGCTCAAGTGATCGGCAACCTGCAGATCGCTGACTTCGTCAACCCGGGCGGCTTGCAATCCATGGGTAGCAACTTGTACCTGGAAACCGCTTCCAGCGGGGCACCGCAAGCCGGTACGCCTGGCCTCAACGGCCTCGGTACCACCCTGCAGAACACCCTGGAAAACTCCAACGTCAGCACCGTGGAAGAACTGGTGAACATGATCACCACCCAACGTGCCTACGAGATGAACTCCAAAGTGATCTCCACCGCAGACTCCATGCTGCAGTACGTCACGCAGAACCTGTAAGGCGTTAGTCATTCTGTTCAAACCACTGTCCGTCTGTTGGCGCCCAGGCGCCTGTTACACCGTGAGGTCGAAAGTCATGAGTCGTTTGTTCGCTACCGTCATCGCCTTGAGTGGAATCACTTTGCTCGCTGGCTGCATGGGTCCTCAGCCCAAGCCAAACGACCCGTACTACGCCCCGGTGTTGCCACGCACACCTTTGCCGGCAGCGGCCAACAACGGCTCGATCTACCAGGCCGGGTTCGAGCAGAACATGTATGGCGATCGCAAGGCGTTCCGGATCGGTGACATCATCACCATTACCCTGAACGAGAAGACCGCCGCCAGTAAAACGGCGAACTCCAAGATCGCCAAGACCAGCGCCACCACCATGGGCATCACCTCGCTGTTCGGCAGCGGTGTGCATTCGGGCGACGCCAACCTCAATGCCGGCTACAGCGGCGACCGCGCGACCAACGGCAATAGCCAGGCAGCGCAGGGCAACAGCCTCACCGGCTCGGTCACGGTGACCGTTGCCGACGTCTTGCCCAACGGCATTCTGGCCGTGCGCGGCGAGAAATGGATGACCCTGAACACCGGTGAAGAACTGGTGCGGATCGCTGGCATGATCCGTGCAGATGACATAGCAACCGACAATACAGTGTCGTCGAATCGGGTAGCCGATGCGCGGATCACGTACTCGGGAACCGGCTCCTTTGCCGACGCGAGCCAGACTGGATGGCTGGATCGCTTCTTCCTTAGCCCGTATTGGCCCTTCTGAGTGCGCCTGACCATGCTCAAACTCAAACACCTGATTGCGGCGACGATGTTGTTGTCCATGGCCTTCAGCGTTCAAGCCGAACGCCTGAAGGACATCGCCAGCATTTCGGGCGTACGTACCAACCAGTTGATCGGCTACGGTCTGGTGGTGGGGCTCGATGGTACGGGTGACCAGACCACGCAGACGCCGTTCACCCTGCAGACGTTCAACAACATGCTCGCCCAGTTCGGCATCAAGGTGCCGTCGGGCTCGGGGACCGTGCAGTTGAAAAACGTCGCGGCGGTATCGATCTTTGCCGATCTGCCGGCGTTCTCGAAACCCGGTCAGGCCATCGACATTACCGTGTCGTCCATCGGTAACTCCAAGAGCCTGCGCGGCGGCAGCCTGCTGATGACCCCGCTCAAGGGTATCGACGGCAACGTCTACGCCGTCGCTCAGGGCAACCTGGTGGTGGGCGGCTTCGACGCCGAAGGCCGCGATGGTTCGAAGATCACCGTCAACGTGCCGTCGTCGGGGCGGATTCCTGGCGGTGCCACGGTCGAGCGTTCGGTCCCGAGCGGTTTCAACCAGGGCAACAGCCTGACCTTGAACCTCAACCGTTCCGACTTCACCACCGCCAAGCATATCGTCGACACCATCAACAACATGCTCGGCCCTGGCGTGGCTCAGGCCATCGACGGCGGTTCGGTGCGCGTCACCGCGCCGCTCGATCCCAACCAGCGGGTCGACTACCTGTCGGTGCTCGAAAACCTCGAGATCGATCCTGGCCAGGCGGTCGCCAAAGTCATCATCAACTCGCGTACCGGTACCATCGTGATCGGCCAGAACGTCAAGGTTTCGCCTGCTGCGGTCACCCACGGCAGCCTGACGGTGACCATCACCGAAGACCCGATCGTCAGCCAGCCTGGCGCCTTGTCCAACGGCACCACGGCCGTCGTGCCGCGCTCCAAGGTCAATGCCCAGCAGGAAGCCAAACCGATGTTCAAGTTCGGCCCGGGCACGACCCTGGACGAAATCGTACGGGCGGTGAATCAGGTCGGCGCTGCACCTAGCGACCTGATGGCCATTCTTGAAGCCTTGAAACAGGCTGGCGCCTTGCAGGCCGACCTGATCGTCATTTGAGGTAAGCGACCATGGACATGCCCAAGGGTGGAGTTTCCGCCCCCGCCGACAGCGGCGCCTATACCGACCTCAATCGTCTGAACAACCTCAAGATTGGCGATCGCGACAGCGACGCCAACCTGAAAAAGGTCGCTCAGGAGTTCGAATCGTTGTTCGTCGGCGAGATGCTCAAGTCCATGCGTTCTGCCAACGATGTGCTGGCCAAGGACAACCCGCTCAACACCGAGACCGTCAAGCAGTACCAGTCCATGTACGACCAGCAGCTCGCCGTGACCATGTCGCGTCAGGGCGGCATTGGCCTGCAGGACGTGCTGATGCGGCAATTGTCGAAGACCAAGGACGTGGGCCACAGCGCGGGCAACAACCCGTTCCAGCGTCCTGGCAGCAACGGCACGCCGCTGGGTGCGGTGCACAACAGCGCCGCCGACAGCACGGCCAGCACCGCGGTCAGCGGCGCCAATCTCATGGCCAAGCTCAACGAGCGGCGCCTGTCGTTGCCGAGCAAGCTGTCTGATCGCCTGCTGGCGGGCATCGTGCCGTCGGCGTCCTGGGATGGCACCACCGACGCCAGCCGTAATCGCTTGCACCCTGAAGGCACGGCGCATTCCAACGTGCTGCTGGCGGGCAGGAGCCAGGTCGCCACCGCGGCAGTCGCCAGTACCAGCGATACCAGCGGCACCGACAGCGGTAACGGCGACTGGACCCAGGATCCGACCCTGCCGATCATCAAGGCTCAGGAAAACCGTCGCGTACAGATTCCGCTGGCGCCGAGCAAAGGCTCGTTCGCCTCCAACGACGACTTCATCGCCACCATGCTGCCGATGGCTCAAGAAGCCGCGGCACGTATCGGCGTCGATCCGAAAATTCTGGTGGCTCAGGCTGCTCTGGAAACCGGCTTCGGCAAATCGGTCATGCGCGCCGAGGACGGCAGCAGTAGCCATAACCTGTTCGGCATCAAGGCTTCCGGCAATTGGCAGGGCGAGCAGGCGCGGGCGATCACCAGCGAGTTCCGCAATGGCGCCATGGTCAAAGAGACCGCGCAGTTCCGCTCGTACTCCTCGTATGCCGACAGTTTCCACGACCTGGTCAGCCTGTTGCAGAACAACGATCGCTATAAAGGTGTGGTGAATGCGGCCGATAACCCGGAACAGTTTGTAAAAGAGTTGCAGAAAGCCGGCTACGCCACGGACCCGGACTACGCCTCGAAGATTTCCCAGATTGCCAAGCAGATGAAGAGCTACCAGAACTACGCAATGGGTAGTTCTTCCACGACTTTATAAGGGCTGAACCATGTCGCTGATCAACATCGGGCTCTCGTCGCTCAATGCCAACACCGCAGCGCTGAACACCATCAGTAACAACATTGCCAACGTTGATACTGACGGCTATTCGCGCCAACAAACGGTGACCACTTCGTCCGCCCTGCAGAACATCGGCGTGGGCTACATTGGTACTGGTACGACGCTGTCCGATGTTCGCCGCATCTACAACAGCTTCCTTGATACCCAGGTGCAGACCACCACTGCGCTGGCGGCCGATGCCACTGCGTATTCGACCCAGGCGTCGAGCACCGACGCGCTGCTGTCGGATGACAGCACCGGCATTTCCACCACCATGGCGTCGTTCTTCACTCAGTTGCAGGCGGTGTCGACCACAGCCAACGATGCCTCCTCGCGCGCCTCGCTGCTGACCGCCGCGAAAGCGTTGACGGCTCGGTTCAACTCGGTCGCCTCGCAATTGGCCGCCCAGAACACCGACGTCAACAACCAGTTGGCCAGCACTGCCAGCAAGGTCAACGACCTCGCGGCCAGCATCGCCAAGCTCAACACCCAGATCACTCAGGCGAACAACGGTGGCACCCCCAACAGCCTGCTCGACTCGCGTAACGAAGCCGTGCGCCAGCTCAACGAACTGGTCGGCGCCAAGGTCATCGACAACAACGGCAGCTACGACGTTTATATCGGTAACGGCCAGACCCTGGTCAGCGGCAGCACGGTCAACAAGCTGACGACGGTCCCCAGCACCACCGATGCGACGCAGATGAGCCTGCAGTTGAACTACTCGCAATACAGCACCGACGTCACCTCCGTGGTCACCGGCGGCAGCATCGGCGGTCTGTTGCGTTATCGTTCCGACGTGCTGACCCCGGCTACCAATCAGTTGGGCCGTATTGCGCTGACCATGGCCGACACCGTCAACAGCCAGTTGGCTCAAGGTGTGGACAGCTACGGCAACTTCGGCAGCGACTTGTACAGCGACATCAACAGCGATGCTCAAAACGCTCAGCGCAGTATCGGCGCCGGAACCAACAAGGGCACCAGCAACTTCAACGTCAGCATCAGCGATACCAGCAAGCTGACGGACAGCGACTACCAGGTGACCTTCACCGACGCGACCCATTACTCCGTCAGCAAACTGCCGGACGGCACGGCCATGGGCAGCTACAGCACCGCCGACAAACCCGAGATCGATGGCTTTCAGCTGTCGCTCAACGGCACCAGCGTACAGGCCGGTGACACCTTCAAGATCATCCCGACCCGTGCCGCGGCGACCGCTATCACCACGGTGATGACCGATCCCAAGACCCTGGCTGCCGCAGGTGCCTTGACCGTCAATGCCGGGGCCAGCAACAGTGGTTCAGGCTCGGTCACTCAGCCAGCCCTGAGCTCGGTGCTCGACGACGGCTCGAGCGCCGACCTGCAGGCGGGCATCAAGAATTCCTCGCCGGTCAAACTGGTATTCAGTGCGGCGGCCGATGGCAGCCAGAGCTACAAGGTCTACACCGCCGGCGGCAGCGAGATCACCAGCGCCGCCGGTACCATCGTGCCCGGCCAGAACAACGACCTGAGCATCACGATTCCGCTGCTGGACTCGAGCGGCAACGCTATCGCCGGCAAGAGCTACAGCTTTGCCATGACCGTGTCGGGTACTCCGGCGACCAACGATACCTACACCGTGTCGATGACCGCCGCCGGCTCCTCGGACAACCGCAACGCCATCACCACCCTGGCGCTGCAGACCAAGGCCACCATCGGTACCTCCGACGGCAACGGCGTGAGCCTTTCCGATGCCAACGCATCCCTGGTATCCACCGTCGGTGCCAAGGCCGCGCAGGGCACCAGCGACGTGACCGCGACCACCGCTGTATTGACCCAGGCCACCACCTCGCGGGACTCGGTATCAGGGGTCAACCTCGACGAAGAAACCGCCAACCTGGTCAAGTATCAGCAGTACTACACCGCCTCTTCGCAGATCATCAAGGCGGCCCAGACCATGTTCGATACTTTGATCAACAACCTTTAAGGAGCGCTGACGTATGCGTATTTCAACCAGTCAATACTACGAAACCAGCGCTGCCAACTATTCCCGCACCTACGGCAACGTGGTTGCCTCCGGCGAAGAGGCCAGCAGCGGCATCAAGGTCAACACCGCCGCCGATGATCCGGTGGGCGCCGCGCGCCTGTTGCAACTGGGCCAGCAGAGTTCGATGCTGAGTCAGTACAAGAGCAACATGACCGCTGCCACCACCACCATGACGGCTTCGGAAACTGCGCTGACGAGCATCACCAATGCCCTGCAGAAGGCCAGGGAACTGGCGTTGGGCGCGGCCAACGGCACTTTTACCGATGCCGATCGCAAGGCTAACGCTGAAGAGCTGTCGCAGCTCAAGAGCCAGATCCTCGGCCTGATGAACAGTCAGGATGCCAGCGGCAACTATCTGTTTTCGGGCTCCAAGTCTTCCACAGTGCCTTACACCCTCAACTCTGATGGCTCTTACACCTACAACGGTGACCAGAGCTCGATCAACATGGCTATTGGTCAGGGCCTGTCGATCGCCAGTAACACCACGGGTTGGGATGCCTTCGAGCAGGCGACCAACACCACCCGCACCACTACCACGCCAAGTGTGGATGACGGCAAGGTCACGCTGTCGGGCGGGCTCGTCTCCAACAGTGCGAGCTACAGTTCCAGCTTCACCAGCGGCGCGCCGTATACCATTACGTACACTAGCGCGACCCAGTTGAAGATCACCGACAGCACTGGCACCGACCGGACCTCCGAGCTGACGGCCAACGGTGTGGTTTCTTCCAGTACAGCAGCGGATCAGAGCATCAGTTTTCGGGGTGTCGACCTGACCCTCAACGTCAACCTGGCCAGTGGCGATGATGCGGCGACCGTGTTGACCGGTCGTAGCTTCACCTTTGCCGCGAGCCCGGATACGTTCAATACCGCGCGCGTCAGCACCAACACCTCGACCGCGCAGGTCACTGCGGCCACTACGAGCGCTACGAACACCGCCGACTACACCAGCAAGTATCCCGCAAGCGGAGCGGTGCTCAAGGTCACGGGTACCACGCCGAGTACCACCGTGGCGTTGTATGCCTCGCCGCTGACGGCCAACAGTCAGCCCATCGATAGCCAGACGCTGACGGGTGGCAAGGTCACGCTGGCGGGTGTCGATTTCACCCTCAGTGGTACCCCGGCGACCGGTGATCAGTTCACCGTGCAGGCCAATACCCACACCAACCAGAACATCCTCAATACCCTGAACGATTTGACTGCAGCCCTGCTGACCCCGACTGACGGTGACGCCGTCGCTCAGCAGAAGCTCAACGCCAAGGTGCAATCCGCCTTGGGCAACCTGACCAGCGGCATGGACCAGGTGAGTTCGGCGCTCAGCTCGATCGGCGCCAGGGGGCAGGCGGTCGATGCTCAGACCACCACCAACACCACGTTGACCACCAACAACGACAACAACCAATCGACCATCCGCAACTCCGATCCGGCCGAAGTCATGACCCGCCTTACCCTGCAGCAGACCATGCTCACGGCGGCACAGCTGGCGTTCAGCCGTATCTCGCAGCTTGGCCTGTTCAACAAGCTCTAAGCTACACTCGCTACCTGTAACCGCGGGGGCAGATGCCCCGCGGTCATCCCTTCTGTAGCGTCCGCGCTTGTCACGTTGTCGCCGGACGCTTGCCGCGTGAGAGCGTTCATAGTGTCTTCAGTCCCGCTGGTCAGCATCGTCATTCCCGCTTCCAATCCGGATTTCTTCGCGATGGCGTTGCAGGATGCGCTGGCGCAGACCTACCCCCATCTGGAAGTGATCGTTTGCGACGATTCGCGCGGCGCGCACATCCAGGCCGCTTGCGAAGCGCAAGGGCTCAACAGCCAGGTGCCGATCCGCTACTTGCGCAATGCCCAACCCCTGGGGTTGGTGGGCAATCTGCAGCGTGGGCTGGACGAGGCGCGGGGTGAGTTGGTCAAGTTCCTTTGCGACGATGATCGTCTGTACACCGAATGCGTGCCCCGCCAGGCCGCCGCCATGCTGGAAAACCCCGACGTCAATCTGGTGCTCGCGCAGCGCTATTTCTGTGATCGCGACGAGATCCGTCTGCCGGCGCGCATGGCTAACGTCGGTATCGCCCCGACGACGTCGCTGTTTCTTGGCACCGACATGCTCGGCATGCTCGAGTCCTATCCGTCCAACTTTCTCGGCTGCTTGAGCAGTGCGCTGTTTCGCCGTGGCGACCTGCAGGTGCTGCTGCCGGCCCTGACCACGCCTGGGCACTGCTTCGAGGGGTTGCTGGACCTGGCACTGTTCATCTGCCTGCTGGGCCGCGGCAACATGGTGTACGTCAACGATATTCTGGTGGTCGAGCGCCTGCACCCACAGCGCCTGAGCCGGCGTCAATCGGTGCTCGATGGGATCGAGCGCGAGCGTGACTGGTTGAGCCAGATGCTCAAGGAGCGCGGCAGCGAACTGCCGCCGCACTCAGGCTATGTGCGCTATGTGCCACTGGAGCAAGCCGGGCAGGTGCCTCGCCAATGGGAAGAGCTGGGCCTGAACCACGCGATGATCCGCAAGGTCGGGCAGTACGCCTTCCATGTGGGGCTCAAGAGCGAAAGTTTTGCCGAGCTGTATCAGGATTGGCTCGGCTCCCGGGTAATGAACCCAGCCCATCTGGCGCTGTTGCCGGATGTGGTCGCCAGTTGGCCGCAGCGTCCGCGCATCGTGCCGGTGATCGTCGACCCACTGGGGCATGCTGCCGGGGTCGAGATGAGCCTGCGCAGCCTGGCCGAGCAGCATTACCCGCCTGAGCTGATTCTGGTGCTGAGCGCCGACTGTGCCGCGCCGCAGTTGGAGGAAAAAGTCTTTACCCTGCCATTGCAGGACGACGTCAACGCCCAGATCAACCAACTGCTGCCGCAACTCGACGGTGCCGACTGGATCTATCTGCTGCGCAGCGGCGATCGCTTGACCGCGCCGGCGTTGTTTCTGCTCGCTCAGCGCATCAGCCAGAGTGCTGTCCTGCAGTGCCTCTATAGCGATGAAGGCGCGCTGCGCGATGGCGAATCCCTTGACCCGGTATTCAAGCCCGATTTCAACCTCGACATGCTGCGCAGCTATCCCTACGTCGGGCGCAACCTGGCATTTCAGCGCCAGGCCGTGCTGGCGTGCGGTGGTCTGCAGTCGCGCTTTGGCGAACTGGCGAGCATCGACCTGTTGTGGCAGGTGTTCGAGTCGTCCGGCAGCCTGGCGATCGGGCATGTCGCCGAGGTGCTGGTGGAGTCGCAATACTCTCTGGCGCAATGGTTGGCCGTGCCGCAAGTGGTAGAGCAGAGCGCCCCGGTGGTCGAAGCCCATCTGCAGCGCCTGGGCATCGACTATCGGCTGAAGTCGGGTCCTGGCGTGCTGCTGACCCATATCGAATACCTGCATCCAAGCCGTCCGCTGGTGTCGATCGTGATCGTCAGCAAGGATCAACTTGCCCTGGTGCAGCGCTGTGTCGAGTGCCTGCTCGGCAATACCGGCTACGGCCACTTCGAGGTAGTACTGGTCAACAACGCCAGCGTCTCGGCTGATGCTCGGGCCTGGTTCGCGGGTATGGCGCAGTTGGGCGGCGACAAGCTGCGCGTGCTCGAGTGCGAGTCGACCCTGACCCCTGCGGCGGCCTTCAACGCGGGCGCGGCGCAGGCGCGGGGCGAGTGGGTGTTGTTTTTCAGCCCGTACCTGGTGGCGACCCAGCAGGACTGGCTCGAGCAGATGGTGCAACTGGCGCAGCGTCCGGAGGTGGCCGTTGTCGGCCCCCGGCTGGTTCGCCCGGATGGCAGCGTCGAACAGGCCGGCCTGGTGCTGGGCATGAAGGGAGGATGGGCCACGCCGTTCTACTCGGTCGCCGCTGACGCCCCGGGGTATATGCAGCGTTTACAGATTACCCAGAACTACAGTGCCGTCGGCATTGACTGCCTGATGGTGAGCAAGTCGATATTCGATGCACTCGACGGGTTCAACACCACTCATTTCGCTAGCCTCGGCCTTGAGGTGGACCTGTGCCTGCGCATTGCCGAGCACGGCTTGCTGACTGTCTGGACGCCTTTCGCGCAGCTGGCGATCGGCGCACGTACGGCGCACGAACACACCCCTGAGCTCCAGCACCTGGCCGGCACCCACATGCTCGATCGCTGGCTGCCGCGGATCGCCCGGGACCCGGCGTACAACCCCAACCTCAGCCTTGACGGCGCCAGCTTCGTCCTTGAGCCCGGCAAGCGCAACGACTGGTATCCCTTCACCCATCGGCCGCTGCCGACGGTGATGGGGCTGCCGATCAATACTTCCGCAGTCGGTCATTACCGCGTCGTGCAGCCGCTCAAGGAGCTGGAGGCGGCAGGCCGAGTCGTCGGCCGAGTGGCCTATGAAACCCCGACACTGGTCGACATCGAGCGCTCGCGCCCGGACGTCGTCATCCTGCAAGGCCGCTACTTCGACAATGCCATTGAAGAAGCCGCCAATCTCAAGCGCTACTTCAACAGCCGGCTGATTTTCGAACTCGACGATCTGGTCACCAACGTACCGAAGAAGAACGACCATGCGCGGGATCTGCCGCCCAGTGTGGCCGACAGCGTCAAAAAGGTGATTGCCCGTTGTGATCGGGTGGTGGTGTCGACCGAGCCGCTGGCGGACGCTCTGGCCGGGATGCATCAGGACATCCGTGTGGTGCCGAACATGTTGGCGACCGAGCTGTGGAGCAATCTGCACAGCAAGCGGCGTACCTCGCGCAAGCCACGGGTCGGTTGGGGCGGCGGCACCAGTCACCGTGGCGACCTGGAGCTGATCGCCGATGTGGTGCGCCTGCTGGCCGATGAAGTCGAGTGGGTATTCTTCGGCATGTGCCCGGATATCCTGCGTCCCTACGTGCATGAATTCCATGGGGTGATCGGCCTGGGTGTCTACCCGGCCAAGCTGGCGAGCCTCAACCTCGACCTGGCCTTGGCGCCGTTGGAGTTTCACCCGTTCAACGATTGCAAGAGCAATCTGCGCCTGCTGGAGTACGGCGCCTGTGGCTACCCGGTGATCTGCAGCAACACCGCGGCCTATGGCGGTTATCTGCCGTGCACGCGGGTGCTGACCAACTCCACCGCAGAGTGGCTGGAGGCCATTCGCATGCACTTGGCCGATCCCGAGGCCAGCTACCGGATGGGCGACGAGCTCAAGCGCACGGTCATGCGTGACTACATGCTGCGCGCCGATAACGTCCAGCATTGGGCATCGGCGTGGCTGGGTGACTGATCGCCAGGCGGCCGGCGAGGGGGCACGCCTCTCGCCGCGCATACGCCGTGGCTGGCATGCTTCATGCAAATCCCCCCGATAGCGTCATAAATCCGCTCTTTGCGATGCAGTGGTTCCCGACCGCGACGTATCACTGGCAGTCGTCGAATCCTCTTGTCCCGCCACAGCCGTCTGCCCGTCTAAGGAAAGGTCATGCCAAATCCGCCAGTCTCCGAACATTCGCCGGCACTGCATGGGCGGCTTACGCTCGTGTTGCTTACGCATAATCGTCCGGCCTTTCTGCGACGCGCGCTGCAGTACTACGCCACGCTCGACTGCCGGGTCCTGGTGGTGGATTCGTCGACCGCGTCCAATGCCGAGATCGCCGGTCAGTTTCCTGACGCCGACTACCACTATGTCCCGCAGTTCTCTTACCGCGCCTTGGCCGCCAAACTCAAATATGGCGTGCAGCAGGTCGAGACGCCGTTCATGGTATTTGCAGCGGACGATGATTTCGCCTTGCACGACGGCCTCGCCAACGCCCTGATATTCCTTGAGCAGCATGCGGACTACGGGCTGTGTCACGGTTATTCGCTCATGTACCAGGCGCAGGCGGACGGCGTGTCCTATTACCGCCGCGACCGCAAGGTGCAGGAAGACTACGCCTACGACTCGGGCCGGGCGCGGGCCTTGGCCTACATGGGCCAATACCTGCCGACCCTGTACGCGGTAACCCGCACCGGACTGGTCCGCGACTGGCTGGCCCAGGTGGCAGACGACATCGCCTTCGAGTGGCTCGAAATCAGCCAGGTGTTCTGGCTGCTGGCGAGCGCCAAGGCGCGGGTATTGCCGATCCCTTATGTGGTGCGCGAGCTCAATTATTTGCAGTCCGAGCACGGCAGTGATGTGCCCGGCGTGCTGAGCCAACCCGACCAGGCATCGGTGGCGGTGCGCGAGGCATTCGCCGAGCGGCTCGCCAACGTGCCGAGTTTCGCTGAGCTCGACCACGCGCAACGCAACGCCGCGGTACTCGACTGTTTCGACGCGATGAGCGAGTGCCTGAGCACCGGTCGTTCGTTGGGCCTGGAGCTGATCGTCGAATCGCGTTGGAAGGACGCATTCAAGCCGCCGCGGCGCCTGTTCGAACCGACCCAGTACGTGGAAATGCCCTTCTATAACCAGGCGTTTTTCGATCAGCTCACCGCCATCGAGTTTCTGATCCATGCCAAGCCGGCGGGGCGCCTGCAGCTTGAACAGCTGGAAGGGGTCTGGACCCGCCAGGAAATGCTTCTCAAAGGGCATGCCAACGACGTTGCCGAAACGGTTATCGAGCGCCTGTGGAAGGCCATGGATTGCAGCGTGTTCAACCGTCGCGTGGTCGAGCAATTGGTCCTGCGCCTAGGCGAAGTGGATGAACCCGAAGCGCGGGAGATGTTGCAGGCCTGGGCCGAGCGTCTTCAGCGTGTGGGCATCCGCGACAACCTCGAAACCCTGGCGACCATGCCTTCGGGCCGCCTGATGAGCTGGCTCGCGGCGCGCAGCCCGGCGCCCGCACAAGGCGATTCGATCACCCATTATCTGCAAAGCCAGCTTGCCACGCCGCAGATCGGCATTCTGTTGCTCGACCTCGATAACGACATGGAGAAGCTGCAGATCACCCTCGACAGCCTCGTCGAAGGTCATTACACCGGGTTCAAGATCATCGTCTTCACCACCGGCGAGCCGCCGGTGGCGACGACCGTGCTCAACACCTTGCATTTCGTCAAGGTGACCAAAGCGCTGTACATCGACAAGCTCAATCAGATTGCCCGGCAATCGAACTGCGACTGGCTGGTTCTGGCCGAGGTGGGTGACCAGTTCACTGCCACTGGCCTGGCCCGTGCGGCGCTGGAACTGCTCAAAGCGCCGGAGTGCCGAGCGGTGGCCGCCGACGAGATTCACCGTCAGCCGGATGGCTCGCTGAAGGCGGTCTTCCGACCGGGGTTCAATCTTGACCTGCTGCAAAGCGTGCCGGCGCTCATGGCCCGCCATTGGCTGATTCGTCGCGACGTGCTGGTCGGCGCGGGCGGCTACTCGGCCAACTTCAGCCAGGCGCTGGAATTCGACCTGTTGCTGCGCATCATCGAGACCGGCGGCATGGGCTGGCTGGCGCACCTCGATGAACCGCTGCTGATCTGCAGCGCGGTGCCGCTCGAAGAGAACGTCCACGAGCGCCAGACGCTGATTCGCCATCTCACTACCCGTGGCTACCAGGCTGCCGTGACCAGCGAGTCCCCAGGTACCTATCGCATCGATTATCGCCACAGCGCGCGGCCGCTGGTCAGTGTCATTCTGCCGTGCCAGGACAACCTCGCGCAGTTGCAGGCCACGCTCGAAAGCCTGCGCCTGCGCACCCGCTATAACCGCTATGAAGTCCTGGTGGTGGACAACGCCTCGCAGGAGGCGGACATGCTTCATTGGCTGGAGCACAACACTCAGCCCGCCGGGCGCGTGCGCATGCTCAAGAGTGAGCAGCCGATCAGCCTGGCGGCGCTGTACAACGCTGCCAGCCAGCAGGCCCAAGGCGAGTTCCTGGTGCTGCTCGACAGCGATGCCGAGATCGTCAATCCGAACTGGATCGAGTCGTTGCTCAACCATGGCCTGCGTCCGGAAGTGGGGGTGGTCGGCGCCAAGCTGATCGACGCCAGCGGCCATGTCACGCAGGCCGGACTGATCCTCAGCCAACGCGCAGGCGTATTGCCGGCCTTCAGCGGTGCCGCCAATGGTGACCATGGCTACCTGCAACGCCTGATCGTCGACCAGAACTACTCGGCCGTATCGGCCACCTGCCTGATGATCGGCAAGGGGTTGTTCGAATCGGTGGGGGGCCTTGAGGACGACCTGTTCGCCAGCGCCTTGAGCGATGTCGATCTGTGCCTGAAAGTCAGTCAGGCCGGCCAGTTGATCGTGTGGACACCCTACGTGCAGGTCGTGCACCCGGGCAGCGTCGCGCAGCCAGCACAGACGTTGTTCTCGCTGCAGCGCAAATGGCCGGGCAATTTCGCCCATGATCTTGCCTACAATCAGAACCTGTCCCAGCTGAGCGGCACGTTCGCCTTGGGTGACGCCGCCGCCATCGACTGGGCGCCGCTGCTGGGCTAAGCCCGCAGCGCGCAGAGGATCACGCCATGTTCAACGACAAATCGATTTTCATCAGCGGCGGCACCGGCTCGTTCGGGCGCAACTTCATCCGCCGCCTGCTGGAGCAGTATCAGCCACGGCGGGTGGTGGTGTTCTCCCGCGACGAGCTCAAGCAGTATGAAATGCAGCAGGTCTTCAACGCACCCTGCATGCGCTATTTCATTGGCGATGTGCGCGACGCCGAACGCTTGCGCGTGGCCATGCGCGGCATTGATTACGTGGTTCATGCTGCGGCGCTCAAGCAGGTGCCGGCAGCGGAGTACAACCCCACCGAGTGCATCCGTACCAACGTCAATGGCGCTGAAAACATCATCAACGCGGCCATCGACAACGGCGTCAAGAAGGTCATCGCGCTGTCTACCGACAAGGCCGCCAGCCCGATCAACCTGTATGGCGCAACCAAGCTGCTGTCGGACAAACTGTTCGTCGCCGCCAACAATATTGCCGGTGCGCAGGAGACCCGTTTCTCGGTCGTGCGCTACGGTAATGTCGCCGGCTCACGGGGCTCGGTGGTGCCGTTCTTCAGCAAGCTGCTGGGGGAGGGCGCCGAGGCTCTGCCGATCACCGACGCGCGCATGACGCGGTTCTGGATAACCCTCGACCATGGCGTGCAATTCGTGCTCGACAACTTTGCGCGCATGCACGGCGGCGAGATCTTCGTGCCGAAGATTCCGTCCATTCGCATCGTCGACCTGGCCACCGCCATGGCGCCCGGCCTGCCTCACCAACTGGTGGGCATTCGCCCGGGCGAGAAGCTGCACGAGCTGATGGTGCCGACGGACGACGCGCGCATGACGCTGGAGTTCAAGGATCACTACACTATCCAGCCGTCGATTCGCTTCACCCAGGCTGACCTCGACTTCGCCATCGATGGGTTGGGCGAGCGCGGCGCGCCGGTGGCCGAGGATTTCGAGTACAGCTCCGATACCAACAGCGAGTTCCTCGACGTGGCGCAGATCGCCCGGCTGCACGGCGAACTGCAGGCATGATCCCCTACGGTCGGCAGAGCCTGGACGCGGCGGATATCGATGCCGTCCTCGAGGTGCTGCATTCGGATTGGCTGACCCAGGGGCCGACGCTTGAGCGCTTCGAGGCCGCCGTGGCCGAGCGCTGCCAGGCGCTGCACGCGGTGGCGGTCTGCAATGCCACGGCTGCCTTGCATATCGCTTGCCTGGCCGCCGGTCTGGGGCCGGGCGACCGCCTGTGGACCAGCCCCAATACTTTTCTGGCCTCGGCCAACTGCGCCCGGTACTGCGGCGCCTCGGTGGATTTCGTCGACATCGACGCCCATACCTGGAACCTCGACGCCTCTCTGCTGGCCGCCAAACTGGCGCAGGCCGAAGCGGACGGGACCTTGCCCAAGGTGGTGGTGGCGGTGGCCTTCGCCGGCCAGAGCTGCGACATGCAAGCCATCGCTGCGTTGGCCGAGCGCTACGGCTTTATCCTCATCGAAGATGCCGCCCACGCGCTGGGCGCTGACTACGCCGGCCGACCAGTAGGCTGCGGTGCTTTCGCGGCCATGACGGTGTTCAGTTTTCACCCGGTGAAAATCATCACCACGGGGGAGGGCGGTATGGTCCTCACCAACGACGCACAACTGGCCGCCAAGCTGCAGCGCCTGCGCAGCCACGGCATGACCCGCGACCCGGCGCAAATGGACGAAGTCAGCCACGGCCCCTGGTATTACCAGCAGATCGAGTTGGGTTTCAACTATCGGATGACCGATATCCAGGCCGCGCTGGGGCTCTCGCAACTGGGCAAGCTCGATGCCTTTATCGCCCGGCGTCGTTACCTGGCCGAGCGTTATGCACAGCTGTTGGCGGATTTGCCGTTGACCCTGCCCACGGCTCAAGCCGAGGCGCAATCGGCCTGGCACCTGTACGTGGTGCGCTTGCAGACCGAGCGCCTGACGGTCAGCCACAGGCAGGTGTTCGAAGGCCTGCGGGCCGGGGGTATCGGCGTCAATCTGCATTACATTCCGGTGCACTTGCAGCCCTATTACCGCGAGCAGGGTTTTGCCGCCGGGGATTTCCCCGAGGCCGAGCACTACTACACCCAAGCGATCAGCCTGCCGATGTTCCCGGCGCTGACCGATGATCAACAGGACCAGGTGGTCGAGCAGTTGCGTATCCAGCTGGAGCGGCGTTCGTGAGCGCGGTGGCGATCATTCCAGCGCGGGGCGGCAGTCAACGTATCCCGCGCAAGAACATCAAGCTGTTCAATGGCGAGCCGATGATCGCCCATTCGATTCGTACGGCCCAGGCCAGTGGCCTGTTCGATCAGGTGGTGGTCAGTACCGATGACGCTGAAATCGCCGAGGTCGCCCGCGCCTGGGGGGCCGAGGTGCCGTTCATGCGTCCGGCGGCGCTGGCCGATCATTTCACCGGTACCTCGGCAGTCATCGAACACGCCCTGCGGGCAATGCGCGACAGCGGCCATGATCACGACCTGGCGTGTTGCATCTATGCCACTGCGCCGTTGTTGCAGGGCCGGTTTCTGCGCGACGGGCTGGCGCTGTTGCAGGCCAATGCCCAGGCGTCCTATGTGTTTTCGGTGTGCAATTTCGCGTTCCCGGTGCAGCGCGCCTTGACCCTCGACCCGCAAGGGCGGTTGACCGCGCTGTACCCCGAGTTCGGCCCGGTGCGCTCGCAGGATCTGGCGCCGGCCTTTCAAGACGCCGGGCAGTTCTACTGGGGCCGCAGCGAGGCCTGGCTGCGCGGTGATGTGGTGTTCTCCGAACGCAGCCTGCCGGTGATTTTGCCTCGGTATTTCGTCCAGGATATCGATACCGTCGAAGACTGGACCCGCGCCGAGTATCTTTACGCGGCGCTGCAGGCCAATGGCGAACTGCAGCCTTGAATGTATTGATGCGGGTCGACGCCTCGACGCTTATCGGCACTGGCCATGTGGCGCGTTGCCTGACGCTGGCCAAGGCCCTGCAAGGCTTGGGCGCGCAGGTGAGCTTTGCCTGCCGCCGCCTGGCGGGTGACCTGACCGCGCAGATTGCCGCGCAGGGCTGGCCGGTTTACCGGTTGGCGGTGGACGCGTCTGACGATGGGGCTCGAGCGCGAAACGCGGCGAACATCGAAGCCTTGCTGCCTTGGCAGCCGGACATCGCCGCGCTGGCCGAGCAACTGCCACTCGGCATGCGCTTCGACTGGATCGTGGTCGATCATTACGGCCTCGACCGGCACTGGGAAGCAGCGGCGCGGCAATGGGCGGCGCAGATCATGGCCATCGACGACCTCGCCAATCGCGCCCATGGCGTCGACCTGTTGCTGGACCAGAACTTCAACGCGTCCGCGCAGCGTTATGCGCCCTGGCTCGATGGGCCCTGTCGCACTCTGCTGGGCCCGGGCTATGCCCTTTTACGAGAGGAGTTCGAGCGTGATGCGCGGCCTGTGCGCCCTGTGGTAGAGCGGGTGTTGGTCAATTTCGGCGGCATGGACGCCGCCGGCCAAACGGTCAAGGCGCTCCAGGCGTTGATGAGGTTCGAGGGGCTGCAGGTGACACTGGTGGCCGGCTTGAGCAACCCGCATTGGGCCGAACTGCAGGTGTTGATCAAGCAACGGCCAGCGTGGCAACTGCTGGCCTACAGCGCGGAGTTCGGCCAGCTGATGGCCGCCGCCGATCTGTTCATCGGCGCAGCGGGCGGGACCACCTGGGAGCGCGCCGCACTGGGCTTGCCGACCCTGTGCATGGCCGTCGCCGCCAATCAGCAAGACAACGCCGAAGCGCTTGCCGCCGCCGGAGTGCATCGTTATCTGGGGCCCTGCGCGCAGGTGTCGGTGGGAGTATTGTCCGAGGCGATTGGAGAACTGTTGGCTAACGTTGAAGCGCGCCAGCACTACGCCGAGCTTTCGCGGCAACTGGTGGACGGTCGAGGCGCATGGCGGGTCGCCGCCACCATGGCCGGGCTGCCTGACAGTTGAACGCCTCGGTCGGGTAACGATTTACCTTCAAGGTTTATAGTTGAAATCTGTGTATTCAAGGAGCGCCCATGACCAGTTTCAAGATCGGTTCGCGCGATATCGGCCTCGCGTCAGCGCCCTTTATCATCGCCGAAATGAGCGGCAACCATAACCAGTCGCTGGACACCGCACTGGCGATCGTCGACGCCGCTGCGCGGGCGGGTGCCCATGCACTCAAATTGCAGACCTACACCGCCGATACCATGACCCTGGACCTGGATGAGGAGGAGTTTCGCATCAGCGACCCGGACAGCCTGTGGGCGGATACCTCGCTGTACGCGCTGTACCAGCAGGCGCATACCCCGTGGGACTGGCACGGGCCGATCTTCGAACGCGCGAAGTCCCACGGGATGTTGGCGTTTTCCTCGCCGTTCGATGAAACCGCCGTGGACTTCCTCGAGAGCCTGGAGGTGCCGGCCTACAAGATCGCCAGTTTCGAGAATACTGACTTGCCACTGATACGGCGGGTGGCCGCGACCGGCAAGCCGATGATCATCTCCACCGGCATGGCCAGCGTTGCCGAGTTGGACGAAAGCGTGCGTGCGGCGCGGGCAGCGGGCTGTCGCGACCTGTTGTTGCTCAAGTGCACCAGCACCTATCCAGCCCAGCCGCTCAATACCCACTTGCGCACTTTGCCTCATCTGCGCGAGCTGTTTGGTTGCGAGGTCGGGTTGTCGGATCACACCATGGGGGTTGGCGCCGCCGTTGCTGCGGTGGCGTTGGGTGCGACGGTGGTAGAAAAGCACTTCACCCTGAGCCGGGCAGCCGGCGGCGTGGATGCCAGCTTCTCGCTGGAACCGGCCGAAATGCACAGCCTGGTGATCGAAACCGAGCGTGCGTGGCAGGCGTTGGGCCGGGTGCATTATGGCCCGACCGCAGCGGAGCAGAAGTCGCTGGTGTATCGCCGCTCCCTCTACGTGGTGCGCGATATGGCCGCTGGCGAGGCGTTCAGTGCCGACAACCTGCGGGCCATTCGACCGGGTCTGGGCCTGCCCCCCAAGCACTTCGACAGCCTCTTGGGACGTCGAGCCCGCCACCCGCTCAAGCGCGGTACGGCGCTGGACTGGCCGATGGTGGATTGACCGCCTCATCTGTACAGGGAGATAGCCCATGCAATTCTTGCCGCTGCTGGATGCCGACGCCGCCGTTCAGGCCCGCGTGCGGCTGTTGCGGAACCAGCCGGATGTGCGCAAGTACATGTACACGGCCCATGTCATCAGCGAGGCTGAACACCAGGCCTGGCTCGATTCGTTGAGGGGCAACGCGCGCCAATCGGTGTTTGTGGTCATCGCCGACGAACAGCCCATCGGTATTGTCTCGTTGAACGCTATCAATGCCACGCAAAAGACCGCCGACTGGGCGTTCTATCTGGATCCGCAGGTGCAGGGCAAGGGTTTTGGCAGCCTCGTGGAATTCTGGCTGCTCGATCACGCATTCGATGGCGCGGGGCTGGAGAAACTCAATTGCGAAGTACTGCAGAGCAATACGGCGGTCATCAGCATGCATGAGAAGTTCGGCTTTGTAATCGAGGGCATCCGCCGCCAGAATATCCTCAAGGACGGCAAGCGCCTTGATGTCGTGATGCTGGGCATTACCCAGGATGAATGGAAAGCCAAGCGGCCGTCGCTCGAGCCGTTGATTCGACGTTTGCAAAGCAAAAGGCCGTCGTGAGTCGACGGCGGTTTTTTGCTGTCCGTCGATGCGGCACCAGTGCCCATGAAATTTTTACGGTGGCTATCAATGTCGCGCCCGGCGAGCCGATAAGATGACCAAGATCAACAGCAACGTCAGGTGATAGAGAGCATGCAAACCTGCGTCAACAATCTGGTGGAGCAGGGCGTTCACCTGTTCGGGGAAATCCTCGACGTGCCTCGCACCCAGGCCCTTTACCAGGCAATGATCAAGGTCCGGGCTTTCGACGGCAGCCTGTTCATGGACCAGGCCGAGTACCTGGCGCAGGAAAACCATTTCAACGCCAACCCGACCCAGGCGTTCAACTTCCTTAATCAGTTCGAGCCGCAGTTGCAATTCATCGAGCAGGATTCGCGCTTGACCGCGGTGCTCGATGAACTGCTGGGCGATGATTACCAGGTGGTGATCAGAAAGGCCGTGTGTGGGGTCCCCGATGCCTGGTTGCCGGACTGGATACGGGAGAAGATCCGTGACGTGAACGTGGCGAACCTGGGCCCCTATATCAAGAAGCCGTTCCGGGACATTACCTATTTTCGCGGCATCGACTTCCACCAGGACATCATCGATTGGCCCAAGGGTCGGGTGGAACTGGATCCATCCACCTTTCTGACGCTGTATGTCTATCTGCACGACGTCAGCGAGCATGATTCGCCTCTGCACCTGATGCCGGGCAGCCACCGCCTGGGCGCCACGCTGTTCCCCCATCGGTTGCAACACCTGGAAGGCGACCGCTGGGCGTACAGCGATGAGCAGGGCAACAGCCTGCAGTGCAGCGATCAGAAACTGATCGGCGGCCCTGGCTATGTCGGGCTTTGGCACAATTGCACCCTGCACGGCACTCGGCCGGTGGCCCACGAGTCGGAACAGTTTCGTTTGTCGCTACGCTACTTGCTGGGCAAATCCAACGGAAATAGCAAAAGGACGGCTATCGATGAAATCAATCGCCTGATCAAGGGCGAGCTGACACCAATCCGCACACGACGCGACCTGGATGAAAAAGGCGTGGCGCAGATCCGTGGCAATATTATCAACAAGGGTTGAGCGGGCGAGATGGCAAACAAAAAAAACCGAACCTTGATCTTTGGCACCGGCGCTGGCGGGGTCAATTTCTATCGAAGCAGCCGTGGCAGTCTCAACGTGATCGGCTTTCTGGATAACAATCGGGAAAAACAAGGACAGGCGCTGTTCGGTAAAGTCATCTATGCGCCTTCACGTTTGAGCGAACTGGTGTTCGACCAGATTATCATCGCCAGCGATTACTACCAGGAGATCTATCCACAGCTGGTCAATGAGCTGGCAGTCAGCGCAGAAAAAGTCAGCGTTTTTTTTAATCATCAGACCACACCAGGATTTTTCCAGCGCCTGCGCTCGCGTCTCGAGCAGTGTGCCTACGAGCGGCTGTGTCGACGCCCGGGCTGGGTGTCCGATCTGCTGTACAGGCGATTGTTCGCGGCAAAAAGCGACGTCAAACGTTTCGCCCTCGAATGGCTGGATGAGGCCGAAGCGAATAAGGTCCACGTATTTCGAAACGCCCAGGCGGGCAGCGTGCAAGGCCCACACTACGTCGGGCAAGATGTGCCAGTCACTCCCATCACGGTGCCCGAAGTCGCGCTGTATCGGTTTTGCCAAGGGCAAGTCCGTTCGATCTCGCGCACGGTCATCCTCCCCGAAGGGCGGCTGATCAACGAACGCGTGACGACCGCGATAATCGACAGCGCCGACTACAGTACCGGGCATCTGGTCTACCATGGCGAAGCATTCGCCCTGGCGCGCCAAGGTACTGCGCCCCAATATGTGGAGCGCGGGATGCTGGTGAGCGGTGGCACCGAGACCAATTACTACCACTGGATGCTGGAGATTCTCAGCCAACTGCAATTCGTGCGCGAACTGCCCGGCGAATATGACCATTACCCGCTGTTGATTTCCGAACACAGCCAGACCATCCCGTCGATCAAGGCCATGTTGGATGCCATGGGCATCACCCGTCCGTTAGTGCTGCTCAAGAGTGTGGCGTCATACTGCGTCGGCGACCTGTTGATGATCAGTGCGCCGAATAACGGCATCTTCAATTACAAAGGCCCTGCGGACTGCTTGCCCAACTACAATTTTTCCCGGCCTGAATCCATCGGCTTCTTGCGTGAAAACGGTCTGTCGCTGGCTGCCGGGGTTGACCGGGCAGTGTTGCCCAAGCGAGTGTTCCTGGGGCGCAAGGGGTATCTGCGGCCTTACAATCAGGCGCAAATCCTGGCACGTCTCGAGCCTCACGGGTTCGAGTGCGTCTATATGGAAGAGCAGGATATTCAGCATCAAGTGGCGATCATGGCCAACGCCGACATCATCATCGGCCCTACGGGGGCCGCGTGGACCAATATCATCTTTGCCTCGCGAGGGGCGAGGGCGTTGTGCTGGATGGCCGAAGAGCTGGGCGCGCTTGCGTGCTATTCCAACCTGGCTGACATCGTCGGGGTCGATATGAATTACCTCCGTTATCAGGCCAATACCTCGGCGTCTCGCGAGCTGTACTACAAAGGTTATTCGATTGATGCCGAGGCTGTGGTGCAATGGCTGGCAATGGGTGACGCCGATTCCCGCCCTGGACACTCGCAATGAATATTCAATTTTTGCAGTTGCAGACCCACGGTGATGACCGCGGCTCGTTGATCTCCCTGGAAGAAGGCAAGAACATCCCTTTTCAGGTCAAGCGTGTGTATTACATGTTTGATACGGGGCAGGGCGTCAAGCGCGGCTATCATGCGCACAAATCCTTGAAGCAGGTGGCGGTCGCGGTGCGCGGCTCGTGCCGTTTCCTGCTCGATGACGGCAAGGAGAAAATCGATTTTCGTCTTGATAATCCCTGTCAGGGCTTGTTGATCGAGTCTTTCGTGTGGCGAGTGATGTACGACTTTTCTCCTGATTGCGTGTTGATGGTGCTCGCCGACAGTCTGTATGACGAAGCCGATTACGTGCGCGACTACGCCACTTTCCAAAGCATGGTGAACCCGTGACGACAGCGACAATGACAATTCCCTTTCTTGACCTGCAGGCCATCAACCACGAATACGCGGATGAGTTGAAGGCGGCCTGTGCCCGGGTGATCGATTCGGGTTGGTATTTGATGGGCGAGGAGCTCAGCCGATTCGAGGCAGACTTTGCCGATTATTGCGCGGTGACTCATGCGGTGGGGGTCGGCAACGGCCTCGATGCCCTGACCCTGGTGATACGTGCCTGGAAGGAGCAAGGCAAGCTGCGCGACGGTGATGAAGTGATCGTGCAGCACAACACCTTTATCGCCACCCTTGCCGCCATCATCGAAAACGGCCTGACGCCGGTACTGGTGGATACCGACCTGACCACCTTCAACCTGGACGTCGGTGCAGTGGCGGCGGCCATTACCGGCAAGACCCGCTTGATTGTGCCGGTGCATCTCTACGGGCAATTGGCGCCCATGCCCGAAATCATGGCACTGGCCCGTCAGCATGGCCTGTTGGTGCTGGAAGATTGTGCCCAGGCCCACGGCGCCAGCCTGCAAGGTCGCAAGGCGGGCAGTTGGGGCGATGCGGGGGCGTTCAGTTTCTACCCGGGCAAAAACCTCGGTGCCTTGGGCGACGGGGGGGCCGTGGTGTGCAACGACGCGGCGCTGGCGACCCTGGTGCGTGCGTTGGGCAACTACGGCTCGCGGATCAAATATCAGCATGAGTACGCAGGGGTGAACAGCCGTCTGGATGAGATTCAGGCGGCTATCCTGCGGGTCAAGCTGGCCCGGCTGGACGCCGACACCGAGCGTCGTCGCCTCATTGCCGAACGCTTTACCGCGCAGATCCATAATCCGCTGATCAACGTGCCGCGCGCCACGCACCGTGAAGGCCATGTGTGGCATCTGTTCGTGGTCACCTGCCGTTGCCGTGACGCCCTGAAGGATTACCTGACCGAGCGGGGCATCCAGACCAACATTCACTACCCGCTGGCCATTGCCGAGCACCCGCCTTACCGCCACTTGACGATACCCACGCGGGCGCAGGAGGCGGCGCAGAACCAGCAAATTCTGTCGATTCCGCTGTATCACACCCTGAGCGATGCAGCGCAGGTGCATCTGATCGATGCCCTGAACCACTTCGGTAGCGCTCAATAGCGGCGCCCACCAGGCGCGCGTTATTGCACCATGGGATGCGCCTGCAATTGTGCACCGCGCATTAAACCTTCCTGCAAAAATGTCACAAAATACGAAGCAGACGTTATATTGGCGTGACCTATGGGTCACGAAGTGCATCCCATTGTCATGTTTTTGTGGGCGTTGAAGTGGCTGCCTGGCCGAATGGTCGGCCCTTTGCGCTTTGGTGCCGTCGGCTGCTGCCCCTTGTGAGCTGCACGGCGCCAGTCTCTGTCGGCCCCTCGATCCATCCGAGTGGTGATATTCAGCGGTTTATTATTGGGAAGCCAGAATGATTGGCATAAAAAGCATAGCGAGTTACGTGCCGAAGGCCGGTGTCGATAACTACGCGCAGGGTGCCAAATTTGCCAAGGACGAAGACTTCATCCTGGGCAAGATCGGTTCGGCGTTCCTGCCACGCAAGGACGCCACGCAAGAAACCTCCGACCTGTGCGTCGAGGCCGTCAACGCCTTGTTCGCGAACAACCCGCAACTCAAGCGCGAGTCCATCGACGCGCTGATCGTCGTCACCCAGAACGGCGACGAAGAAGGCCTGCCGCACACGGCCGCGATCGTCCAGGACAAGCTCGGCTTGCCTACCCACGTCGCCGCATTCGACATCTCCCTGGGCTGCTCGGGGTATGTCTACGGTATCTACGCCATGAAAGGCTTCATGGAGGCCGCAGGCCTGAAGAACGGTCTGCTGATCACCGCCGACCCGTATTCGAAAATCGTCGACCCCGAAGACCGCAACACCACCATGCTGTTCGGCGATGCCGCCACGGCCACCTGGATGGGCGAGGACGCCCCCTGGCAGTTGGGCAAGGCCAAATTCGGCACCGACGGTTCCGGCGCGCCGCACCTGAAGGTCAGCGATGGCGTGTTCTTCATGAACGGCCGTCAGGTGTTCAACTTTGCCCTGCTCAAAGTGCCGGCGCATTTGCACGAACTGCTCGATGAGTCGGGCTTCAGCGCGGACGATATCGACGCCTTCTGTATTCACCAGGGCAGCGCCGCGATCGTCGACGCCGTGGCTCGCCGCTTCGAAGCCGCGCCACCGGAGAAGTTCGTCAAGGACATGCTCGAAACCGGCAACACGGTGTCCTCCAGCGTACCGCTGCTGCTTGAAAAGCACGTGCTCGACTCCAGCTGGAAACGTGTCGCCCTGAGCGGCTTCGGTGTCGGCCTGTCGTGGGGCTCGGCGATTATCTATCGGCCCTGAGCCGCACCCACTCCCGCAACGCCGGGAGCCCCGCCAGCCGTGTGTCTGCGCCCAAGGTGAGTTAACCTTGGGCGCAGTCGTTTTCAGGGAACCGCAGCACCATGAACGAAACATTCCAGGCTAACGGGGAAGTCCTCCGGCGTCGCTGGCCGACGCTATGGGCGCGGCTGCAAACCGAGGACGTGAGCGCCCTGTCGCAGCGAGTGCAGGGGTGTGGCGCGACCCTGAGCATCGACGGGGTGCAGTTGACCAGCCGTTACGATCGTGTCGCCGAGGCACGCTTGCAGGCCGACAGCCTGGCGCCCGACAGTGCGGTGGTGCATGTGTACGGTACCGGTCTGGGCGATCTGCAGGGGGTATTGCTGGAGCGTCCATCGCTGCAGACCTTGCAGGTGTACATCGTCAACAGCGCGCTGTTCGCGCTGATCCTTGGCTTGCTCGACCAGCGCCAATGGCTCGGCGACCCGCGGGTCGAGCTGAGCCTGGCGGGGGAGCACAGCGAAATGGCCCTGCCGTTCTTCGCCCTGCCTGGTGAAATGGTGCTCGCCGATGATTTCAGTGCCCGGATGCGCGATCGCCTCGTGAGCGAGACCCATCTGGCCTTCAACAATCGCCATTTCGCGGCAGAGCAGCCGCATTTGCTCCAGCGCTTGGGCGAGACCGAAGCGCTGGTGCGCAGCGACCCTGATGTGGCTCGACTGTTCGATACCTTGCAGGGGCGCGAGGTACTGGTGATCGCCACCGGGCCGAGCCTTGAACAACATTTTGCTGCGCTCAAGGGGATTGCCGCGCAGGCCGAGCGGCCTTTGATCATCTGTGTCGACACGGCGTACCGGCCGCTGCGCCAGCAAGGCATCGTCCCTGATCTGGTGGTCAGCGTCGATCAGTTGATCAGCGAGCGCTACTTGCCGTCGGACGACTCCCAGGCGGTGACCCTGGTGTATCTGCCGCTGGTACCGGCGGATGTCCTGCAGCGCTGGCAGGGCCCGCGCTACGCTGGGTATTCCGCCAGCCCGTTGTTCGACGCGCTGCGCGAGCGCCTGCCGCGCGGCAGTTTGCATACCGCTGGCAGCGTGTTGCATCCGGCGGTTGATCTGGCGGTGAAGATGGGCGCCCGGCGGATCACCCTGTTCGGTGCCGACTTCGCCTTTCCCCATGACAGGACCCACGCCGGCTGGCTCGACAGCGAATTGGGCCCATCGGTGAAAGCCGCGCGCTACTGGCTGCAGGACGGCCACGGGCAGCGGGTCAAGACCCAACTCAATTTTCGCAGTTACCTGATGGAGCTGGAGCGTTTCATTGCGCGTCATCCGCAGGTGCAATTCTTCAATACCAGTCGGGACGGCGCGCTGATCGCTGGAACGCACTACCATCCGGAGTTCGTGGCATGAGTGTCGATCTCGCGGTCGAGCGCCAGGTACGGGCGTGTGCGGCACTGTTTCGTCTGGGACGCGATGTGGAGGCAGCGTTGCAGATGGTTGAGGTATTCGATGGCTTGATGAAAGCACTGCAGGGCTGCCCGCCTGACGTGGCCCAGCAATGCCCCGTGGTACTGAATGCATTATTGCAGGCACAAGAGCGTCAAGATTGGTTGGGGCTGGCCGATACCTTGGAAGTAGATCTGCTGCAACTGGTGGCGCAACAAGAGGCGTGAGTCTCGAAGTGTGACGCGGTTCACAGGGCAACGGATCGTCGTGAAAGCTTTTTTGGCGTCAAAGTTTGTTCGGGGCCTTGATTTACACGGGTTCTGGCAAAAACGGCAAAAAAACTTTGAAAAAGGGCTCAAGCAAACGCCCACCACGACGATAACTATTACGAAGGTTCTCTAGGCCACACCGGCTCAAGCCAGGGCCGGACCAGTACCCAAATCACGAGGAATTCATTATGTTAGGCGTAAACACCAACGTTGCATCCCTGGCCGTTCAAACCAACCTGAACAAAGCTTCCGATGCTCTGACCACCTCCATGACTCGTCTGTCTTCTGGCCTGAAAATCAACAGTGCAAAAGATGACGCCGCCGGCCTGCAGATCGCTACCAAGGAAACCAGCCAGATTCGTGGCCAGACCGTAGCAATCAAGAACGCCAACGACGGTATCTCGATGGCTCAGACCGCTGAAGGCGCTCTGCAGGAATCGACCAACATTCTGCAGCGTATGCGTGAACTGGCCGTGCAGTCTGCGAACGACTCGAACAGCTCCAGCGACCGTGTTGCACTGAACTCCGAATTCACCCAGATGTCGGCTGAATTGACTCGTATCTCGGCGTCCACCAACCTCAACGGCAAAAACCTGCTGGACGGTTCGGCTGGCACCATGAACCTGCAAGTCGGCTCCAACACCGGTTCGGCCAACACCATCACCTTGACCCTGAGCGCTAGCTTCGACGCCAACACCCTGGGTGTCGGTAGCTCGGTTTCGATCACTGGTACTGGCGGCACCACGGGTACTGCAGCTTCGACCGTCGCTAACGCAATCACTGCAATCGACGCCGCTCTGCAGACCATCAACTCCACTCGTGCAAACCTTGGTGCTTCGCAAAACCGTCTGTCCAGCACCATCTCCAACTTGCAGAACGTGAACTTGAACGCAACGGCTGCACTGGGCCGTATTCAAGACACCGACTTCGCTTCGGAAACTGCTAACCTGACTAAACAGCAGACTCTGCAGCAAGCGTCGACTTCGGTACTGGCACAGGCTAACCAGCTGCCATCCGCAGTACTGAAACTGCTCCAGTAAGACTGTTTAAAGCTTAGGCTTCGGCGGGAGAGGGCGCTCAGCGTGCTCTCTCGCTTTTTTACTTTGTGGAGGTCTTCAAATGGACGTCAAGCTGAATACTGCTTACACAGCGGCGACAAAGCCTTCGAGCGAAACCACCGTCCCAGCCGAACAGGTTGTGTCGACGACTACCGCCACCGGGGCCTCTGCCGACTCTTCCGTAAAGCCTGCGACCGTACAATCGGCCGTCAAGGCGATCGACCAATTCCTCAAGGCCTCCGAGCGCGATCTGGAATATTCCATTGACCAGGCGCACGGCATTGCTATCGTCAAGGTAGTGTCTACCGAGACGGGCGAAGTCATTCGGCAGATGCCGACTGAAGAAGCACTGAAACTGGCCGATAACATGGATAAGCAAGGTAGCGTGCTGTTCGACGGCAAGGTCTGAGAGCTGGCACGAAAAGTGTTTCCACGCTGATATCGCGGCGTGCGCGGGTCAAAAGACCGGCGACTAATTCCAGGAGATTCACATGGCGAGTCCTATTACCACATCGACGGGCCTTGGCTCGGGGCTGGACATCAACTCGATCGTGACCGCGCTGGTAGGTGCCGACAAGGAAGCGGCGCAAACACAGATCACTACGCAGACAACGGCCAACACCGCCAGTATTTCGGCGATTGGTACCATCAAAAGTGCCATGGCGGCCTACCAGACGGCCTTGACTGCGCTGGGCAGCACCACTACGCCTGCGTTCACTGCCTATTCGGCGACTTCATCCAGCAGCACGCTCACCGCCACTGCGGACAATACCGCCGTAGCCGGTACTTATAGTGTCACCGTCCAAAACCTGGCTTCTGGCTCCAAGATTGCCAGCCCGGCCTTTTCCGGTGGCTCAAGCAGTGCTATTTCGAGTGGTACGCTGAAGATCAGTCAAAATGGCACTGACTACAACGTGACGGTCGGTTCCGGCGCGACGTTGCAGACAGTACGTGACTCGATCAACAGTTCGCTGCAATCCAAAGGCATCACTGCCAACATCATTACTGATACCAGCGGTTCGCGGTTGGTGCTGACGTCTTCCACCACCGGGGCAGGCAGCGACCTGACCATGAGTGGTATATCGGAGCTGGCGGTAGACGGCACCACGGCCTTCTCCAGCAGCAGTACGGCGGGTGGCTACATCACTCAGGGCGCGGACGCGAAGCTGACCATCGATGGCTTGTCGGTCACCAGTGCCAGCAATACTGTCAGCAGTGCGATTGGGGGGATTACGCTGAATCTGGGCGCGGGTACTCTTACCGGCAGCAGCACCTCGAGCACCCCAACGACCATCACCGTCGCCTCGAACACCTCCGGGCTGCAAACCTCGGTGCAGTCGTTCGTGACGGCCTATAATACGCTGCTGTCGGCGGTCAGTTCGCTGACGTCGACGACCACCGACAGCGATGGCAACGTCGTCGCCGGCGCCATGACCTATGACAACCTGCCACGGTCGCTGCAAGCGTCCTTGCGTAGCGTGCTGTCGACCGCGAACAGCGGCTCTGGCAGCTTGACCGTGCTGTCGCAGCTGGGCGTCACCACTGGCACCAACGGGCAGCTGAGCTTCGACACCACCAAGTTCACCACGGCGATGTCCGACAAGGGCCTGGGTAGTCAGATCCAGTCGATGTTCTCGGGCACCAACGGTATCGTTGCGCGCATGTCGGCAGTGCTGACGCCCTACACCCAGACGGGCGGGATCCTCGATCAGCGCAGTACGCAGTTGAACAAGACCAAGTCGCAGCTCTCCGATCAACAGGACGCTCTGGACTTGCACGTGACCACCTTCACGGCGACCCTGACTGCCAAGTACAACGCCATGGATACCTTGGTAGGGCAGATGAAAGCGCAGGCCACCAGCATCACCTCGTTCTTCGACAGCCTGACCGCTTCGCAGTCCTGATGGGTGTTGCTCCCAGAAGCCCGGCCATGTGCAGACATGTGCCGGGCTTTTGACTTTTTGTCTAAAGTATTGGCGTACCGCGTCGATATAGAGAATATACAGATCACTTCAGTTGTGGTGAGGCAAGCAAATGAACCCGATGCGAGCACTTCGGCAATACCAGAACGTAACCGCGCAGGCGCAGACTTCCGAGGCCAGTCCTCATCGCCTGGTGCAGATGTTGATGCAGGGCGTACTCGATCGCCTGGCCCAGGCAAAGGGCGCCATCGCACGCAAGGATGTGCCCGGCAAAGGTTTGGCTATCACGCGCGCCGTGGCCCTGATCGGCGGCCTGCGCGAAGGCCTGGACATGACCAATTCGGCTAAGCAGGTCGCCCGTGTCGATGCCCTCTACACCTACATGATGACCCGCTTGACTGAAGCGAATATCAAGACCGATCCAAAGATCATCGACGAAGTCGCTGGCCTGATGATCACGGTCAAGGAAGGTTGGGATGCCATCGCTCCTGCCGCATAGTCCGGTGCTCAAGATGCCTGACAGCCCGCAAGCCCCCGAGGTCTCCGCCATGTCGGTCGCAATGCAACGTATCGAAGAAACCCGCGAGGCGATGGAAGGGGCGCTGGAGCGTCGTGACTGGTCGACTATCGCCCAACTCGACCTGGCCTGCCGAGACTGCGTCGACGCGTTGACGGGCGCGCCTGACCTAAAGGCGCATGAGGGCGAAATACGTAACAGCCTCGAAAAACTGCTTTTCGTCTATAAGACCGTGATCGACGCCGCTACAGGTGAGCGTCAAGCCTTGTTTGACGAGGTCATGCAGATTCGCCAAGCGAATAACGCAGCGAAGGTATACCATCTGTTCGGCTAGTCATGTTTGAAAGTGGGTACCAAAGTCGCCATAAATTTGACTGTGACCATTTTTTTGACTTTACTAGTGGCTGTTGGCAAGGTTCAGTCGTCAAAGAGCTGAACCGGCCTTCAAATACGTCGAGCTAGCCCCTTCTGGGCGTCGAGTTGACTAGGGAAGTTGCTATTGCATGTGGCGTGAAACCAAAATCCTGCTGATCGATGACGATAACGTCCGTCGGCGCGACCTCGCGGTCATTCTGAATTTCCTCGGTGAAGACAACCTGTCCTGCTCAAGTCAGGATTGGCAGCACTCGGTCGAAGGGCTGGGCTCCAGTCGTGAGGTCCTGTGCGTATTGATCGGCGCGGTGACTGCGCCGGGCAGTCTTCAGGGCCTGGTCAAGACGCTGGGCACCTGGGATGAATTCCTCCCAGTGTTGCTGCTGTCGGATGTTTCGCCAGCCGAGTTGCCTGACGACCAGCGTCGCCGCGTCCTCTCCAGCCTCGAAATGCCGCCCAGCTACAGCAAGCTGCTGGACTCCCTGCACCGTGCCCAGGTCTATCGCGAGATGTACGACCAGGCCCGTGAGCGTGGGCGTCAGCGCGAGCCAAACCTGTTCCGCAGCCTGGTCGGCACCAGTCGCGCCATCCAGCATGTCCGGCAGATGATGCAGCAAGTGGCCGATACTGACGCCAGTGTGCTGATCCTCGGCGAGTCCGGTACCGGCAAGGAAGTGGTGGCGCGCAATCTGCACTACCATTCCAAGCGCCGCGACGCGCCGTTCGTGCCGGTCAACTGCGGGGCTATCCCCGCAGAGCTGCTCGAAAGCGAACTGTTCGGCCACGAGAAGGGCGCCTTCACCGGCGCCATCACCAGCCGTGCCGGGCGTTTCGAACTGGCCAACGGCGGTACGCTGTTCCTCGACGAGATCGGCGACATGCCGCTGCCGATGCAGGTCAAGCTGCTGCGTGTGCTGCAGGAGCGGACCTTCGAGCGTGTGGGCAGCAACAAGACCCAGAGCATCGATGTCCGCATCATCGCCGCGACCCACAAGAATCTCGAAAGCATGATCGAGGTCGGGACCTTCCGCGAAGACCTGTATTACCGCCTCAACGTATTCCCCATCGAGATGGCCCCGCTGCGCGAGCGCGTCGAGGACATCCCGTTGCTGATGAACGAACTGATCTCGCGCATGGAGCACGAGAAGCGCGGCTCGATTCGCTTCAACTCCGCGGCGATCATGTCGCTGTGCCGTCATGGCTGGCCAGGCAATGTCCGTGAACTGGCGAACCTGGTGGAACGCATGGCGATCATGCATCCCTATGGTGTGATCGGCGTTGCCGAATTGCCGAAGAAATTCCGCTATGTCGACGACGAAGACGAGCAACTGGTCGACAGCCTGCGCACCGATCTCGAAGAGCGGGTAGCCATCAACGGCCACACCCCGGACTTCGCTTCCAGTGCCATGCTGCCGCCCGAGGGGCTGGACCTCAAGGACTACCTCGGTGGTCTGGAGCAGGGCTTGATCCAGCAAGCGCTGGATGATGCCAACGGCATCGTGGCCCGGGCTGCCGAACGCTTGCGTATCCGCCGCACCACATTGGTGGAGAAAATGCGCAAATACGGCATGAGTCGCGGCAACGGCGAAGGCGACGATCAGTCGGAGGATTGACGCCAGACTTGCGGACAGCCGGTACCGATAACGGACCGGCGGTTGTGCAAGATGTTTATCGCCTTGCTCCCCCCATTCCCACCCTCTTTTCAAACACCTGATTTTGTTGATCATTTCGACTTTGTATGGTGTTTGATGCAAAGCTTTTTGCGAACCCCGTCACAGTCCAAATGTTCCGGCACGGCTATTGCTATGTCTCAAGGACGATACCGTTTTTGACGGTGAGCCCACATGAGAGAGCAAGATGTCCCAGGCCGCCCCCATGTCTTCGACCCCGCCAGCTGGTTTTGCCCCCAACGCCACCCCTGAACAGCAGGCCGCCGAGCGGCCGAGCCTGGAGCAGGCCTTTGCCTTGTTCAACCAGGTATCCAGCCAGCTGAGCGAGTCCTACAGCCTGCTTGAGACCCGGGTTGCCGAGCTGAAGGGCGAACTGGCGGTGGTGAGCGCCCAGCGCATGGCCGAACTGGCGGAGAAAGAGGTCATCGCCAACCGCCTGCAAAGTCTACTGAACCTGCTGCCGGGTGGCGTCATCGTCATCGACTCCCACGGCCAGGTCCGGGAGGCCAACCCAGCGGCTGCGGACTTGCTCGGGGAGCCTTTGGAGGGCGAATTGTGGCGCAATGTGATCAGCCGCTGCTTCTCACCGCGTGAAGATGACGGTCACGAGATCTCTCTCAAGGATGGTCGTCGCCTGTCGATTGCCACCCGTTCGCTGGACGCCGAACCGGGTCAGTTGGTGCTGCTCAACGACCTGACGGAAACCCGTCGCTTGCAGGGCGAACTGGCTCGCCACGAGCGGCTGTCTTCGCTGGGCCGCATGGTTGCTTCGCTCGCTCACCAGATTCGTACGCCGCTGTCGGCGGCACTGCTGTATGCCAGCCACCTCACCGAGCAGATCCTGCCGGCCGAGACCCAGCAGCGCTTTGCGGGCCGGCTCAAGGAGCGCCTGCATGAACTCGAGCACCAAGTGCGCGACATGCTGGTGTTCGCCCGTGGCGAGCTGCCCCTCAATGATCGTTTGACGCCGGACGCGCTGTTCGACGCGCTGCAAGAGGCTGCCCATGTCCAGCTCGAGGGCCAGCAGGTGCGGTGGCAGTGCGACAGCGTGCGCGGCGAGTTGCTGTGCAACCGCGACACCCTGGTCGGCACCGTGCTCAACCTGATCGAGAACGCGGTGCAGGCCAGTGGCGGCCAGGCGCGGATCAAGGTGCATCTGTATCGACGCGCCGACACCTTGCGCCTGTGCGTCACTGACAGCGGTAGTGGCATCGATGCCAAGACCCTGGCACGCCTGGGCGAACCCTTCTTTACTACCAAGACCACCGGCACCGGTCTCGGGCTGGCGGTGGTCAAGGCAGTGGCGCGTGCGCACCACGGCGAGTTGCAATTTCGCTCGCGTCCAGGCCGCGGTACCTGCGCCATGGTGACGCTGCCGCTGTTCGCTACTCAGGAGTAAGGTCGATGCAAGCCACAGGCCAGAGAGAAATCAAGGTATTGCTGGTCGAGGATGACCGCGCCCTGCGCGAAGCCCTCGGCGATACCCTCGAACTGGGCGGCTGCGCCTACCAAGCGGTGAGTTGCGCCGAGGACGCCTTGCAGGCGGTGACCCGCGAAGCGTTCGGGCTGGTGATCAGCGACGTCAACATGCCCGGCATGGATGGGCACCAACTGCTGGCCCGGCTGCGCGCCTTGCAGCCGCAACTGCCGGTGCTGCTGATGACGGCCCATGGCGCGGTCGAGCGCGCTGTCGACGCCATGCGTCAGGGGGCGGCGGACTATCTGGTCAAGCCGTTCGAGCCACGCGCATTGCTTGATCTGGTGGCACGTCACGCCTTGGGCGGCGTGCAAAACAACGACAGCGACGGCCCGGTGGCGCAAGAGCCAGCCAGCGCGCAGCTGCTGGAGCTGGCTGCACGGGTCGCGCGCAGCGACTCGACCGTGTTGATTTCCGGTGAGTCCGGCACAGGCAAGGAAGTCCTGGCGCGCTACATTCATTTGCAATCGCGTCGCGCCACTCAGCCATTCGTCGCGATCAATTGCGCGGCCATCCCCGACAACATGCTCGAGGCCACCCTGTTCGGCCACGAGAAAGGTTCGTTTACCGGCGCCATCGCCGCCCAGGCGGGCAAATTCGAGCAGGCCGACGGCGGCACTCTGTTGCTCGACGAGATATCTGAAATGCCCCTGGGCCTGCAGGCCAAGCTGCTGCGCGTGCTCCAGGAGCGCGAAGTGGAGCGAGTGGGTGGGCGCAAGCCCATCACGTTGGACATCCGCGTGATCGCCACCACTAACCGTGATCTGGCCGGGGAGGTGGCGGCCGGGCGCTTTCGCGAAGACCTCTACTATCGCCTGTCGGTCTTCCCCTTGGCCTGGAAGCCGTTGCGCGAGCGGACCGCCGACATTCTGCCGCTGGCCGAGCGGTTGCTGGCCAAGCACGTCAATAAAATGAAGCACGCCCCCGTGCATCTCTGCGAAGACGCCCAGGCCTGCCTGGTGGCATACGCCTGGCCCGGTAATGTGCGGGAACTGGACAACGCCATCCAGCGCGCGCTGATTCTGCAGCAGGGCGGCATCATTCGTGCTGAAGACTTCTGCCTGGCTGGCCCTATCGGCAGCGTTCATCTGCCGCCGGTCGGGGCACCTGCGTTGTTGCGGGCGCCGAATGTTTCAATCCCGACAAGCAAGGCGGAAGATGAACCTCAGGCCCTCAGCGGCCTGGGCGATGATCTTCGGCGGCGCGAATTCGAGGTCATCATCGATACCCTGCGTACCGAACGCGGACGTCGCAAGGAAGCGGCGGAGCGCCTGGGTATCAGCCCGCGTACCTTGCGCTACAAGCTGGCGCAGATGCGTGACGCAGGCATGGATGTCGAAGCGTTCTTGTTCGCTAGCTAACGATTCGTGTCGGATTTGTAGCGCTGTCCTGAAGAGCTGGCACCCTTGTTGCTACCTCTACTGACAGGCGCTGTATCAGTGTCAAAAAATTGCGGACCGGCAAAGAGAGATGTCCATGAGCCAAGGTATTGAATTCAACCGTTTGATGATGGACATGCGTGCCATGCAAGCCGAAGCCATGGGCTCGTCGGCCAAGGCCGCCACGGCTGTGCCGGAAGTCAGCGGCAGCAGCTTCGCCGACCTGCTTGGCAATGCCGTGGGCAAGGTCAATGAAACACAGCAGGCCTCGAACCAGCTGTCCAGCGCCTTCGAGATCGGCAAGAGCGGTGTGGACATCACCGACGTCATGATTTCGTCGCAGAAAGCCCAGGTTTCCTTCCAGGCGCTCACGCAAGTGCGCAACAAACTGGTTCAAGCTTACCAAGACATCATGCAGATGCCGGTCTGAGGACGAATTGAGTCATGGCTGAAGCAGTGGATAACGTACCGGCAAAAGCAGGTGGAGCAGGGGCCAAGAACTCCCTGCCGGGCCTGAATTTTCTGGATAACATCACCAAGATGCCGGTGCTCCGGCAGGTCGGCCTGTTGGTCGGGCTGGCTGCCAGTGTGGCCATCGGTTTTGCCGTGGTCCTGTGGTCGCAACAGCCGGATTACCGTCCGTTGATTGGCAGTCTGGCGGGTATGGACACCAAGCAGGTGATGGACACCCTGGCCACCGCCAACATCAGCTATAACATCGAGCCGACCTCTGGTGCGCTGCTGGTCAAGGCCGAAGATTTGTCCCGCGCCCGTCTGGCGCTGGCCTCGGCTGGCGTGGTGCAGGGCGATGGCAATGTCGGTTTCGAAATTCTCGACAAGGACCAAGGCCTGGGTACCAGCCAGTTCATGGAAGCGACTCGCTATCGGCGTGGCCTTGAGGGTGAATTGGCGCGGACTATTTCCAGCCTCAATGGCATCCGGGCAGCACGCGTGCACCTGGCAATTCCGAAAAGCTCGGTGTTCGTGCGCGACGAGCGCAAGCCGACCGCTTCGGTATTGGTAGAAATGTACGGCGGCCGCACCCTCGATCCAGGTCAGGTGATGGCGATCGTCAATCTGGTCGCCACCAGCATCCCGGAAATGGACAAATCCGGTGTCACCGTGGTCGATCAGAAGGGCAACCTGCTGTCTGACCAGGGCGGCAGCTCCGAGCTGGCCATGGCCGGCAAGCAGTTCGATTACACCCGGCGCATGGAAAGCATGCTGACGCAGCGGGTGCAGAGCATTCTGGCGCCGGTACTGGGCAACGATCGCTACAAGGCGGAAGTCTCGGCCATGGTCGACTTCAGTGCCGTGGAATCCACCTCCGAACAGTTCAACCCCGATCAACCTGCCCTGCGCAGTGAGCAATCGACCACTGAACAGCGTTCCAGCGGCAGCGGCCCTTCGGGTGTGCCGGGTGCCTTGAGCAACCAGCCACCGGCACCCGCCACCGCGCCGCAAACCACTGCGGGCGGAGCGGCAGGCGCTGGGGCGGCGATTCAGCCTGGGCAACCGCTGGTGGACACCAACGGTCAGCAGATCATGGATCCGGCCACTGGCCAGCCGATGCTGGCGCCGTATCCGGCCGACAAGCGTCAGCAATCGACCAAGAACTTCGAGCTCGACCGTTCCATCAGCCATACCCGTCAGCAGCAGGGTCGCTTGCAGCGCCTGTCGGTGGCGGTAGTGGTCGACGATCAGGCCAAGCTCAACGCGGCCAACGGCGAAGTCACCCACACGCCCTGGAGCGCCGAAGATCTGGCGCGCTTCACTCGCCTGGTGCAAGACGCGGTGGGCTTCGATGCCAGCCGTGGCGACAGCGTGACGGTGATCAACTCGGCGTTCGCGCCGGATACCGGTGAAGTGATCCCGAGCATTCCGTTCTACTCGCAGCCCTGGTTCTGGGATGTGGTCAAGCAGGCGCTGGGTGTGCTGTTCATTCTGGTGCTGGTGTTCGGTGTTCTGCGCCCGGTGCTCAACAACATCACCGGGGGTGGCAAGGGCGGTAAAGGCCTCGCGGCCTCCGGCGGTGACGGCGCGATGATGGGCGCAGGTATGGCCGGCGGCGGTTTCGCGGGCGGCATGATGGGTGATGTGGCCGACGATCGCGTCAGCCTCGGCGGGCCGCAGAGCATCTTGCTGCCAAGCCCGAGCGAGGGTTATGACGCGCAGTTGAATGCAATCAAAAGTCTGGTGGCCGAAGATCCGGGTCGTGTGGCCCAGGTCGTGAAAGAGTGGATTAACGCCGATGAGTAGCAATCAGGCCATAGTTGCCCCCAAACTGACCAAGGTCGACAAGGCCGCCATTCTCCTCCTTTCGTTGGGTGAAACCGACGCCGCACAAGTGCTGCGGCACATGGGCCCTAAGGAAGTGCAGCGAGTGGGCGTGGCCATGGCGCAGATGCGCAACGTGCACCGCGAACAGGTCGAGCAGGTGATGACCGAGTTCGTCGCCAGCGTGGGCGACCAGACCAGCCTGGGCGTCGGTTCGGACACCTACATCCGCAAGATGCTCACCTCGGCACTGGGCGAAGACAAGGCCAACGGCCTGATCGACCGTATTTTGCTGGGCGGCAACACCAGCGGCCTGGACAGCCTCAAATGGATGGAGCCGCGTGCAGTGGCCGACGTCATCCGTTTCGAGCACCCACAGATCCAAGCCATCGTGGTCGCGTACCTCGACCCCGATCAGGCCGGCGAGGTGCTCGGGCACTTCGACCACAAGGTGCGCCTGGACATCATTCTGCGTGTGTCTTCGCTGAACACCGTGCAGCCAGCAGCCTTGAAGGAACTCAACACGATCCTCGAGAAGCAGTTTGCCGGCAACTCGACCACCTCCCGGACCACGCTGGGCGGTATCAAGCGTGCGGCCGATATCATGAACTTCCTCGACAGTTCGGTCGAAGGCCAGCTCATGGATTCGATCCGCGAAGTGGACGAGGACTTGTCCGGTCAGATCGAAGACCTGATGTTCGTCTTCAACAACCTCAAGGACGTCGACGACCGCGGTATCCAGGCGTTGCTGCGCGAAGTCTCTTCGGATGTACTGGTGGTGGCGCTCAAGGGTGCCGACGATGGGGTCAAGGAAAAGATCTTCAAGAACATGTCCAAGCGTGCCTCGGAACTGCTGCGCGACGACCTCGAGGCCAAAGGCCCGGTACGCGTCAGCGACGTCGAGACCGCGCAGAAGGAAATCCTCACCATCGCCCGTCGCATGGCCGAAGCCGGCGAGATCGTGCTGGGTGGCAAAGGCGGCGAGGAAATGATCTGATCGGTGGCATCTGCATGACCACAGGTGTATGAAGAGGCAACAGCTGACCTTGTAGCAAAGGGGCTCGCCCGCGAACAAGCTGCACTCCACACCGATGTGTCGGGACGAGCGGTTTTCGGGGGCAAGCCTCCTCGCTGCAGGGTCTGGAACCGAGTATCAGGGATATAAGCATGTCGCGCCCCACCAATGAAACCGTCAGTGAACTGATCCGCGCCGAAGACCTGCGCGGCGTCGATGTCTGGTCACTGCCCAGTTTCGACCCGGAGCTGCCGGAGCCAGAACCTGCCCCCGTAGTCATAGAGGAAATCGAAGAAGTCCCCCTCGACGAAGTCCAGCCGCTGACCCTCGAAGAACTCGAGAGCATCCGCCAGGAGGCCTACAACGAAGGCTTCGCGGTGGGTGAGCGTGAAGGTTTTCACAGCACCCAGATCAAAGTTCGCCAAGAGGCCGAGGTCGCCCTGGCCGCCAAGCTGGCCACGCTCGAACAAGTCATGGTGCACTTGTTCCTGCCCATCGCCGAGCAGGACGCTCAGATCGAAAAGTCCATGGTGGAGCTGGTCGGGCACATCGCCCGCGAAGTCATCCAGCGCGAACTCACTACCGACTCCAGCCAGATCGAAACGGTATTGCGCGAATCGCTCAAGTTGCTGCCCATGGGCGCCAATAATGTGCGGATCTTCGTCAATCCCCAGGATTTCGTGCAGGTCAAGGCGCTGCGCGAGCGTCATGAAGAAACCTGGCGGATCCTCGAAGACCCGGCATTGCTGGCCGGCGGCTGCCGCGTCGAGACCGAACACAGTCGTATCGATGCCACTATTGAGACGCGTATCACCCAGGCCATCGCCATGATGTTCGGGCAGTTGCACGAGCAGGGCATGCATCCCGCCGAGTCGGATACCGATGTCGACCTTGCCGCAGCGGAAGCCCGGCACTTGGAGCACCAGGCGCAGATCAAGGCGGCCGCAGCGCAGGCCCGACAGGCTGCCGTCGCCGAGCCGGTGGCAGAAATCGAGCCGCTGCAGGCGCCTGAACTCGCCCGCGAACTGAGCGAGGCGCAGTCTGAGACTGAGTCCGATGCCGATGCCGATGCTGACGTCAACGCCGATGCCGACACCGACTTGGCCGCCGATCTGGCGCAGCTCGAAGCCGAGTTGGACGACGACGCGCATCACGAGGTAGATGACGAGCTGCCCGCCAAGGGCGAATCCAGGGCCCAAATCAAACCGACGGAGCCCAGCGATGCATCTTAATCGCACCAGCTTCGTCAAGCGCCTGTCGAGTTATCCACAGGCCATCGATCTGCCACGCCAGCCGGTCGTGGAAGGACGGCTGCTGCGCATGGTCGGGCTGACCCTCGAAGCCGAAGGCCTGCGGGCCGCCATGGGCAGCCGCTGCCGGGTGATCAACGACGTCAGCTATGACGCTGTCGAGGTCGAGGCCGAGGTGATGGGCTTTTCCGGCAGCAAGGTGTTCCTGATGCCGGTGGGCAGTGTCGCTGGTATCGCCCCCGGCGCCCGCGTGGTGCCATTGGCCGACACCGGTCGCCTGCCCATGGGCATGACCATGCTCGGGCGGGTGCTTGACGGTGCCGGCCGCGCGCTCGACGGCAAGGGCGGCATGAAGGCCGAAGACTGGGTGCCGATGGACGGTCCGACCATCAACCCGCTCAAGCGCGACCCCATCAGCCAGCCGCTGGACGTGGGCATCCGCTCCATCAATGGCTTGCTCACCGTCGGCCGCGGCCAGCGCCTGGGCTTGTTCGCCGGTACCGGGGTGGGCAAGAGTGTGCTGCTCGGCATGATGACGCGCTTTACCGAGGCCGACATCATCGTGGTCGGACTGATTGGTGAGCGGGGTCGTGAGGTCAAGGAGTTTATCGAGCACAGCCTCGGTCCCGAAGGCCTCAAGCGCTCCGTCGTAGTCGCTTCACCAGCGGACGATGCGCCGCTGATGCGCCTGCGAGCGGCCATGTATTGCACCCGTATTGCCGAATATTTTCGTGACAAGGGCAAGAACGTCCTGTTGCTCATGGACTCCCTGACCCGTTATGCCCAGGCCCAGCGCGAAATCGCCTTGGCTATCGGCGAGCCCCCGGCCACCAAGGGTTATCCACCGTCGGTGTTCGCCAAGCTGCCCAAGCTGGTGGAACGTGCGGGTAACGCCGAAGCCGGAGGCGGTTCCATCACCGCCTTCTATACCGTGTTGTCCGAGGGGGACGACCAGCAGGACCCGATCGCCGACTCGGCGCGCGGCGTACTCGACGGCCATATCGTACTGTCCCGCCGCCTGGCGGAGGAGGGGCATTACCCAGCCATCGACATCGAGGCCTCGATCAGCCGGGTCATGCCCTCGGTGGTCAGCCCGCAGCACATGGCCCAGGCCCAACAGTTCAAGCAGTTGTGGTCACGCTATCAACAGAGCCGTGACTTGATCAGCGTCGGCGCCTATGTGGCCGGCGGTGATCGCGAGACTGACCTGGCGATCGCGCTGCAGCCCACGTTGGTGCGCTATCTGCGCCAGGGGCTGCAGGAAAACGAAAGCCTGCAAGACAGCAGCGACCGCCTCGCGGCCGTGTTCACACCTGTAGCGCCGGGCTGATAGATCATGGCGATGAGTCGAGCGGCGCGTCTGGCGCCCGTGGTCGAGATGGCCGAGAGCGTCGAGAAAAAGGCGGCGCAGCGGCTCGGCCATTTTCAGGGCCAGGTCAACCTGTCCCACGCCAAGCTCGCAGAGCTTGAAAAATTTCGCGGCGACTATCAGCAGCAATGGATGACCCATGGCAGCCGCGGCGTATCCGGGCAGTGGCTGATGAACTATCAGCGCTTCCTCAATCAGCTGGAGACCGCGGTGGCTCAGCAACACAAGAGTCTTGCCTGGCACCAGGGCAATCTCAACAGCGCCCGTAGCGTCTGGCAAAAAGCCTATGCCCGTGTCGAAGGCCTGCGCAAGCTGGTGCTGCGCTATGCTGAAGAAGCTCGGCGGCTGGAGGATCGACGCGAGCAGCGTTTGCTCGATGAATTGTCTCAGCGCTTGCCGCAACGCGAGCAGTACTGAGGCCGCGACGCGATAAACATTTTTTACCGCCCGCTGGGGTTGCTGGAGGCGCGTGCCGATGCTAAACCTTTGTCAGTGCTGGCAATAATCCTGAAGGAATAACCCATGCCCCAAACACCAACGTCCACAGCAGTGACTTCCTCGCGTTCCACAGACGGGAAAGCCTTGACTATCGTGATCTCGGGTCGATTCGACTTTGGGGCTCATCAGCAGTTTCGAGACGCCTACGAAAGCGTCAATCCCAAGCCTGCCAAGTTCATCATCGATCTGAAGGACACGAGCTACCTCGACAGTTCGGCGTTGGGCATGCTGTTGCTGCTGCGCGACCATGCGGGTGGCGAAACCGCGGACGTAGAAGTCATCAACAGCAATTCCGATGTGCGCAAAATCCTCGGCATCTCCAATTTCGACAAGCTGTTCAAGATCTCTTGATTCTGCACAAGCCCGACCCGCTGACGGTGCTGATCGCCGACGACAACATGACCGATCGCATGTTGTTGTCCTCCATCGTTCACCGCCAGGGCCATTACGTGGTACAGGCCGAGAACGGTGAAGACGCGGTGCGGGTGTTCGAAACCCAGCGTCCACAGTTGGTACTGCTCGATGCGATGATGCCGGTGATGGATGGCTTCGAAGCAGCACGACGGATCAAGGCCATGGCCGGTGAAGAGCTGGTGCCGATCATCTTCCTGACGTCCATGACCGAAGAGCAGGCGCTGGTGGCCTGCCTGGAGGCGGGCGGCGACGATTTCCTGGCCAAGCCCTACAACCAGGTGATACTCGCCGCCAAGATCACCGCGATGGATCGCTTGCGACGCCTGCAAGCCACGGTCCTCGAACAGCGCAACCAGATTTCCCTGCACCATGAATACCTGCTCAACGAGCAACGGGTTGCCAAGGCAGTGTTCGATCAGATCGCCCACTCCGGTTGCCTCAGCTCGCTGAACATTCGCTACATGCAATCGCCCTATGCCCTGTTCAACGGCGACTTGCTGCTGGCTTCTTTTACCCCTTCGGGTGACATGCACGTGCTGCTCGGCGATTTCACCGGCCATGGCTTGCCCGCAGCCGTGGGCGCCATGCCGGTGGCCGAAGTGTTCTATGGCATGACCGCCAAAGGCTACGGCCTGGCGGAAATCCTGCGAGAAATGAACGCCAAGCTCAAGCGCATCCTGCCGGTGGACATGTTCTGCTGCGCCACCATGCTCAATGTCAGCTTCCAGCGCCTGCAGGTGGAGGTGTGGAATGGCGGGCTGCCGGATGGCTACATTCTTTGCCAGGGCGGCGAGCGCGTCGCCTTGCAATCCCGACATCTGCCGCTGGGCGTGCTATCGCGCCAGAGCTTCAGCGACAAGACCGAGGTGCACTCGCTCAGTCAGGGTGACCAGTTGTTCCTGCTGTCCGACGGCGTGATCGACACGGCCAACGGCGAAGATCAGTTGTTCGGTGCCGAGCGGCTCGATGCCGTATTGAGCAACAACCGCTGGCCGCATCGCTTGTTCGAGGAAATACAGGGCGCGCTGGACGAATTCCGTGGTGAATCACGGGACGACGTCAGCATGGTGCAGATTTTCGTGGTCGAGACGGCCAGCTTGCCGCACACCCCGGTGATTTTTTCCGACAGCGGCCAGTCGAGTCCTCTGGACTGGTCCGCCGCTTTTGAATATCGTGGCGAAACACTGCGTCGTTTCAATCCGCTGCCCAATCTTCTGCAGTCGCTGCAGGAGGTGCATGGCTTGCGAGTTCAGAGCGGCGCCCTGTACAGCGTGTTGACCGAGCTATACTCCAATGCACTGGAGCATGGCGTGCTGGGGCTGGACTCGGCGCTCAAGCGCGATGCCCAGGGTTTTGCCCAGTATTATCGTCAGCGCAACGAGCGTCTCGAGGCATTGGCCGAAGGTTTTATCCGCCTGCAGTTGCGGGTATCGCCCGATGGGGACGGGGGTGGTCGGTTGACCATTCGGGTCGAAGACAGCGGCAGCGGTTTCGATGTACCCAAGGTCCTGGCCCGGCCCACACCGTCCCAAGGATTGTCCGGGCGCGGGATGAGCCTGGTCCGCAAGCTCAGCGAGCGGGCGGTCTGGGATGAAGATGGGCGTAGCGTGTGTGTCGAATTTTCCTGGCAACGTCCGGTCGGCAATTGAACCGGTGACTTTCCAGCTGGCGGTAAGCCGAATACCCAGCTTGATCAAGGAGCGAACAAGTGATAACAGAATCTGCAACCAATCCCCATGTCGACGAGAAAGTGCTGTCTGCGCTGCAGGAGGTCATGGAAGATGAATACCCGGCACTGCTTGATACCTTTCTCAATGATTCCCAGCATCGCCTCCTGGCATTGCAGGCAGCCTCCGATCCCCAGGCCATCAGCCTGGCGGCGCACAGCTTCAAGGGCAGCAGCAGCAACATGGGTGCCGTGGTCCTGGCTCAGTTATGTTCGCGGCTCGAGCAATGTGCCAATCAGCCAAGTGGCTGCGACATCCAGCAACTGATTCGCGAAATCGATCAGGAATTCGGTGAAGTGAGGCCAGTGTACGAGCGCGAACGCGAGCGATATTCCGCCTGATCGAACACGCCGGGCTGATTGGCCCGGCTTTTGCTTTGTCTCTGCTATCTGTGCCACCGATTGCCGCGCAGCGGAGACTTCGCCATGCCTGTTGCCTCAAATCCATTACTGCAAACCGCGTCTATCACGCAGACGTCCACCGCCAATGCCTTGCTGTCCAGCAAGACACAGGACGTTGCGCCCTCAGGCGCGGACAGCTTTGCCTCGGTGTATTCACGCCAGAGTCAGGCTGACTATGCGCAAAAAGCTGACGCTGCCCAGGCCTATGCCGACAAGCTGGCCAATGCGGCCGCCAACAAGTCGTCGTTTTCCGATCAGGCCGACCCGGCCAAGCCTCTCGTTGCCGATAGCGGCAAGGATCTGCCTGCCAAGGCGAAACCGGCGGCAGACGACAACAAGGTTGATAGCACCAAGGTCGACAGCAATAAAGTCGACAGCACCAAGGGCAATGACAAGAAGGTCGCCAGCAAGGACAAGGACAGCGACAAGGATCAGGATCAGGACGCCACGGCCAAGGCCGATGATGCCAAGGCGACCAAGAGCGACAAGGCTGATAAAGCGCCGGCCAGTGATGACGCCAAGGCGGACGATGCGCTTGCCAAGGCAACAGACCCTGCAGTCGATCCCTCCGCGTTGCTCAAGCCAGCCGTTGATCCCCTGGCGACTCCTGCCGCTACTGCGGCGGCTGCAACGACGCCCGCCGTGGACCCGAACCTGCTGGCCATGGTCGCGCCGCAAACCACTGCGGCCAAAGATGCTACCAAGGACGCCAGCAAGTCGGACGACGATTTCGATCCGAACGCCGATCCCCTTGCCGACATGCCGGCTTTGCGCCTGGCCCTGGAGCAGAATGCCAAGGCTCAGGGCACGACCTCCGCTCACGCGGCTGATAACAACCAGGCAGCCAACGGTACCCAGCAGGCTGACGACAACGCTGCCGCCGCCGGCCTGACCACGCTGATCCAGCAACAGGCTGGCGCTGAAGGCAAAGCCGGCAGCGGTGACAAGGGCTTGGGCGCGGCCACCACCGAGGAGGGCGTCAAGGGCATCAAGGGCGGTATCGGTGATACCGGCGCCACGAACTTTGGCGATCGCCTGAGTGCCTTGACCCAGGCCACCGGCAAGTCGGTGAGCAGTGCGCCCGCCACACCGCCGGCATCTCCTCTGGCCATGAACCAGTCGGGCTGGACCGAAGGCGTGGTCAACCGGGTGATGTACCTGTCGAGCCAGAATCTCAAGTCTGCCGACATTCAGTTGTCGCCGGCCGAGCTGGGGCGCCTGGATATCAAGGTCACCATGAACAGTGACCAGCAGACCCAGGTGACCTTCATGAGCGCCCACGTGGGCGTGCGCGAGGCACTGGAAAACCAGCAAGGGCGCCTCAAGGAGATGTTCGCCCAACAAGGGCTCGGTCAGATGGACGTCAATGTGTCCGACCAGTCGCGTCAACAGCAACAAAGCGGCCAGCCTCAGGCTCAACAGGCTTCCGGCGGCAGCGGCGGGCGCCTGGGTCGCAGCGATGGCGTGGACAGCGACGTCACGGCCAGCGATGCCTCGTCCGTTATCCACAGCACCTCGGTGATCGGTACCAGCGCGGTGGATTACTACGCCTGACAACCCCTGTAGTGAGGGGGCGCGCGCCCACGACCCCCTCGCCACTTCAACGCTCCTTGGCTGATACCTCGCAATCGGTAGCACGCCACCTCGCTACGGCTTTTCGGTTTCTGGCATAACACTTGCTCTCCCCTAATCGAGCGGTAGTTTAAAACCGATTAGCGACGGATTATTGGCATGGCGCAGAGCGAAGAAGCGAAAGACCCCGCAGTCAAAGGCAAAGGCAAACTCAAGTTCATCATCATCATAGTCGTGGCCATGTTAGTGGTCATCGGTGGCTCGGTGGGCGGTACCTGGTTCTTCCTGCACAAATCCATGGCCAAGCCAGACGACCATCCCGCCGTGGCGACCACCCCGGCTGGCAAGGCGCCGGCTATCTACGAAGCGCTGTCGCCGGCGTTCGTGGTCAACCTCGATCAGAATGGTCGCCAGCGTTATCTGCAAGTCAGCATCACCCTGATGACCCGTGACCAAGCGGGCCTCGACGCCCTCAAAGTGCACATGCCGGTGATCCGCAACAACCTGGTCATGCTGTTCTCGGGGCAGAGTTTCGACGCCCTGGCAACGCCGATCGGCCAGGAGATGTTGCGTCAGAAAGCCACCGCGAGTGTGCAGGAAGTGGCGCAAAAGGAAGTCGGCAAACTGGTCGTCGATCAGTTGCTGTTCACCAATTTCGTATTGCAGTAGGAGCACGACATGGCCGTGCAGGATCTGCTCTCCCAGGATGAAATCGATGCGCTGTTGCACGGCGTCGACGATGGCCTGGTTCAAACCGAAAGCAATGGCGATCCAGGCTCGGTCAAAAGCTACGACCTGACCAGCCAGGACCGTATCGTGCGGGGTCGGATGCCGACCCTCGAGATGATCAACGAGCGTTTCGCCCGCTACACCCGCATCAGTATGTTCAACATGCTGCGCCGGTCCGCCGATGTGGCGGTAGGCGGCGTGCAGGTGATGAAATTCGGTGAGTACGTGCATTCGCTGTACGTGCCCACCAGCCTCAATCTGGTCAAGATCAAACCCCTGCGCGGGACCGGGCTGTTCATCCTCGACGCCAAGCTGGTGTTCAAGCTGGTGGACAACTTTTTCGGTGGCGATGGCCGTCACGCCAAGATCGAAGGCCGTGAATTCACGCCCACCGAGCTGCGTGTCGTGCGCATGGTGCTCGATCAGGTCTTCGTCGACATGAAGGAAGCCTGGCAGGCGATCATGGATCTCAATTTCGAGTACATCAACTCGGAGGTGAACCCGGCCATGGCCAACATTGTCGGTCCTAGCGAGGCGGTGGTGGTGTCCACCTTCCACATCGAGCTCGATGGTGGTGGCGGCGATCTGCACGTGACCATGCCGTATTCGATGATCGAGCCGGTGCGCGAGATGCTCGATGCCGGCTTCCAGTCCGATCTCGACGACCAGGACGAGCGCTGGAGCAAAGCCCTGCGTGAAGATGTACTGGATGTGAGCGTGCCGTTGGGCGCCACGGTGGCGCGTCGCCAACTCAAACTGCGGGATATCCTGCACATGCAGCCTGGCGATGTGATCCCCATAGAACTGCCGGATGAACTGGTCCTGCGCGCCAATGGCGTGCCGTCGTTCAAGGCCAAGCTGGGGTCCCACAAGGGCCACCTGGCACTGCAAGTCATCGAGCCGATAGAGCGTCGCTGAACAGCGCGCTATCCGGCCTGTAATCACTGAATTTTTGCCTGTCGAGGACCCTCATGGCTGACGAAAACGAAATAACCTCCGCGGAAGACCAGGCGCTTGCCGATGAATGGGCCGCGGCCCTGGGTGAATCCGGCGACGGTGGTCAGGGCGATATCGATGCCCTGCTGGCGGCCGATGCCGCGTCCAAGCCGCAGGGCACCCGCCTGCCCATGGAAGAGTTCGGTTCCATGCCCAAGGCTAGCCACACGGTGAGCCTCGAAGGCCCGAACCTGGACGTGATCCTGGATATCCCGGTGACCATCTCCATGGAGGTCGGCGCTACCGAGATCAACATCCGCAACCTGCTGCAACTCAACCAGGGCTCGGTGATCGAACTCGACCGCCTGGCTGGCGAGCCCCTCGATGTGCTGGTCAACGGCACCTTGATTGCCCATGGCGAGGTGGTGGTGGTCAACGAGAAGTTCGGCATCCGCCTGACGGACGTGATCAGCCCCAGCGAACGTATCAAGAAGCTGCGCTGATGAAGCGCTGGCTGATGGCGCTTGCCGCCCTGCCGTTGTCGGCTCTGGCCGCTACTGTGGGGGCACCGGCAACAAACGAAGCGAGCCCTGCGGCGACGGGGCCTGCCGCTACGGTCGCGGCCGCTACCGGCGGCAGCATGGCAGGGCAGTTGACCCAGTTGATGTTCGGGCTGCTGGTGGTCCTGGCGGTCATCGTCGCCCTGGCCTGGGTGGTTCGCCGCGTCCAGCAGGCCGCCCCTCGGGGTGGTCAGGTCATCGATATCGTCAGTGCGCGGGCACTGGGGCCGCGCGACCGGCTGGTGCTGGTGCAGATTGGCGACGAACAGGTCCTGCTGGGGGTCAGCCCGGGCCGGATCACCTCGCTGCATGTCATGAAGGAGCCCGTGCGCAGTCCCGCTCGCAGCGAGCAGGCCACGCCCGAATTCGCCCAGCGCCTGATGGAACTGCTGGGCAAGGATCAGAAGGATAAGAAGTAATGAGCGCCGTGCGCATCCTCTTGACGCTGTTGCTGATGGTCGTTGCGCCTATGGCGCTGGCCGCCGATCCGCTGTCGATCCCGGCCATCACCCTGTCCAATGGTGCCAACGGGCAGCAGGAATATTCGGTCAGCTTGCAGATTTTGCTGATCATGACCGCGCTGAGTTTCATCCCGGCGGGCGTCATGCTGATGACCAGCTTCACGCGGATCATCATCGTCTTCTCCATTCTGCGTCAGGCCCTGGGCTTGCAGCAGACGCCTTCCAACCAGTTGCTGACCGGCATGGCGCTGTTCTTGACCATGTTCATCATGGCGCCGGTGTTCGACCGTGTGAACAACGACGCCCTGCAGCCCTATCTGGCGGAAAAGATGAGTGCCCAGGATGCCTTGGCCAAGGCTCAGGTGCCGTTGAAGGATTTCATGCTGGCGCAAACCCGGCAGAGCGATCTCGACCTGTTCGTGCGTTTGTCCAAGCGCACCGATATCGTCGGCCCGGATCAGGCGCCCTTGACCATTATCGTTCCGGCATTCGTGATCTCCGAGCTCAAGACGGCGTTTCAGATCGGCTTCATGATCTTCATTCCGTTCCTGGTCATCGACCTGGTGATCGCCAGTATCCTCATGGCCATGGGCATGATGATGCTGTCGCCGCTGATCATCTCGTTGCCGTTCAAGATCATGCTGTTCGTGCTGGTCGACGGCTGGGCCCTGATCATTGGTACCTTGGCTGGCAGTTTCGGCGGTGTCTGACGCCATTGCCGATCGCAGGAGAATCGCTCCATGACTCCAGAAGTAGCGCTTGACCTGTTTCGCGATGCCCTGTGGCTGACCGTGGTGATGGTGTCCTTTTCGGTGCTGCCCAGCCTGATCGTCGGGCTGATCGTGGCGATGTTCCAGGCCGCCACGCAAATCAACGAGCAGACCCTGGGCTTTCTGCCGCGCCTGCTGGTGATGCTGGTGACCGTCATCGTCGGCGGGCCGTGGGTGGTGCAGACCTTCATGGACTACATCACGCGTCTGTACACCAGCATCCCGCAGTTGATCGGCTGACCCGCGGTGCTGCAACTGACCGATCTGCAGATCAGCACCTGGGTGGCGACCTTCATCCTGCCGCTGTTTCGCGTGGCCGCGCTGCTGACCACCATGCCGATCTTTGGCGCCAACACCGTCTCGCGGCGTATTCGCCTGTACCTGGCGGTGGCCATTACCGTATGCATCGTGCCTGGCTTGCCGCCGATGCCGCAGGTCAATCCGCTGGACCCCAGCGGCATGCTGCTGATTGCCGAGCAGATCATCGTTGGCGCGATGATGGGCTTGTCGCTGCAGATGCTGTTTCAGGTGTTCGCCATCGCCGGGCAGATCCTGGCGGTGCAGATGGGCATGTCGTTCGCGTCCATGATCGACCCCACCAACGGGGTGTCGTCGGCGGTGGTGGGGCAGTTTTTCACCATGTTGGTGACGCTGCTGTTCCTGTCGATGAATGGCCACCTGGTGGTATTCGAGGTCTTGACCGAGAGTTTCACTACACTGCCCGTAGGCCATGCACTGTTCACCAACAACATCTGGGAGCTGGTGCTGCGCATGGGCTGGGTGCTGGGTGCCGCGCTGATGTTGGTGCTGCCGGCGATCACGGCGCTGCTGGTGGTCAACATCTGCTTCGGGGTGATGACCAAGGCTGCGCCGCAGTTGAACATCTTTTCGATCGGCTTTCCGCTGATCCTGGTGATGGGCATGGTGATCCTGTGGATCAGCATGGCCGATCTTCTTACTCAGTATCAGCCGATTGCCGCCGACGCGTTGCAATGGCTGCGCGGCATGATCAGGGCGCAATGAGCCATGGCAGAGAGCGAGAGCGGCGGCGACAAGACAGAAGACCCCACAGACAAACGCAAGCGCGACTCGCGCGAACAAGGTGAGGTCATTCGCTCCAAGGAGCTCAACACCGTGGCAGTGATGCTGGCGGGCACCGGCGCCATTCTGACCTACGGCGGCGCGCTGGCGCAGACCTTCGTGACGCTGATGCAAAAGAGTTTCACCTTGCCGCGCGAAGTGATCATGGATCAGCGCTATATGCAGGTGTTCCTGCTGCAGGCCGCCAAGGACGCCTATCTGGCCACCCAGCCGATCCTGGTGGTGCTGTTGTTAGCCTCCTTGCTCAGCCCGTTGGCGCTGGGTGGCTGGCTGTTCGCGCCCGGTGGGATGGCGCCCAAGTTCAGCCGCATGAACCCGCTGAGTGGGGTCAAGCGCATGTTTTCGACCAATGCCCTGATCGAGCTGATCAAGGCGATGGGCAAGTTTGCGGTGATCCTGCTGGTGGCCTTGCAGGTGCTGCACAAGGATCAGGCGCAGCTGCTGGCGATCGGCAAGGAGCCGTTGGAGCAGGCGATCATCCATAGCGTCCAGGTGGTCGGCTGGAGTGCCTTGTGGATGGCTGCCGGTCTGTTGATTGTCGCTGCGATCGATGTGCCGATCCAGATCTACCAGGGCCGTCAGAAGCTGTTGATGACCAAGCAGGAAGTGCGCGACGAGTACAAGGATGCCGAGGGGCGTCCGGAGGTCAAAGGGCGCATCCGCCAACTGCAGCGCGAAGCCTCGCAGCGGCGGATGATGGCCAATGTGCCGACGGCGGACGTGATCATCACCAACCCCACCCACTATGCGGTAGCGCTCAAATACGATCCGGAGCAGGGCGGGGCACCGGTGTTGCTGGCCAAGGGCACGGATTTCGTGGCCTTGAAGATCCGCGAAATCGCCGTGGCCCACGAGATTCAGTTGCTGGAGTCGCCGGCGCTGGCGCGGTCTATCTACTACTCCACCGAGGTCGATGCGCAGATTCCCGCCGGGCTTTACCTGGCGGTGGCCCAGGTGCTGGCGTACGTCTATCAGATTCGCCAATACCGCGCCGGCCGCGGCAAGCGCCCCAAACCCCTCGACGACCTGCCGATTCCAGAGGATCTGAAGCGCGACGCGGATCCGGACGCCCCCGAACCCCCTTGATTCCGCGCTCCCACAGGGGATTTGCCGGCGATATAAAAAGTTGGAAGGCTTCTTGCACAAGCACTATTGCGCCCGCCCAGGCGTCAAAAGTTTGCTTGCGATCATGAGGAAGACCGGTGGACCGTTCCCAACTTATCAACACCGCCCGCAGCAACATCGTCGGCCTGAGCCGCGGCAACATCGGCGTGCCGCTGTTGCTGCTGGTGATGTTGGCCATGATGATGCTGCCGATACCGCCCTTCCTCCTGGACGTGTTCTTCACCTTCAACATCGCGCTGTCCATCGTCGTCCTGCTGGTGTGCGTGTATGCCATGCGCCCCCTCGACTTCGCCGTGTTCCCTACAATCCTGCTGGTGGCGACGCTGTTGCGTCTGGCGCTCAACGTCGCCTCCACGCGCGTGGTGATGCTTCACGGCCATACCGGTCACGGAGCGGCGGGCAAGGTGATCCAGGCGTTCGGCGAGGTGGTGATCGGCGGCAACTATGTGGTCGGTATCGTGGTGTTCGCGATCCTCATGATCATCAACTTCGTGGTCGTCACCAAGGGTGCCGGGCGGATTTCCGAGGTGAGCGCGCGTTTCACCCTCGATGCCATGCCCGGCAAGCAGATGGCGATCGACGCCGACCTCAATGCCGGCTTGATCGATCAGGCAGGTGCCAAGGCCCGCCGTTCCGAAGTCGCCGCCGAGGCCGAGTTCTATGGCTCGATGGACGGCGCCAGCAAATTCGTTCGCGGTGACGCCGTCGCCGGCCTGCTGATCCTGTTCATCAACCTGCTCGGCGGCATGGCGGTGGGCATGTTCCAGCACGGCTTGACCTTTGCCGATGCCGGCAAGGTGTACGCCCTGCTGACCATCGGTGACGGTTTGGTGGCGCAGTTGCCATCGCTGCTGTTGTCCACTGCCGCCGCCATCATGGTCACCCGGGCATCAAGCTCGGAAGAAATGGGCAAGCAGATCACCCGGCAGATGTTCGCATCACCCAAGGCCCTGGCGGTCTCGGCGGGATTGATGCTGATCATGGGGGCGGTGCCCGGCATGCCCCACATCGCCTTCATCAGCCTGGCTGCGGTGGCCGCTGGCGGTGCCTACCTGTTATGGAAAAAACAGAACGAAGTCAAACAGTTGCTGGTCGTAGAAGC
>CAJCIO010000040.1 GCA_903970465.1 Gammaproteobacteria bacterium
GAATTGCGTGAAGCGGGTCGCGACATCCTCGACCTGACCACCGGCGAGCCGGATTTCGACACCCCCGAGCACATCAAGCAGGCGGCCTACGCGGCCATCGAGCGCGGCGCCACCAAATACACCGCGACGCCGGGCGTGAAAGCCCTGCGCCTGGCCATCCAGCGCAAGCTGCAGGACGAGAACCGCCTGGCCTACGAGCTGGGCCAGATCGTCGTTGCCAATGGCGCCAAAGGCATCATCTTCAACGCCTTCGCCGCCACCCTGGACGACGGTGACGAAGTGCTGGTGCCGGTGCCGTACTGGCCGACCTTCCCGGACAGCGTGCGCTTCAACGGCGGCGTGCCGATCCTGCTGGAATGCCCGCTCGAGCAAGGCTGCAAACTCACCCCGGCGCAGCTCGAAGCGGCGATCGGCCCGCGCACCCGCTGGCTGATCCTCAACAGCCCGAGCAACCCGAGCGGCGCCGTGTACAGCGCTAAGGAGCTGGAAGCGCTGGCGATGGTGCTGCGCCGTCATCCGCAGGTGCTGGTGCTGCTGGATGAGCTTTACGAACACATCCGCTTCGATGGCGGCCAGCCGCTCAACCTGCTCAACGTCGCGCCGGATTTCAACACGCGCAGCCTCTTGGTCGGTGGTGTCTCCAAGACCTACGCCATGACCGGCTGGCGCATCGGCTTCGGTGCCGGCCCGCAAAAACTCACCCAGGCCATGGCCGTGGTGCAGTCGCAGTCGGCGTCGGGCGCTTCGTCGGTCGGCCAGGCCGCCGCACTGGCCGCCTTCGAAGGCGGCCTGGACTTTCTCCAGCCACAGGTTGCCGCCTACCGTGAACGCCGCGATCTGCTGGTGCAGGCCCTGAGCGACGTCGAAGGCCTGCAAGTGCTCGAGCCCGAAGGTGGATTCTTTGTGTTTATCCGTTGCGCCGACCTGATCGGCCGCAGCACGCCGGGCGGCCAGGTTATCGAGAGCGACAACGATCTGGTCGACTGGTTGCTGGAGGAGGGCGTCGCCGCCGTGGCCGGCAGCGCCTATGGCCTGTCACCGTGGTTCCGGTTGTCCATCGCGACTGCCACCGACAGCGTCGCCGAGGCCGGCAAACGTATCGCCAGCGCCTGCGCCAAGCTCAAGCCGCGCGGGGCCGCTGCATGATGCAAGGGTTCGTCGATGGGGCCGCCAGGCTCGGCTTCAATTACCAGTTCCTGCTCGACGCCTATCAGCGCGGCACGTTGCTGGACGGCGCGGTCACCTCGCTGTGGCTGTGCCTGCTGACCATCATTGGCAGCCTGCTGGTCGGTGTCGCCCTGGCGGCAGCACTGACCAGTGGCCGCCGCTGGCTGGCAGTGCCGGCACGGGTGTTCATCGAGATCACCCGCAACACCCCGACCCTGGTGCAGCTGTATTGCGCCTTCCTGGTATTGAACATGCTGCTGACCCAGGCCGTGGGCGCGGCCAACCCGCTGACGCCGTTCGCCTGGGTGGTGATCGTCATCTCCCTGCACAAGGGCGCCTTCCACGCCGAATCCCTGCGGGCGGGCATCGAAGCGGTGCCCGCGGTGACCCTCGAAGCTGCCAGTTCGCTGGCCTTCGACCGCCGCCAGTTGCTGTGGAACGTGCAGCTGCCCCTGGCGCTGCGCTTCGCCTTGCCGGCGCTGGTCAACAACCTCATCGACCTGGTGAAGATGACCGCCGTGGCCTCGGCCATCGCCGTCAACGACGTCACCTACGCCTCGATCATGATCTGGACTCAGAGCGACAACGTCATCGAACTGATGATCCTGCTGCTGGCCTTCTTCGGCTTGCTGAGCTTCGTGGTCAACTGCGTCGGCCGTGCCCTTGAAACACGCCTGAGGATGCCTGGCTATGGTCACTGAGATTTTCGCCGCGCTGTGGCAATGGTCGCCTGCACTTGGCATCGGCCTGCTGCAGAACATCCTGATCAGCATCACCGCCATCGGCCTGGGCACCCTGGCAGGATTGTTGATCGGGGCGCTGGCGATGTCGCCGCTCAAGCCCTTGCGCTGGGCCGCGAAGGTCTGGGTGCAGGTTTTTCGCAACGCGCCCTGGCTGGTGCTGATCTACTTCACCACCTACGTGTTCCCGTTCGAGATCCATGTCGGCGGCCACTATCTGCCGTTTCCGGATTGGCTCAAGGTCACCGTCGGCCTGGCACTGCCGGCCAGTGCCAACGTGGCGGAGATCTTCCGTGGCGCCATCGCTTCGATCCCCAGCACCCAGTGGGAAGCCGCGCGCTCGCTGGCCTTCGATCGCGGTCAGATTTTTCGCTCGATCATCCTGCCGCAGTGCTTCAAACGCATGCTGCCGCCGTGGATGAACCTCTACGCGGTGGTCACCATGGGCACTGCGCTGTCGTCGCTGGTGGGCGTGCACGACCTGATCGACACCGCACAGATCGCCAGCAATACCGTCAATCTCACCGGCTTCACGGTGTTGATCTACTTCAGTCTGCTGGCGCTGTTCTTTGCTTATTGCTACCCGATTTCCCGACTGACCCAACGCCTGGAGCGCCGTTATGCCTTCTGAACCCCTGATCAGCCTGCGCGACGTGCAACTGGCGTTCGGCGACAACCGCGTGCTCAAAGGTATCGACCTGGACGTCGAGCGTGGTCAGGCGGTGTCGATCATCGGCCCGTCGGGCTCGGGCAAGTCGACCATCCTGCGCTGCATCACCGGCTTGCTGCGCCCCCAGGCAGGCACCTTGCGGGTCGCCGACACCGCAGTGCACGGCCTGAGCAGCGAGGCCGAGTTCATCAGCCTGCGCAAGCGCGTGGGTTTCGTGTTCCAGCAATACAACCTGTTCCCGCACCTCTCGGTACTCGAGAACCTGGTGATCGCCCCGCGCAAAGTGCTCGGTCGTAACCGTGCCGACGCCGAGCGCGAAGCCCGGCAACTGCTGGCCAAGGTGCGCATGGAGCACAAGGCCGATGCCTACCCCGGGCAGTTGTCCGGCGGTCAGCAGCAGCGGGTGGCGATCGCTCGCGCCCTGGCCATGCGCCCGGAGCTGATCCTGTTCGACGAAGTCACCTCGGCGCTCGACCCGGAGACCGTCGGAGAAGTGCTCACCGTGATCCGCGAGCTCACCGAAGAGGGCATGACCTGCGTGCTGGTCACCCACGAGATGCGCTTCGCCGAAGAGATCAGTGACGTGGTGTATTTCACCGAAAACGGCCTGATCACCGAATCAGGCAGCGCCGAGCAGATTTTCCAGTACCCGCAAAACGAGCGCACCCAGGAATTCCTCCGGCATGCCCTTGGCGAGAGTGGCCGTCGCCACGCCAAGCCCGGCCCGGATGTGTTCAGCAACCTGAGTCGCTACAGCATTTCCGTTTAGCCGTGCGTTTCCAACCAACAGCCTGAGAAGAGACCTCATCATGTCCGCTGATTCAGTTGTGCAATCGTTCCTCGAAAAAATCCGTGTGATCCACCAGCGCGGCGTCGACCGCGAAGCGCTGAAAGAGATCGTCAGCCTGCTCGAAGGCCTGGCCGAGCGCCGCGAGCTGTTCAACTTCGAGCGTTTTCCAGCGCCCACCGAAGCACAGGGTACGACGCAGTTTCGCTACCGCCTCAACGATGACGGCGAGACCCCGACCCTGTACGTCAACTCGCTGCTGCCGGGCAAGAGCACCATCCCCCACAACCACGAGACCTGGGCCGTGATCGTCGCCATCGAGGGCCAGGAGCTCAATGAAGTGTTCCGCCGCGCCGACGACGGCAGCGACCCGACCCGCGCCGATCTGCAGCTGGACCAGAAAGTCATCGTGCAACCGGGCACCTCGATCTCCTTCCTCGGCGAAGACCTGCACGGCATTCGCGTCGACGGCGAGCACGCGACCCTGCATTTCCATCTGTACGGGGTCCCGCTGGAGTCGTTGGAAAACCGTTATGGAGTCAAGGCCGATGGCGCCGTGGTGCTCTACAACAAGTCGCAGATGACCCCCTCGATCGAGGCCTACGGACTGTGATCGATCTCTACTACTGGCCCACCGCCAATGGCCTGAAGGTCGGCATCCTGCTCGAAGAGCTGGGCGCCGACTACCGTTTGATCCCGGTCAATATCCGCACCGGCGAGCAGCGCCTGGAGGGCTTCCAGCGCATCAGCGCGAACGGCCGCATTCCGGCCATCGTCGACCACGCAGCCGCAGGCGAGCCCCTGAGCCTGTTCGAGTCCGGGGCCATTCTCAACTACCTCGCCGAGCAGGCCGGGCGCTTCCTGCCGCCCGCGGGCAGCGTCGAGCGCCAGCGCGTGCAGGAGTGGTTGTTCTGGCAGGTCGGGCATGTGACGCCGTACCTGAGCCAGTTGCAGGTGTTCCTCGAGAAAGCCCCGGAGCCGATTCCCTTTGCCCTCGACCTGCTGCAAGGCGAGGCCAGGCGCCTGTACGGCGTGCTGGAACGGCGCCTGGCCGAGCAGCCGTTCGTGGCGGGTGAGTACTCCATCGCCGACATGGCGATCTTCCCGTGGATCCAGCCGACGCGCCAAGGCATCGAGCTGGCCGCGTATCCGCACATTCATGCCTGGCGCGAACGCCTCAAGGCGCGTCCGGCGGTGCAGCGCGCCTATGCCAGCGGCGCCAGCGTGGCGGCAGGCGAGCGCTCGCTGATCCTCGAGTAACGGTTTTTTCCATTCAGTTTCGACGGTACTTTCATGAGCCAGACCCTCACATCCGCGCAACTCAAGCAATGGCTGTTCGACGGACAGGAAATCGCCCTGTTCGACGTGCGCGAGCACGGCCAGTACGGCGAAGCCCATCTGTTCTACGGCGTCAATCTGCCCTACAGCCGGCTCGAAATCGAAGTGCCACGCCTGGCCCCCAACGCCAATGTGCGGCTGGTGGTCTACGACCAGGACGGCGGTGCGCTGGCGCAATTGGCGTTGGCGCGCCTGGCCAGCCTCGGCTATCGCAATACCTGGGCGCTGGAGGGCGGGGCGGACGGTTGGCAAGCCGCCGGCAATCAGTTGTTCGCGGGCGTGCACCTGCCCTCCAAGGCCTTTGGCGAAATCGTCGAACATGCCTGCGATACTCCGCGAGTGACCGCGCCCGAGCTGTTGCAATGGCAGCGGCAAGGCACCCCACTGGTGGTGCTCGACGGTCGGCCGCTGGACGAGTTTCGCAAGATGAACATCCCGGGCGCGGTGTGCTGCCCGAACGGTGAACTGAGCTATCGCCTCGAGGATCTGGTGAGTGACGAGCGGACGCCGATCGTCATTAACTGCGCCGGCCGTACCCGCAGCATCATCGGTGCACAGACACTGCTCAACCTCGGTATCAAGAACCCCATCTATGCGCTGGAAAACGGCACCCAGGGCTGGTTCCTGGCCGATCAGACGCTGGAGCACGGCAACCAGCAGCACTATCATTCACGCGGCCCGGTGACGGCCGAGCAGGTGCAGCGCTCGCGCCAACTGGGCGAACAGACCGGGGTGCAGTGGGTGACCGCCGAGCAGGTTCGTCAGTGGGCCGATGATGCCCAGCGCAGCCTGTTTCTGGGCGACGTGCGCACGCCGGAGGAATTCGCGGCAGGTAGCCTGGCGGGTGCTCAGCACACGCCGGGTGGGCAATTGATTCAAGGCACCGACCTTTACGTCGGGGTGCGCAAGGCCCGCATCGTGCTGTTCGACAGCGACGGCGTGCGCGCCCCGGTGGTCGCCAGCTGGCTGCGGCAGTTGGGCCATGAAGCCTATGTGCTCGAAGGTGGCCTCGACAGCGGTCTGGCGTTGCCGAGCGCAGCTGGGGTTGCCGTCGATCTGCCGATTGCCACGGCTGCTGAGCTGAGCGATGCGCGGATCATCGATCTGCGCCCGAGCACGCTGTATCGCAAGGCTCATTTGCAGGGCGCGCAGTGGTCGATTCGTCCACTGCTGGCGGTGCAGGTCGCTGATGAGACGCGGCCACTGGTGCTGCTCGCCGACGACCCACAGGTGGCGCAATTGGCCGCGAGCGAGCTGCCTGCGGCGCAGCGCGAGCGCACCTCGGTGCTGGTCGATTGGCAAAGGCTGGACCTGCCACAGGTCGAAAACGACCTGTCGCTGGCCGATGCGCAGTGCATCGACTTCCTGTTTTTCGTCCACGACCGGCATGCCGGCAACAAAGAGGCGGCCCGCCAATATCTGGCCTGGGAAACCGGGCTCATCGCGCAGATGACCGCCCAGGAAATCGCCAACTTCACGCCGTTGCAAGCCGCCACCGGGGTGCAGCATGCGTGAGCAACCCTTGCGTACTCGCTTGATCCATGGCGGTCGTGGGCCGCGCGGCGCCGGCGCGCAAGGGGTCAACCCGCCGCTGGTGCGCTTGAGCACGGTGCTGTTCGACAACCTGGCGCAGATGCGTGATGCCCGCGCCAGGCGTGATCACGAGCGGGTGCTCAGCTATGGCGCCCGCGGCAATCCCACCGCTTTTGCACTGGAAGATCTGGTCACCGATCTCGAGGGCGGCCATCGCACCAAGCTGTTCGCCACGGGCCTGGCAGCCATTGCGCAGACCTTCCTGGCGTATCTGCGCCCCGGTGACCACCTGTTGATCACCGACGGCGTGTATGGCCCGGTGCGGCGCCTGGCCAGGGATTTCCTGTTGCCGTTCGGCATCGAGGTCGATTATTACCGCGCCGACGGGCAGGGGCTGGCAGAGGCGTTCAAGGCCAACACACGGATGGTCTATGCCGAGTCGCCGGGCTCGTTGCTCTATGAATTGGCCGACCTGCCGGCGATCGCGGCGCTGTGCAAGGCCAACAAGGCCCTGCTGGCAGTGGACAACACCTGGGGCAGCGGCTACCTGTATCAGCCCCTGGCGCTGGGTGCCGACATCTCGATCATGGCCTTGACCAAGTACCTGGCGGGCCACAGCGATGTGGTGATGGGCAGCGTGTGCACGCTTGAGGCGGCCTTCGCGCCGTTGTCACGCATGAGCGATACCTTCGGCAACACTGTGAGCCCTGACGATGCCTGGCTGGTGCTGCGCGGTGCGCGAACCCTGGCCAGCCGCATGGAGGTGCATGAGCGTCAGGGGCTGGAAATTGCCCGGTGGTTGCAGGCGCGGCCGGAAGTGGCCCGGGTGTTTCATCCGGCGCTGGAGTCCCATCCGGGGCATGAACTGTGGAAGCGCGACTGTGCGGGCAGCAATGGGCTGCTGTCCTTCGAGTTCGCTCAGCCGGGGCTGGCGCGTGCCGAGGCGTTTATCGATGCGCTGCAAGTGTTCGAGCTGGGGGCTTCGTGGGGCGGCTTTGAAAGCCTGGTGAACCTGGCAGATCTGAGCGACCGGCAGTTCCCGGTCGCCACTCAGGGCGCCGTGGTGCGGCTGCATATCGGCCTGGAAGACGTCAGCTCGCTGATCGCCGATCTGCACAGTGCATTCGCGGCGAGTGCCGTGGCGGGGTGATCCGGTCCAGCGGATCGGCGCACTGTTGTGTGTCGATATCGCTGACGCTTTCGCGGGCAAGCCTTGCTCCCACAGGTACTGCTGAACGTCGGCTGACACCGCAGGAGCAAAGCGTGCTCGCGAAGAGGCCATTTGCCACACCGCAACACTCCGACGACTGACCTTTCACCCCTCTGGCGCAGGCCCGAAAAGCCGCTAGGCCCAAGGAGCCGAGGCGCGACGCCTCTTTCCTTACCACCCGCGCAAAGGATTGTCCCATGGCCGCGCTCGATACCACAGCCCATACCACCCACACCTCCCCAGGCAAGACCGTGCTCGACGTCACCGGTTTCGACGATCTCAACCAGAGCATCGCCGTGCAGGACGACGGCAAGATCCTGGTCGCCGGCTTCACCTTCTACGGCGGTATCTACGAGACCGATTACAACTACTCCATCGTGCGCCTCAACGCCGACGGCACCCTCGACCACAGCTACGGCACGGACGGGCGCACGGTGATCGACGCCGAAGTCTCCATCGATCAGGGCTACACCCTGGCCGTGCAGCCCGATGG
>CAJCIO010000041.1 GCA_903970465.1 Gammaproteobacteria bacterium
GATCTGGCCAAGGTCGCACTGGGCATAGACTTCCAGAAAGTCTTCAGCATCAACAAGGGCTCGATCCCGGTGCGTACCGACATGTTGAACGACATGAGCAAGTACGGCTTCGACTCCTGCGCCCAGACCGCCGCCAAGGACTTCCTTGCTGACGACAAGACCGGCGGCCTGCAGCCAAGCATGGCGCACAACATGGCCACCAACCTGGCCGTGCAAGGTGCGATCTTCGATACCGTGACCAACTACATCAACGATCCGAAAGCCGATCCGCAGGCAACCGCGAATAAGCTGGCGGGGGCGATCAAGTCGGCTCAGTAAGGCTCAGGAGCGGTGGCGAGCCCTTAGCGGGCAAGCCTTGCTCTCACAGTTGAGCGGTGTACAGCTGTGGGCGCAAAGCTTGCTCGCGAAGGGGCCTGCCATGCACCCAGTTCACCCCTGTCGGAGCTTTCATTCGCGTACATCCTGTAGGGGGATGCAGGCGAACGTCCGGCAGGTTCTATTTGGTTTGACTACGGGATCACGTTGATGAGCTCTGTCGCTGTGTCCAGCAAAGCTTCGCCGTTCGACGCGCTGCAACGCTGGCTCCCCAAGCTGGTCTTGGCGCCCAGCATGCTGATCGTGTTGATCGGCTTCTACGGTTACATCCTCTGGACTGCGGTGATTTCGTTCACCAGCTCCAGCTTCATGCCCACTTACAAGTGGGTCGGCCTGGCGCAGTACGCCCGGCTCTGGGACAACGATCGCTGGTGGGTCGCCAGCAAGAACCTCGCGGTATTCGGCTTCCTGTTCATTGCCATCAGCCTGGTGCTTGGCGTGTTCCTGGCCGTACTGCTCGACCAACGCATTCGCCGCGAAGGCTTTATTCGCACGATTTATCTGTACCCCATGGCGCTGTCGATGATCGTCACCGGTACCGCCTGGAAATGGCTGCTGAACCCGGGCCTGGGCCTCGACAAGATGCTCCGTGACTGGGGCTGGGACGGCTTTCGCATGGACTGGCTGGTCGACCCGAGCCGTGTGGTGTACTGCCTGGTCATCGCGGCCGTCTGGCAGTCATCGGGCTTCGTCATGGCGTTGTTCCTGGCCGGGTTGCGCGGCGTCGATCAGTCGATCATCCGCGCCGCTCAGGTCGATGGCGCCAGCTTGCCGACTATCTATCTGCGCATCGTGCTGCCCAGCCTGCGCCCGGTGTTCTTCAGTGCCTTCATGATCCTCGCGCACATCGCCATCAAGAGTTTCGACCTGGTGGCGGCGATGACCGCTGGCGGCCCTGGCTACTCCTCGGACCTGCCAGCGATGTTCATGTATTCCTTCACCTTCAGCCGCGGACAGATGGCCATGGGCTCGGCCAGTGCGATCCTGATGTTGGGCGCAATTTTGACGATCCTGGTGCCGTATCTGTACTCCGAACTGCGAGGCAAGCGCCATGAGTGATCGACCACAACGTACGCCGCTGACCCTCAGCCGCGTGGCCATCTACGCGGTGTTGCTGATCGCCGCAGCGGTGTATCTGGTGCCGCTGGTGGTCATGCTGTTGACCAGCTTCAAGTCGCCCGATGATATCCGTACCGGCAACCTGCTGAGCTTGCCGGTCGTGGTCACCGGCATCGGCTGGATCAAGGCCTGGGACACGGTCGGCGGGTACTTCTGGAACTCGGTGAGGATTACCATACCGGCGGTATTGATTTCGACCTTCATCGGTGCGCTCAACGGCTACGTGCTGTCGATGTGGCGCTTCCGTGGCTCGCAATTGTTTTTCGGCCTGTTACTGTTCGGCTGCTTCCTGCCGTTTCAGACCGTGCTGCTGCCGGCGTCATTCACCCTGGGCAAGCTCGGCCTGGCCAACACCACCACGGGGCTGGTGCTGGTGCACATCGTGTACGGCCTGGCGTTCACCACGCTGTTTTTCCGCAACTACTACACCAGCGTGCCCGGTGCCTTGGTGGCGGCAGCACGGCTGGATGGCGCGGGTTTTTTTACTATCTTCAACAAGATCCTGTTGCCGATGTCGATCCCCATCATCATGGTCTGCCTCATCTGGCAGTTCACTCAGATATGGAACGACTTCCTGTTCGGGGTGGTGTTCGCCAGTGGTGACGTGCAGCCGATCACGGTGGCGCTCAACAACCTGGTCAACACCAGCACCGGGGTCAAGGAATACAACGTAGACATGGCCGCGGCGATGATCGCCGGGCTGCCGACACTGCTGGTGTATGTACTGGCGGGCAAGTATTTCCTGCGTGGGCTCGCTGCCGGCGCGGTCAAGGGGTAGAACATGGCAACGCTTGAACTGCGCAATGTAAACAAGACCTACGGCAGCGGTTTGCCGGACACCTTGAAAAATATCGAACTGAAGATCAATGACGGCGAATTCCTGATTCTGGTCGGTCCTTCGGGCTGTGGTAAATCCACGTTGATGAACTGCATCGCGGGCCTTGAAAATATCTCCGGTGGCGCGATCCTGGTGGATGACAGCGATATCAGCGGCATGAGCCCGAAGGATCGCGACATCGCCATGGTGTTCCAGTCCTATGCGCTGTACCCCACCATGACCGTGCGCGAGAACATCGCCTTCGGCCTGAAGATTCGCAAGATGGCCCCGGCAGCCATTGAAGAAGAAGTCGCCCGTGTCGCCAAGCTGTTGCAGATCGAACACCTGCTGGGCCGCAAGCCGGGCCAGCTGTCCGGCGGCCAGCAGCAGCGTGTGGCGATGGGCCGGGCCTTGGCGCGGCGGCCGAAGATCTATCTGTTCGACGAGCCGCTGTCCAACCTGGACGCCAAGCTGCGCGTGGAAATGCGCACTGAAATGAAACTGATGCACCAGCGCCTCAAGACCACCACCGTGTACGTGACCCACGACCAGATCGAGGCCATGACCCTGGGCGACAAGGTGGCGGTGATGAAGGACGGCATCATCCAGCAATTCGGCACGCCCAAGGACATCTACAACGATCCGGCCAATCTGTTCGTCGCCAGTTTCATCGGTTCACCGCCGATGAACTTCATTCCGCTGCGCCTGCAACGCCAGGACGGCCGCCTGGTGGCGCTGCTCGACAGCGGCCAGGCGCGTTGTGAACTGGCTCTGGGCATCGACGAGGCCGGCCTCGAGGATCGCGAAGTGATCCTCGGCATGCGCCCGGAGCAGATCGGTCTGGTGGGCAATGATGCCAGCGAGTTGCCGAGTATCCGCGCCGAAGTACAGGTCATCGAACCGACCGGGCCGGACACCTTGGTTTTTGTTACCCTTAATCAGACCAAGGTCTGTTGCCGCCTGGCACCGGACATGGCGCCACAGGTAGGCGAGACCCTCAACCTGCAGTTCGATCCGAGCAAGGTGTTGCTGTTCGACGCCAAGAGCGGCGAACGTCTGGGGGTTGTCGGCCAGCCGCAGTCCGCACCTCGCGCCGGTAACGTCGCGCAGTTCAAGGGCCGTTGAAAACCGGCGAATGGCCTGTCATTCGCCTATCGAGTTGTCACTGCTGCATGCCCCGGCTTGAAGGGTTGGGGCTAATAACAATAAAACGAGGACGCAAAGGATGAACAAGTACACCACCAAGGCACCCGCCAGATTGCAGTTGATCGGGCGGCTGTCGATGCTCGGAGCGTTGGGGCTCGCGGGCTCGGCCCAGGCGACCGAAGCGTTTGATGTCAACTCGCCGTGGATGTCCGGCGACTGGGGCGGCACACGTACCGAGCTGCTGAACAAGGGCTACGATTTTTCCCTGGAGTACGTGGGCGAAGTCGGCAGCAACCTCAAGGGCGGTTACAACGACGACACCACAGCGCGCTACAGCGACCAGTTCGCCTTGGGCGTGAAATTCGACCTGCAGAAAATCCTTGGCTGGAATGACGCTGAAGCCAAGATCACCATCACCGAGCGTAGTGGTCGCAACATTTCCAACGACCGTATCGGCGACCCGCGTGGCGGCACCTTCAGCTCGTCCCAAGAGGTATGGGGGCGTGGCCAGACCTACCGCCTGACCCAGATGTGGATCAAGCAGAAGTACTTCGACGGCGCACTAGATGTGAAAGTCGGCCGCTTCGGCCCGGGCGAGGAGTTCAACAGCTTCCCGTGCGACTTCCAGAACCTGGCCTTCTGCGGTTCGCAAGTGGGTAACTGGGCCGGTAGCGTCTGGTACAACTGGCCGGTCAGCCAGTGGGCGTTGCGCGTCAAGTATCACCTGACGCCGGACGTCTACGCGCAGATCGGTGCGTTCGAGCAGAACCCGTCGAACCTGGATCGCCAGAACGGCTTCAAGCTCAGCGGTAGCGGTACCAAGGGCGTGTTGTTGCCGGTCGAACTGGTATGGACGCCGAAGGTCAACGACTTGCCCGGCGAATACCGTGTGGGCTACTACAAGAGCTCGGCGCAAGCTGACGATGTCTACGAAGGTGCTGATGGTCAGGCCCAGCCGATCTCCGGCGGTGCTTACAAGTCGCACGACAGCAAGCACGGCTGGTGGGTCGTGGCGCAGCAACAGCTGACCACCCACAACGGCGACAAGAACCGCGGCCTGAGCGTTTTCGCCAACGCCACGGTGCATGACAAGGCCACCAACTACATCGACAACTACCAACAGTTCGGTTTCACCTACAAGGGCCCGTTCGATGCGCGTCCAAAGGATGACATCGGTATTGGTTTGGCACGGATCCACGTCAACGATGATGCACAGGACCGTCGCCGTCTGGTCAACGACCTGAGCGGCATCACCGACTACGACAACCCAGGCTACCTGCCGGTGCAGAGCACCGAGTACAACGCCGAGATCTACTACGGGTTCCACCTGGCCAACTGGCTGACCGTGCGGCCCAACCTGCAGTACGTGAAGCACCCTGGTGGTATCGACAAGGTTGATGACGCTATCGTCGCTGGCCTGAAGATTCAGTCGAGCTTCTGAGGATGTAAAAGCGGGGGAGGGGCAATCCCTTCCCCGTTCGTCTTGATGGCTCCTTTGCGAACCAGCTTTGCTTGCACAGGCGTACACCGCGCCATGGTGGTAGCAAGACTGGCCCGCGAAGGCCGTTACGCGGTGAGCCTGCTGTTCACTCCTCCGCCGGATACCGGCTGGCGTTCAGACTCTCTTTGATCTTGCGCAAATGCGGCTGGAAGTCAGTGCCGCGACGAAGGGTCATGCCTGTGGCCAGCACATCGAGTACGGTCAACTGAATGATGCGCGAAGTCATCGGCATGTAGATGTCGGTGTCTTCGGGCAGCGGGATGTTCAGGCTCATGGAGCAAGCCTGGGCCAGCGGCGAGTTCATGGCCGTCAGGCCTAGCACCGAGGCGCCGTTTTCCCGCGCCGTGCGCGCCACTTCCACCAGCTCGCGGGTACGCCCGGTGTAGGAAATGATCACGAACAACTCGCCAGTGTGGGCCACCGATGCCAGCATGCGTTGCATCAGCACGTCGGCGTGGGCCGTGACCGCCAGGTTGAAGCGGAAAAACTTGTGCTGCGCATCCATGGCCACTGGCGCAGAAGCCCCGAGGCCGAAGAAGTGGATCTGCCGCGCCTGGATCATCATGTCGACAGCGCGGCTGACCAGTGCCGGGTCCAGTTGCTGGCACGCACTGTCCAATGAGGCGATGGCGCTGGCAAAGATTTTTTGCGTATAAGCCGCCGGGTCGTCATCCTCCTCCACGGCGCGGCTCACATAAGCGGCGCCGCTGGCCAGGCTCTGCGCCAGTTGCAGCTTGAGCTCGGGATAACCGCTGACACCGAACGAGCGGCAAAAACGGTTGACGGTCGGTTCGCTGACCTTGGCCGCCTGGGCCAAGGCGGCGATACTGAAGCGAGTGGCCTGCTGAGGGTTGAGCAAGATGGCTTCGGCCACCTTGCGCTCGGCCTTGTTGAGCTCTTCCAGGCGACCTTTGATCTGCTCCAGAAGGTTTCGCGCGCGGTCCATGGTGTCTCCTGGTTAGGGGAAAACAGCCGTTGGGCATCTGCCATGAGGCTGTCGTCAGGGTGGTCTATCGTACTGATGGCCCACTGGGATCACCACTTGAATCTGGTGAAACGGCCAAATGTTGTGGTTATTACTACATTTACCTTGAAAATCGCCGTTGAAAACGGTATCTCTACTTCAACTTGATAAAAGAAAAAACATCATGCTCTCGAATCCTGCAGACCCTTGCACATTTGCCCTGTTCGGCGCCTTGGGCGACCTGGCACTGCGCAAACTGTTCCCGGCGTTGTACCAGCTGGACAGAGCCGAGCTGTTGCACGCCGAAACGCGCATTCTGGCGCTGTCACGTGAAGCCGGCACGGTGGACGAGCACCTGGCGAACATCGAGTCGCGCCTGCGCAGCTTCGTCGGCGAAGCGCAGATCGAAGAGGAGGCGCTCAAGCGTTTCCTGGCGCGTCTGAGCTACGTGCATGTGGACTTTCTCGAGGTCAACGACTACTACGCGCTGGCCGAAGTGGTGGGGGATGTCGATCAATTGATCGCTTACTTCGCGACCCCCGCAGCGGTCTACGGTGCCATCTGCGAGAACCTGGCCAAGGCCGGATTGACCGAGCGTACCCGCGCTGTGCTGGAGAAACCCATTGGCCACGACCTGGAGTCGTCGCGCCGGGTCAACGATGCGGTGGCGCAGTATTTTCCGGAAAACCGCGTTTATCGGATCGACCACTATCTGGGCAAGGAGACGGTGCAGAACCTCATTGCCCTGCGCTTTGCCAACAGCCTGTTCGAAACCCAGTGGAACCAGAATTCCATCTCCCACGTGGAGATCACCGTGGCCGAAAAGGTCGGTATCGAGGGCCGCTGGGGCTACTTCGACAAGGCTGGCCAACTGCGCGACATGATCCAGAACCACCTGTTGCAGTTGCTGTGCCTGATCGCCATGGACCCACCGGCGGACCTTTCGGCCGACAGTATCCGCGACGAGAAGGTCAAGGTGCTCAAGGCGCTGGCGCCGATCACTTCCGACGGCCTGACCACGCAAGTGGTGCGCGGCCAATACATCGCCGGTTACGCCGAGGGCAAGCCGGTCCCGGGTTACCTGGAGGAAGAAAACTCCAATACCCAGAGCGACACCGAAACCTTCGTCGCCCTGCGTGCCGATATCCGCAACTGGCGTTGGGCCGGGGTGCCGTTCTATCTGCGGACCGGCAAGCGCATGCCACAAAAGCTGTCGCAGATAGTGATCCACTTCAAGGAACCGCCGCATTACATCTTCGCCCCTGAGCAGCGCCTGCAGATCGGCAACAAATTGATCATCCGCCTGCAACCGGATGAAAGCATTTCGTTGCGGGTAATGACCAAGGAGCAGGGCCTGGACAAGGGCATGCAATTGCGTAGCGGTCCATTGCAACTGAATTTTTCCGACACTAATCGCGGCGGCCGTACTCCAGATGCCTATGAGCGTCTGCTGCTGGAAGTGATGAAGGGCAACCAGAACCTGTTTGTCCGCAAAGATGAAATCGAATACGCGTGGAAGTGGTGTGATCAGCTCATTGCCGGCTGGAAAAAGTCCGCCGATGCGCCCAAGCCGTACGCGGCCGGGTCGTGGGGGCCGATGAGCTCGATTGCACTGATTACCCGCGATGGGAGGTCTTGGTATGGCGATATCTGAACTGCAACTGCCCCAGGGTGTAAGCACCCACGAATTCCCCAGCGCGCCATTGCTGGCCGAGGCGTTGGCCGAACGCGTGGTGGGGCAACTGCGCGAGGCCATCGAGGCGCGTGGCGTGGCCACGCTGGTGGTCTCCGGGGGCAAGAGCCCGATTGCGTTGTTCCAGCATCTGGTACGCCTGCCGCTGGACTGGTCCAAGGTGGTGATCACCTTGGCGGACGAACGCTGGGTCCCGGTCGAGCACGTCGACAGCAACGAAGCGCTACTGCGACGTTACCTGCTGGTAGGCGCGGTGGCCAAGGCGAAATTCATCGGCCTGTACCGCTCCGCCGAGAGTCAGGAAAAGGCCGCGCTGGCCGCTGACGAAGCGCTGGTCGAGCTGCCGGCCATCGACGTGCTGGTGCTGGGCATGGGCGACGACGGTCATACCGCCTCGCTATTCCCGAACAGCCCGAACCTGACCGAGGCGCTCGACCCGCAAGGTACTCGTCGCTGCTGGCCGATGCTGGCGCCGACCGTGCCCCATCAACGCTTGAGCATGAGCCGCGCGCTGCTGGCCAGCGCCCGGTACCCGCTGTTGTCCATTTCCGGACAGGGCAAACTCGATACTCTGCGCACGGCGGCAAGTGGCGATGAAGCCACTATGCCGGTACGTGCCTTTTTGCAATCCCCGTTGGAAATCTACTGGTGCCCATGAGCCAAGGACCCGCCGCTATGACGACGCCCGCACAACAACAAAGCCGCATGGCCGACAAGATCGCCCGCATCGACGCGATTTGCGCGCAAGCGCGCATCCTGCCGGTGATCACGATCAACCGCGAACAGGACATCCTGCCCATGGCCGATGCCCTGGCCGCCGGTGGTCTGCGGACCCTGGAGGTAACGTTGCGCTCCGAGCTGGGCCTCAAGGCCATCAAGGTCCTGCGTGAGCAACGCCCTGAATTGTCGATCGGCGCCGGTACGGTGCTGAGTCGCGAGATGTATGCCGCAGTCGAGGCTGCCGGCGCGCAGTTCGTCGTGACCCCAGGGGTGACTCAGGACATCTTGCAAGTGGGCCTCGAAAGCGACCTGCCGTTGTTGGCAGGCACCTCCAGCGCTTCCGACATCATGCTTGGCTATGCCCTGGGCTATCGGCGTTTCAAATTGTTCCCTGCTGAAGTCAGTGGCGGTGTCGCCGCCCTCAAGGCTTTGGGTGGTCCGTTCGTAGGTGTGCGCTTTTGCCCGACCGGCGGCGTGGGCCCGGCCAACATCAAGAGCTACATGAGCCAGCCCAATGTGATGTGCGTGGGCGGCAGCTGGATGCTCGATAGCGCCTGGATCAAGAATGGCGACTGGGCTCGTGTCCAGGAAGCCAGTGCCGAGGCGCTCGCGTTGCTGGATTGACTCTCTGTTTTTTTTGCATGGCTTGACGGCTATTTGTGGTGCGCTCGGTCGGCGCACCTTTTTTTTGCCTTCGAAAAACTTGCCGCTGCTCTCAATACTCCCGCGCCGGTGGCAGGCCATGCTTGGCACGCAACGGTGCCAGCAGCTCCCCCAGGCCGTTGTGATCGATTTCCTGCATCAGCGCCAACAGCCCGCCCAATTCCCCGGTGGGGAAGCCTTCGCGCGCGAACCAGTTGAGATAAGGTCCCGGCAGATCGGCAATAATTCGCCCCTTGTATTTGCCGAATGGCATCTGTCGAGTTACCAGCAGTTCAAGTTTTTCAGGATTCATTATCACGTGCAGCAACTAATGGTGTGGACCTTTGAAAATACAGGCATTTTGCATGAAGGCCAATAGACGCTTCATGCAGAACGACAGACTCGATAAAGTTCATGTTAATTTAAATCGTTGATTTGCATCGATATTTTATTTATTCGAAGTCTGGCACGAACCCTGCTCTATTCAAGTTAACCCTTAAACAGTTGGAGTCACTGAATATGAACGATCAAGCCAAAGACGTCGTAAAAGTACTGAACAATCTGATCGAGACCTGCAAAGATGGTCAGGAAGGGTTCAAGACGTGCGCCGAAGATATCAAGAATCCTGAATTGAAAGCTCTGTTCATCAAGCGTTCTCAGGAATGCGGTGTTTCCGCTGGTGAACTGCAACAGGAAGTCATTGCGCTGGGCGGCGAGCCAGAAGATTCCACCAGCGTCAGCGCTGATCTGCATCGCCGCTGGGTCGACCTGAAATCCCTGGTCACTGGCAAAAGCGAAGAAGCCGTACTCAACGAAGCCGAGCGTGGTGAAGACCATGCCAAAGCTGCGTACAAGGAAGCACTGGCCAAACCACTGCCAGCCAATATCTACGCCATCATCGAACGCCAGTTCGGTGGTGTGCAGCGTAATCATGATCAAGTGAAGGCACTGCGCAACATCGCCCGCGCCAGCTGATCTGCAATGAATTAATGCGTGTGTCATCCCCTTTGACGCCGGCTTTTTGCCGGCGTTTTTTTTGGCGCGCTATCCAGCCTTGGTGATCACGGGCGTGGGATCAGGAAGGGGACAGCTCCAACGCTGGAGATCGGCCGCAGGCCACCTGATTGCGGCCGTTGTGCTTGGCCCGGTACAGCGCTGCGTCGGCTTCGGCCAGCAATCCTTCCATTGAATCCGGACCCGTCAGGGTCGTGGGGGCCACTCCGATACTGACTGTTACCGACAGTTGCGGGCTGCCTGGCACGATTTGCTGCGCCACGGCCAGGCGGATGGTTTCCGCGATATTGCGAGCGCCATCCGGATTGGTTTCGGCAAGGATCACTAGAAACTCCTCGCCGCCATAGCGTGCCGCCAGGTCTGCGGGTCGATGGGTGCAGTTGCGCAAGGTGTTGGCCACGGCCCGCAGGGCATCATCGCCGCCTTGATGACCGTGACGCTCGTTGAAGGCCTTGAAGTCATCCACGTCGATCATCAGCACCGACAGCGGCTTGTGCGTGCGCTGGGCGCGTAACCATTCCCGGTGCAGGGTCATGTCCAGTTGCCGGCGGTTAGGCAGGCCCGTCAGGCTGTCGGTGGCGGCCAGGGTGGCGAGTTTGCGCTCGGCGCGCTGGCGTTTTTTCAGCTCTCGACGCAGCAGGGCGCCCAGCCAGAGGATGCCCAGGCACAGTCCGCCGGTGGCCGCACAGACCAGCAGGGCGGTGCGCCGCCACGCGCCATACACCACCTCGGTGGACACCGCCACGACTACGATCATCGGCAGTTGGCCAACTCGGGCGAAGGTGTACAGGCGCTCTTTTTTGTCGCTGCCGGACACCGCGACGAAGCTGCCTGACGTGCCCGCCGCCATGATCGCCAGGAAATTACCTCGATGACGGTAGTCGGCGCCTGCCGCAGCGTCACCAATGGAGAGCGGCTCGCGGGCGAGCATGAAACCCTCGTCGCTGATCAGGCTGACGCTGCTGTCCGAACCGATGTTCAGGCTTTTGAACAGGGTGTTGAAGTAATCCAGGCGCAGTGCGCCAGACGCCACACCGAGGAATTGGCCCGAAGACGAGGCGATGCGCCGACTGAGGCTGATACACCAGCCCAGGGAGCCGATCTGGTCCTGGAAGGGGCGGCTGACGATCAGGCCGCTGTCGGCGTGCTCTCGGTGGGCGCGGAACTCCGGCCAGCCTGCGAGGTTGGCCTTGCGCGGTGGGTCTGCCTGGGAGTCGGCGACGATGTTGCCTTGCGCATTGATCCACAGCAGGTCGCCGCGCAAGGGCGCACCGGTAGCCTTGCCGAACAGCAGGGTGTGCTGAAGGCGGGTGGGTATGGAGGCAAAATCGGGGTTTTGCGAGGTTTCGATGAGGCCCTGCAGGGAGGCGTCGTAGAGATCGATGTTGCGCTGCACCTCGTTGGCAATCAGTTGCACCACGTTGCTGGAAGCGCGAATCGCTGCATGCGTGGCGCTGCTGTGTTCACGCACGAGCATGAAGGTCACCAAAGCGATGATCGCCGACATTGCCAGCACGCAGCCCAGAACCAACGCTCGTTCGGGTAGATCGCGTATGCGGTGAGTCCGTTCGATCATGGCAGTGAATCTGGCTCGGTCATTGAGGCGGCGTTCAGGAATGTGGCTCCCGAGCGGCGGCGAGGCCCCCAGGGCCGTGGTGACGTTGAGAGCGGCCGTATTCTAGGGGCGTGACCGGGCAGTCACAAGTGATCGAAACAGGGTTGTCCGTAGGGTCTGCCGCTGGGTGCAATGCTGAAATAATCCCTTGGTCGATATTCTCTTTTGTTTTCCTTGGTTTATCGAAATTGCCCGCTTTGGCGGGTGAATGTTTATTTGGCGAGTTGACTCGAGCAGTGGCAACTGTCGAGGCGTCTGGAAGTATCTGCGTGGGGCGAATCGCTGCAGGAGTCGGGAGAAGGTCTTCAGCGCTTTGCTATTGGGCAATCACTTGCACGCGAGTTCCGGGCTTGAGCGCGGCGGGGCCATCGATTACCAGCGTGTCACCCTCCTGAACACCTTCGATGACCTCCAGCATGATTGTGCGATACGTCACCTTCACCGGCGCGGCGACAACCCTGTCACCGTCCAGGCGGTAGACGAACCCGTCCTGCCCGCCGTCGCGCCGCACCACATTGGCCGGGACCGCCAGCACCTGGCGTAGCCAGCCGGTCTGCATCTGCAAGTTGACCGTCTCGCCTGCGCGGAGTGCCTGGCCGGTATTTTCGAACTCGGCCTTGACCCGCACGGTTGCCGCAGGAGCTTCGTTGTCGATCAGTGTCAGGCGCCCCTCGGCCAGCAGAGACGGCAATGGGCTGTTTGCATAGGCCAGCACGGGCGGGTTTTCGATGTCCTGTATCAGGTTTTGCAAGGCCGGCAGGGAATTTTCAGGCAGATCGAACTCAGCGGCCACAGGCGTGGTGCCGGTGGCGCCAGGCAGCGACTGCACGGTACCCAGGCCGCCGAGCATGTGGGGGACGTCCTGCAGGCTCAAGGTGATGACGCGCACGGGGAGGGCCGCCGGGCCTGCGGTGTCACTGTGGTGCGCTGGCCTGAAGGCGATATACAGGGCCAGGCCCAAACCTGCGACCACTACAGCAAGGATTGACGACTTACGCATGTGACTGGGTGCCTGACGCGGAGTGTGGGCGCATTTAAAGCTGCCAATACTGAAACGTTTAATGTGGATTAAGGGAGTATTCCTACAACCATCTCGGAATTATCCAATAGATCTTGCCAATAGCAGTCACGAGACTTAACACCGACTCTATCTATGGACGCAAGAGGTAGTCTTTGTGGGTGCCCAGAAAAACAATAATTCTTTATCTGTTTCGATATGCCTGCTGCTTGGCCTGCTGTTCAGCGCGGGGAGTCTGGGGCTTTACCTGTTGCCGTTGCGGCCCGCGTCCGGGGCCTGGCTGCTGGTGCCATTCATGGTCATGGTCATCGGTTCGGCACGGGTGTGGCGCTACCGCTGGATGTACTGGTTGTGCTCCAGTGGCTCATTGATCGGTTTGCTGGTGGTGGTCATGGCCACGGAGAGCAATCTGTCACGGGCTGCACTGTCGTTTCTCTACTTGTTCGTGCGGGTGTGAGAACGCTATTCAGCAGGGTTCACGCCCCAGGCAGTGCAAGCCCATTTGCTGATACAGCTGGCGCGCCGGGTAATTATCTTCGCGCACCCGAAGGTCCATCGATGCCTCGCCGCGTTGGCGATAGGTGTGCAGAGCCCAGGCCAGCAGCGCGCGGCCCAGCCCGCGACGGCGCGCACGCGGATGTACAACTAGGTCTTTCAGATAGCCGCTGGTCCAACCCTGTGCCAGCGCGACCAGCCCGTCGTTATCCATGACCAGCAGGCACAAGGCGGGATCATACTCGCCGTTGCCGTGCCATTGGGCCTGCCAGGTTGGCCAGTCGAGCAGGTCATCGGCACTGGTTTCGCGCAACAGGGCGTAGGCGTGCGTGGCGTCTGCGGTATCGAACAGGCGCAGCGTCACGCCTGGCGGCCAGAGGGGAGAAGGGGGCGCCTGTTGCAGCGACATGCGCATCAACAGGCAATGACCGTCAGCCATGCAGTGCGTCAGTCCGGCAAGCCGTTGACCACCCTGGCCGCGCGAATCAGGCAATGGGTCAGCTCTGGCGAGGAGAATTTGGTCAATACCGCGTTGGCGCCGGCGGCCTTGGCCTTTTCGCTGTTCATGGCGCTATCCAGCGAGGTGTGCAGCAGTACGTAGAGGTCCTTGAAGTCCGGCGTCTCGCGCAGGCTGCGGGTCAGTGCGTAGCCGTCCATCTCCGACATCTCGATGTCCGACACCAGGATGTTGATCTGTTGTGCGGTGCCTTGCAGGTCCAGGAGTTGCTCGATGGCTTCCTTGGCGCTACGGGCGGTATGGCAGGACAGGCCCAGATGGCGCAGCGTCAGTACGGATTGCTGCAACGCCACCTGGCTGTCGTCGACCACCAGAATATTGGCGGTGGAAAGCAGCTCCGCATCCTGCGCACTGAGACCGGTGGCCACCGGCTCGGCCTTCATGGGCGAAATACCGTGGATGACTTTCTCGATGTCCAGCACCTGCACCAAGGTGTTGTCGACCCGGGTGACGCCGGTGATGTAAGACTTGTTGCCCGAGCCAAAGGGCGGCGGGCGGATGTCGGTGGTCAGGCAGTGCACGATCTTGCTCACCGCCTGCACGTGCAGGCCCTGTTTGGAGCGGCTCACATCCGTGACGATCAGGCAGCCGCCCGCCGGGTCGAGCAGGGGCATTTCGCCGATGGCACGGCTGAGGTCGATCACCGACAGCGAGGTGCCGCGCAGCGTAGCGACGCCTTTGACGTTGGGGTGCGATTCCGGCAGGCGAGTCAGCGGTGGGCAGGGGATGATCTCGCTGACTTTCAGCAGGTTGATTGCCATCAATTTGCCGCTGCGCAGGGTGAACAGCAACAGCGACAGCGAATCCGCGCGGGCTTTGGGGGACGACATAAGAACCTTCTGAGTCGGGAGAGAGCATTGTTAAGGTTATCGACCCGAGGGCGGCAGGCTTTAACGTTTGTCTGCGGTTACTTCAATAAAAGGCGCCTGGGCATGCGCTTGAGGTTGGTGCGGATGTTCGTCGACCTTGAAGCGGCGGCCCAGGCGTCGGTGCTTAGACCATCGAACGCCATCGGGATCAGCCATTGGCCCTTAACGCGCAGCAGCGCTGTGGCGTCGCAAGGCATCCGGCAGGCGTCGATAACGTTGCGCCTTGGGCAGTTCCCGAGAGAGATCCTCGACCAGAGGAGGATGGCGATCAGCGGCGGTGTGGCAGTCATAAAGACCTCCGGTACTGGATATGACGCCAATCGGTCGCGGGTCATCATGACCGCATTATTTTTGGGTGCGCAAGCTGCTGATCGCCTGTGGCGTGCCGCAGGAGCGGTGCCCGTACGAGTTTTTTGGCCCGGCCAGTGCCCTGGATCAATAAACGCGAAATGAAGCCCGCGTAACATTTGCACAGAGTTAATCCTGCATTAATCGCATTACCCTTTACTCGCTGGCGCTGCAGGGGCGTAGACTTGCGCCCACTTTTCATCCGCGGTCTTTGAGTCGGTCGCGGGTCGATTCGAACTGGCGAACAAAGGAAAATCCATGAGTGACATCAATGTGCGGATGGTCCGCGAGCGGCGTTATCTGGTGCTGCTGGGGGTCATCTGTCTGGCGATGATCGGCGGCGCGCTGTACATGCAGGTGGTGCTGCAAGAGGCACCTTGCCCGCTGTGCATCCTGCAACGCTATGCCTTGCTGCTGATCGCCATTTTCGCCTTCATTGCCGCGGCCATGCCGGGGCGCAAGTCGATGACCTTTTTCGAAGCACTGGTGGTGTTGAGTGCGCTGGGCGGGATCGCCGCAGCCGGCAATCACGCCTGGGTGCTCGCCCACCCGTCGGATAGCTGCGGTATCGACGTGTTGCAACCGATCGTCGATGGTTTGCCGATGGCGAACTGGTGGCCAATGGTCTTCCAGGTGTCTGGCTTCTGCACTACGCCGTACCCGCCGGTGCTCGGCTTGTCGCTGGCGCAGTGGGCTTTGACGGCTTTCGTGCTGACTGCCGTGCTGGTGCCACTGTGCGTTTACAGAAATCGGCGGAACGCATAGCTACTCTTCAGATTCATAACAGCAGGCCGATACACTTTGACGCCTGCGCGGTTTCGTCGCGGAGAATGACGATTTATTCTGTCTCATTCGCCTACGGCCCAGATATTACGGGCGTGTCGGCTGCTCCGCCGGGGTGCGACATCGTGTCGCAAGGACTTGAAATTACGGCCGATTGTTGCATAATTCGGAAGTAACTGTTGCTAACTAAACCGTATTCACTGAGGGGTTACCTCACTACAATCGCGGCACTTTCCGCCTTGCGGTACCGCCTGAAAGGCCTCCGAATCACGCGCAGATGCGCTGTTCAGAGCCTCAGGCATCCAGCTTCGCGGTGTCGTGTAGAAGGTCCCTTCAGGATGTCCTGCACCCGATGGATCGGGTCCGTTGAAGGCGTAACGCCGACGAAGCCACAATAATAGAACACCGTACTACACTGGTCTGCCAACAGCAGCTGATCTAGAGGCATGCCCGTTTACGATACCGATAAATGCTGACGCTTGGCAGGACGAAGTGTTGGCGATCACAACACAATTGCATTGAAGCAAGCTGCTTTAGAGGTCGTGAGATGAGCAAAAAGCGTTACCCCAGACTGTTTGGCATATTGCCCTTTTTCGGCATGCTTTTTCTCAGCGGGTGCAACTGGACCCTGCTGGATCCGAAAGGGCAGGTCGGCATCGACGAACGTAACCTGATCTTCATCGCCTTCGCCTTGATGTTGCTGGTGGTGGTTCCGGTGATCGTCATGTGCTTCGTGTTCGCGTGGAAGTACCGCGCGTCCAACAAGGATGCCGATTATCAGCCCGAATGGGCCCACTCCACCAAGATCGAATTGACAGTGTGGGGCATCCCGCTGCTGATCATTATCGCGCTGGGTTGGGTTACCTATGAATCCACTCACCGCCTCGATCCGTACAAGCCACTGGTTTCCGAGAACAAGCCCATCACCATCCAGGTTGTAGCGCTGGACTGGAAGTGGATGTTCATCTATCCGGAACAAGGCATCGCCACGGTCAACAAAGTGGTGTTCCCGGCCAACACACCGGTCAATTTCCGTATCACGTCCGACTCGGTGATGAACTCGTTCTTCATCCCGGCGCTCGGCGGCCAGATCTACGCGATGGCCGGCATGCAGACCCAGCTGCACCTGATCGCCAACGAAAACGGTGTGTTTGACGGTATCTCCGCCAACTACAGCGGTGCCGGCTTCACCGGTATGAAGTTCAAAGCAGAAGCGACCTCCCAGGCTGATTTCGATGCGTGGGTCAGTAAAGTCAAGGCAGCACCTAAACAGCTTGATACGGCTGAATACGCTGAAATGGCCAAACCAAGCGAAAACAATCCTGCCGTCGAGTACAGCTCGTTTGCACCTAACCTGTTTCAGACCATCCTCGACAAGTACGAAGGTATGAACCCGGGTAAAGGTCTGCACTCCGAGCACGAAGCCGGTGGCAGTATGGAAGGGATGGACATGGGCGCGAATTCAGCTGCTGGGGCGAAGGAGTAAAAGATGTTCGGTAAATTAAGTCTGGAGGCGATACCGTTCCACGAGCCGATTGTGATGGTGACCCTCGCGGTCGTCGCCATATTGGGCCTGGGCGTCGTATCAGCAATCACCTACTTCAAGAAGTGGGGTTATCTGTGGACCGAGTGGTTGACCACTGTCGACCACAAACGTATCGGCGTGATGTACATCGTCGTGGCCGTGGTCATGCTGCTGCGTGGTTTTGCCGACGCCATCATGATGCGTTCCCAGTTGGCGGTCGCCACAGGCGGCTCCACCGGCTTCTTGCCGCCGGAACACTACGACCAGATCTTCACCGCTCACGGTGTGATCATGATCATCTTCATGGCCATGCCATTCATGATCGGTCTGATGAACATCGTGGTGCCGCTGCAGATCGGCGCACGCGACGTGGCCTTCCCGTTCCTCAACTCCGTCAGCTTCTGGCTGTTCGTGGCTGCGGTGCTGCTGGTCAACATCTCCCTGGGGGTCGGCGAATTCGCCAAGACCGGCTGGGTCGCCTATCCACCGCTGGCGGGGCTGCAATACAGTCCGGGCGTGGGCGTTGACTACTACATCTGGGCACTGCAGATATCAGGCTTGGGTACATTGCTGACAGGGGTGAACTTCATCGTCACCATCCTGAAGATGCGTGCACCTGGCATGACCCTGATGAAAATGCCGGTGTTCACCTGGAACTGCCTGTGCACCGCCGTCCTGATCGCCGCTTCGTTCCCGATCCTGACCGCGACACTGCTGTTGCTGACCGCCGACCGTTACCTGGGCTTCCACTTCTTCACCAATGAACTTGGTGGGAACCCGATGATGTACGTCAACCTGTTCTGGGCATGGGGTCACCCTGAGGTGTACATCCTGATCCTGCCAGCGTTCGGCGTCTTCTCTGAAGTCACCTCGACGTTCGCCAAGAAACGCCTGTTCGGCTACGTGTCGCTGGTCTATGCGACCATCGCCATTACCGTGCTGTCGTTCATCGTCTGGCTGCACCACTTCTTCACCATGGGTTCGGGGGCCAACGTCAACGCCTTCTTTGGCATCATGACGATGGTGATCGCGATCCCGACGGGTGTGAAAATCTTCACCTGGCTGTTCACCATGTACCGTGGTCGCATCGAATTCACCACGCCCATGCTGTGGACGATCGGCTTCATCGTGACCTTCAGCATCGGTGGTATGACCGGTGTACTGCTGGCCGTGCCGGGTGCGGACTTCGTACTGCACAACAGCCTGTTCCTGATTGCGCACTTCCATAACGTGATCATCGGTGGTGCCGTGTTCGGCTACCTGGCCGGCTTCTCGTTCTGGTTCCCGAAAGCCTTCGGCTTCAAGCTGAACGAGCGTCTGGGCAAGTACTCCTTCTGGTGCTGGATCGTCGGTTTCTACCTGGCGTTCATGCCGCTGTACGTGCTGGGCTTCATGGGCATGACCCGTCGCCTGAACCACACTGACAACCCAGAATGGACTCCATGGCTGCTGGCCGCCTGGGTCGGTGCACTGTTCGTTGCTGCAGGTATCTTCTTCCAGTTGCTCCAACTGTATGTGTCGATTCGTGACCGCAAGCAGAACCTGGACACCACAGGCGATCCATGGGATGGCCGTACGCTGGAATGGTCGACTTCGTCGCCACCACCGTTCTACAACTTCGCTGAAGTACCGGCTGTATCCGATCTGGACGCATACTGGGGCATGAAAGAACGCTCCCAGGCGACCGAGAAGGCCGCTACCTACAAGCCGATCCACATGCCGCGCAACACTGGCATGGGTGTACTGATCGGTGCGTTCAGCCTGGTGCTGGGTTTCGCGCTCATCTGGCACATCTGGTGGGCAGCGATCATCGGTCTGGTCGGCATGATTGCCGGTGTGATCATCCGCAGCTACGACAACGATATCGACTACTACGTGCCGGTTGACGTGATAGCACGCATCGAAGGCGAACACATGAAGTCCCTGGCTGCTGCCAGTGCCGCTCATGGTCGTCTGAACTCCACGGTGGAGAAGGCTTAAATAATGTCCAATACAGCAATTCACGGCGCTGTCGCCGACGGCCATGACCACGATCATGGCCACGATGATCATCACGACGCCGGGGCCATGACGGTCTTCGGCTTCTGGATCTACCTGATGACGGACTGCATTCTGTTCGCGTCGATCTTTGCCGCGTACGCAGTCCTGGTAAACAACGTTGCTGGCGGGCCTTCGGGCGCCGACATCTTCGAACTGCCTTATGTGCTGGTCGAAACCGCAGCGCTGTTGTTGAGCTCCATCACCTTTGGCTTCTCGATGCTGGCGATGTACAAAGGTGACAAGGGCAAAGTGCTGTTGTGGCTGTTCATCACCTTCCTGTTCGGTCTGGTGTTCATCGGCATGGAAATCAATGAATTCCACAAGCTGATCGAAGAAGGCTTCGGCCCGGATCGCAGTGGCTTCCTGTCCGGGTTCTTCACCCTGGTAGGCACCCACGGTGTGCACGTCACCAGTGGTCTGCTGTGGATGGCGGTGGTCATGCTGCAAGTACGCAAGTACGGCCTGACCCCTACCAACCAGACGCGCATGAGCTGCCTGAGCTTGTTCTGGCACTTCCTGGATGTGGTCTGGATCTGCGTATTCACCGTTGTCTACCTGTTGGGGGCTCTGTAATGGCTAACGCTCATACTACTTCTGCGGGTAGCAGCCACGGCAGCTACAAGTCGTACTTCATCGGGTTCATCATCTCGGTGATTCTGACCGCAATTCCGTTTGCTGCCGTCATGACACACGCGCTGCCCAAGGACATGACTCTGCTGGTCGTCCTGGTCACGGCCGTGGTTCAGGTCCTGGTGCACCTGGTGTACTTCCTGCACCTTGACCGCACTTCGGAACAACGCTGGAACGTGATCGCCTTCGTGTTCTCGGCATTGATCATTGCGTTCCTGGTCGGCTTGTCGCTGTGGATCATGTTCAGCATTCATCACTTCATGATGGCGAAGTGAGGCAGGCGCATGTCCATTAAGCACTTTATCCAAATCACCAAACCGGGGATCATTTTCGGTAACGTGCTTTCTGTGGCAGGCGGCTTTTTCCTGGCCTCGCAAGGAACGGTCAATCTCTGGCTGTTCCTCGCTACAGTGATTGGCACTTCGTTGGTTGTAGCGTCGGGCTGTGCATTCAACAATTGCATCGACCGTGACATCGACGTGAAGATGGAGCGCACCAAGAACCGAGCGTTGGTCCAGGGCGAGATTTCTCTGAAAGTCGCCCTGACCTACGCCACGGTGCTAGGTGTTGCCGGGCTGGGCATGCTTTGCGAGCTGGCCAACCCGCTGGCCTCGCTGTTCGGCCTGATCGGTTTCATCATCTACGTCGGTTTCTACAGCCTCTACCTGAAGCGCAAATCGGTTCACGGCACGCTGGTGGGCAGCCTCTCGGGGGCCATGCCACCGGTGATCGGCTATGTGGCGGTGAGCAATCACTTCGACCTGGCCGCGCTGACCCTGCTGGTGATGTTCAGCCTGTGGCAGATGCCGCACTCGTACGCGATCGCGATCTTTCGTTTCAACGACTACCTGGCAGCGTCGATCCCGGTGCTGCCGGTCAAGCGTGGTATCGAAGTCGCCAAGCGCCACATCCTGTACTACATCGCGGCGTTTTTGGTCGCTACGCTTATGCTGACCCTTGGCGGCTATGCCGGCATGAGTTACATGGCAGTGGCAGCGGCGATGGGCATGTACTGGCTGTACATGGCCTGGACCGGCTACAAGACCTCCGATGATGTGAAGTGGGCACGCAAGCTGTTCGTGTTCTCGATTTTCACCATCACGGCGCTGAGCATCATGATGTCCGTGGACTTCAAGATCCCGGCGGTGCTGTTGACCTGACCGACAGACGCCAGGCGCAAGCTTGCTGCAATATCCAACGCCCCGGCCCGCAAGGTCCGGGGCGTTTTTGTTCATGACGCAATACCGAGTCGCATCCTTCGCGGGCAAGCCTTGCTCCCACAGTGCAAACAGATGCAGTGCCGCATACCTGTTGGAGCAAGGCTTGCCCGCGAAGAGGCCAGTGGCCATAAAATCACTGGACAAGCTTCCCCGCGGTTGATTATCTTTCCTGCGCAGGCCACCGCAGTGGCCGACGTCGCTCGGACGGTTCCGGGCGCTTACGTTTCGAGGAAGTCATGGCCGAACATCGTTCGCAGCGCCGCTTTGCGCGCATAGATCGTCTCCCCCCCTATGTTTTCAATATCACTGCCGAGCTGAAGATGGCCGCGCGTCGTCGTGGCGAAGACATCATCGACCTGAGCATGGGCAATCCCGACGGCCCGACACCGCCGCACATCGTCGAAAAACTCTGCAGCGTCGCCCAGCGCGAAGACACCCACGGCTACTCTACCTCTAGGGGTATCCCGCGCCTGCGCCGGGCCATCTCGCGTTGGTACAAGGATCGCTACGACGTCGAGATCGACCCTGAAGACGAAGCGATCGTCACCATCGGCTCCAAAGAAGGCCTGGCACATCTGATGCTGGCTACCCTGGACCAAGGCGATACCGTGCTGGTGCCCAACCCCAGCTACCCGATCCACATCTATGGTGCCGTGATTGCCGGCGCCCAGGTGCGCTCGGTGCCGCTGGTGCCAGGGGTGGATTTCTTCAACGAGCTGGAGCGGGCGATTCGCGAGTCCATCCCCAAGCCGAAGATGATGATTCTGGGCTTCCCCTCCAACCCGACCGCGCAGTGCGTGGAACTGGATTTTTTCGAGCGCGTGGTGGCCCTGGCCAAGCGATACGACGTGCTGGTGGTGCACGACCTGGCCTACGCCGACATCGTCTACGACGGTTGGAAAGCTCCCTCGATCATGCAGGTGCCGGGGGCCAAGGATATCGCGGTAGAGTTCTTCACCCTGTCCAAGAGCTACAACATGGCCGGCTGGCGGATCGGTTTCATGGTCGGCAACCCGGAGCTGGTCAACGCCTTGGCGCGGATCAAGAGCTATCACGACTACGGCACCTTCACCCCCTTGCAGGTCGCCGCCATTGCCGCGCTGGAAGGCGATCAACAGTGCGTGCTGGACATCGCCGAACAGTATCGCCAGCGTCGCAACGTACTGGTCAAAGGCCTGCACGAGCTGGGCTGGATGGTCGAGAACCCCAAGGCGTCGATGTACGTGTGGGCCAAGATCCCCAACGCTTACGCGCATCTTGGCTCGCTGGAGTTCGCCAAGAAGCTGCTGGCCGAGGCCAAGGTCTGCGTGTCGCCGGGTATCGGCTTCGGCGATTATGGCGACGATCACGTACGCTTCGCCTTGATCGAGAACCAGGACCGGATTCGTCAAGCGGTGCGCGGGATTCGGCAGATGTTTCGCGCGGATGAGAAGGCCAGGACCACCTGCGAGTAATACCCCGAAATCCGCTGCTATCCTGTGGCGAGGGGCTTGCCCCCTCGCCGGAGGAAACATCCCGCATCGCGTGATCAGCCGTAACTCGGGATAGTGATCACATTGCGGCGATTACCGCAGAACACGCTATTGTCATAGAAACGCGTTGCCGAGCTGCGCTCCCTATAACTGGGGCTGGATTATTACCGATACGGAAAATAACTTTTCCTGAATGGACATTTTCAACTGCGCGCATTCGGGCATAAGCTCGACTTGATTAGCTAATGATGAAAATGTCCATGAAAGTGCGTCATAAAGTCGCCCCGCAACGCTACTGCCATTGTCTGTCAGGCATTGGTGGCTATGCTGTGGACGGCACTTTTGCTTTTTACGCGAGCTCCAGATTGTCGGACGTATGATTCACGCATGACCAGATCGAATGCAAAGAACAGGGGATCGCTATGCACACCAAGCTTTCTGGTTCACCCGCTTCGTCGACCCGCAGCAGCAGTACGTTGCGGTTTACCCAAGACTTGTTGTCCAAAGCCGGCGTCAGCCTGGATGGCCGAGCCCCTTGGGACATGCAGTTGAAGAGTCCGTCCGTCCCTGAGCGCGCGCTGGCCGAGGGCAATCTGGGGCTGGGCGAGGCATATATGAACGGCGACTGGGACGCCGAGCAACTTGATGAGTTCTTTGCTCGTGTGTTGCGTTCCGGGGTCGCGGATCTGGTCAACCCGGCAGCACTGCTGTTCCATGCGGTGCGTGCCAAGCTGGTCAATCTGCAAAGCCGCAGCCGCGCCTTTCAGGTGGGTGAGCAACATTACGATCTGGGCAATGACTTCTACGAAAGCATGCTCGACCCGCGTATGGCCTACACCTGCGGTTACTGGCGCGATGCCAAGGACCTGACCGAAGCCCAGAACGCCAAGCTCGACCTGATCTGCCGCAAACTGAACCTGCAATCCGGTCAGCGCGTGCTGGATATCGGGTGTGGCTGGGGCAGTTTCATGTCCTACGCGGCCGAGCACTACGGCGTAGAGTGCGTCGGTGTGACCATCTCCAAGGAACAGTGCGACTGGGCCAAACGCCAATACCCGGACCTGCCTCTGGAGTTTCGCCTGCAGGATTACCGTGAGGTCGACGAGCAGTTCGATCATATCGTCAGCGTCGGCATGTTCGAGCACGTTGGCCGCAAGAATCACCGCACTTACATGGAAGTGGCCCACCGTTGCCTCAAGGACGACGGCCTCTTCCTGCTGCACACCATCGGCAAGAATCAACGCAACAGCGCCACCGATCGCTGGATCGATAAATACATTTTCCCCAATGGCGACCTGCCGTCCATCGGCCAGATTGGCGATTCCATCGATGGGCTGTTCGTGGCTGAGGATATGCACAACTTCGGCGCCGACTATGACAAGACGCTGATGGCCTGGTGCGAGAACTTCGAAGCGGCCTGGCCACGCTTCTCGCCAGTAATGGGCGAGCGTTTCTACCGCATGTGGCGTTATTATCTGCTGTCGTGCGCCGGGGCCTTCCGAGCCCGTGATATTCAGCTCTGGCAATGGGTACTGTCGAAAAAGGGCGTACTCGGCGGCTATGAGCGCGTCGTTTGATCAATCAAGGAATCCCCGATGTCCAGTTATTTCCCCGCGACACGTCCACGTCGTCTGCGGCGCAACGAGCACTTGAGGTCGATGTTTCAGGAGGCGGAGTTCAGCCTGGATGACCTGGTACTACCGATTTTCGTCGAGGAAGGCATCGACGATTTCGTCCCGATCAATAGCATGCCGGGGGTCAATCGCATCCCCGAGTCCAAGCTTGCCAGCGAGATCGAACGCTATGCCCGCGCCGGTATCCGCTCGGTCATGACCTTTGGCGTTTCGCACCATCTCGACGAGACCGGCAGCGACACCTGGAACGATAACGGCCTGGTGGCGCGCATGTCGCGCATCATCAAGGACACCGCGCCGCAGATGGTGGTGATGTCCGATACCTGCTTCTGCGAGTACACCTCCCACGGCCACTGCGGCGTGCTGCACGGTCATGAAGTCGACAACGACGCGACCCTGATCAACCTTGGCCGCCAGGCTGTCGTGGCAGCGCAGGCGGGTGCCGATTTCATTGCGCCTTCGGCAGCGATGGATGGCCAGGTGCAGGCGATTCGCAGTGCGCTGGACGCGGCGGGCTTCAACCAGACCTCGATCATGGCCTACTCTACCAAGTTCGCCTCGGCGCTGTACGGCCCGTTCCGCGAAGCCGGTGGCACGGCGCTGACGGGTGACCGCAAGACCTACCAGATGAACCCGATGAACCGCCGTGAAGCGGTGCGCGAGTCGTTGCTGGACGAGCAGGAAGGTGCCGATGCGATCATGGTCAAGCCGGCCGGTGCTTATCTGGACATCATCCGCGACATCCGCGAAGCCTCGCGCTTGCCGTTGGGCGCTTACCAGGTGAGTGGCGAGTACGCGATGATCAAGTTCGGTGCGCAGGCTGGGGCCATCGACGAGGCCCGCGTGATGCGCGAAAGCCTGGGTGCGATCAAGCGTGCCGGTGCGGACTTGATCTTCACCTACTTCGCCATGGACATCGCCCGCGACGGGATTTGATCCAAGGCTCAGACCTGTAGCGAGGGGGCCCGCAAAATCTGCCAGTGACTACGATGTTGCTGGCACGATTTTCAAAGGCAAGCCTCCTTGCTACAAGGCGCTTGCCCGCCGCGCATACCCCATGCTCACCATCGCCAGCACCGCCACCCCGGCGATAATCGCGCTGAACACCTCACCTGCCAGGCTCAAGCCAAACGGCGCGATGCTGAACCCCAGGGCAATCACCGGCAGCGACATCGAACAATAGAACACGATGAATAGCGCTGAGGTCACCGCCGCTTTTTGCTGTGGTGGACAGGCCGCCATCACCGCCCCCATCCCCGCTTTGAACACCATGCCCTGACCGGCACCGGAAAGGCAGCCCCCCAGTAGCAGCAGGCCCATCTGATGCGTATGGATGCTCGCGCCCAGCGCCAGCACACCCGCGATCAAGCCCCAGCACCCTACGGTCATCTGCTGCTTGGGGGCGATCCATTTCAGTGCCGCCTGGCCGCCGATCGAGGCGACGAAGAACAGGCAGCACACGGCGCCGATCACCAGGCCGCCTTGCTGGCCCATCAGTTGGCGCATGATCGACGGCACCAGGCTGGTGACCACCCCGGCGACGCTGAACCCGGCCAGCCCGGCAATCGCTGCCGGAATGAACAGCGCGCGCACTGCCGGCGTGATACTGGGGCGCATGATCCCCAGGCGCACCTGCGCGGGCCGTTGCACCGTCTCGCGGGTCACGGCGATACCTGCCGCAGCCAGGATCAGCAAGCACAGGTGCAGCCAGAAGACCAAGGTGGTCTGCCACGGCAGATACTGCGAGGTGAACCCCGCCAGCAGCGGCCCGAAGCCCAGGCCGAACATGTTGGCGGCGGTGGCCATCAACGTCGCCTGGGTGCGCCACGCCTTTGGCGCCGATTCGACCACCGCCACGGTGGCAGTGCCGGTCATGATCCCGGCACTGAAACCGGAAAACAACCGGCCGGCGAGCATGCCGCCGACCGAGTGGGTGGTGAGGAAGATCACCGCGCTGATCGCCGCCATCAGCAGGCCCGCCAGCAATAGCGGGCGGCGGCCGATCTGGTCCGACCAACTGCCGACCAGCACCAATGCGGCGATCACACCCGCCGCATACACAGAGAAGATCAGCGTCAGCCAGATGGCGTCGAAACCCAGTTGCTGCTGGTACAGCGCATACAACGGGGTTGGCAGGGTAGTGCCCATCATGGTGATGAAAAAGGCCACGGCTACCAGCAGGAAGTCGCGACGTGCGTGGGGCGTTTTATCCGTCATGGAAGGCTCTGTCTCAAGGGCTTGGCTTCAGGGTGTGACCGGTGCTGCTTGGCCAAGGTTCGCCCAAGGCCTAGGTAAATGCGTCGTCTTTCAGCGTCTCCTCGTGGGCATGCCTTGCTTGCACAGGTGGCCGACTGCAAGAGGCTTGTCCGCGAAGAGACCCTCACGGGCGCAAAGAATCTTGCGCGACAGCCTATTGGGCGTTTCGTCGGGTTACGCTTTCAGTTCTGGAAAAACCTCCCAGTTCGCCCACAATGTCCAATTCTCTCGCAGTCTGCTCGCCGGTCTGGTGTGTACTGCGCCGCAGTGCACTCGGTTGTCGATCAAGGAGTCACTCGCAGGTTTTGGAGAACTCATGACCACAGTGTTCAATGCCGCCGATTATGGCGCGACAGGTAACGGTAGCAGCGACGATACCGCCGCGCTGCAAAAAGCCATCAATGCTGCCGCCGCAGCCGGGGGTGGAACCGTGCACCTCGATGCCGGCACGTATATCCTCAGCGCCACGGCCGGCAGTTGCCTGACCCTGAAAAGCAACGTCACCCTGCAGGGCGACGGTATCGGTGCCACCACCCTGAAGCTGGCCGATGGTGCCAGTGCAGCCGTCACCAGCCTGATCAAGGCCGGCAACAGCAGCCACGATGTCGGGGCCAGTCGGTTGACCCTGGATGGCAACTCGGCGCACACCGCCTCCCTCGCCACCGGTTGGCTCAATGGCAGCGCGACCCAGGTGCAACTCGACAGCATCGAGGCGCAGAACTTCGCCGGTGCCGGCCTCGATCTGCAGGGCAAGAACAGCCAGGTGACCCTCAGCCACAGCAGTGTGCACAACAACGGTGGTGATGGCCTGGTGGCCGATTACCTCAGCAACAGCACCTTCAGCCACAACACCGCTTACGCCAATGGCGGCAATGGCTACAACCTGGGTGGCGACGTGCGCCTGATCGACAGCGACGCCTACCGCAATGGCGGCAGCGGTGTATTCCTGCAGGAAGGCACCAGCGGCGCCCGCAGCGCGCTGTCGGTCGAAGGCGGGGTGATCTATGGCAACCATGCCGATGGCGTGACCGTCAGCGCGGCGGAGTTGTTCTCTATCAGCGGCGCCGATATCCACGACAACGGCGATGCCGGTGTATCGCTGGAGGCCAGTTCGTTCGGCGACGTCTCCTACAATCACATCTACGACAACGCCCAGAATGGCGACTCGGCTGAAGTGCAGATTCTCGGCGCGGCCACCGGTGTCGCCGGCAAATCGGCAACCCCGGCGTCGCAGTTCAATACCGTTGGCACCAATATAATCACCGGCGGCGAGCACTCCACCTATGGCGTGCTCGAGGCCCTTGGGGCTGGGGACTACAACTTCGTCAATCAGAACGTCATCAGCAACATGATCGACGGTGGTGCCCAGGTGTACGGCGAGCACAGCGATTCGGCGAAGAACCCCTCGCAGATCTTCACCTTCGGCACCAGCGACGGTAACGCCATCACTGGCGGCATCACCCGTGACACGATGTTCGGCCAGGCCGGCAATGACGTGCTCAGCGGCGGCGCCAACGACGACACTCTGGTGGGCGGCGGCGGGGTCGACACGCTCACTGGCGGCACCGGCAACGACATCTTCCGCTTCACGAACCTGGAGGACAGTTACCGCACCGCGAGCAAATCCTTTGCAGATCGCATCACCGATTTCGATGCCGCCCACGACAAACTCGACCTGGCGGACATCAACATCAGCGGCCTGGGTGATGGTCACGACGGCACCCTGTACCTGTCGTACAACGCCGCGAAGGACATCACCTACCTGAAGAGCTTCGAGGAGGATGCGCAAGGCAATCGCTTCGAACTGGTGCTCAAGGGTGATTACCGTGGCAGCCTGACCGATGACAACTTCCAGCACGAGATCAGCGGGACCTCGGGCCGCGACATCCTCACCGGTACGGCCGGTGCCGAAACGTTGCTGGGCAATGCTGGCAAGGACGTGCTCGACGGGGGGGCCGGGGACGATCGGCTCAACGGCGGGGCGGGTGCCGATATCCTCACCGGTGGTGCCGGCGCCGATACCTTTGTATTCACCAATGTGCACGACAGCACCCGCTCTGACGGGGCTGGCGGCACGGCGTTGCGTGACACCATCACCGACTTCAACGAACAGGACAACGACCTGATCGATGTCTCGGCGCTGGGGTTCAGTGGATTGGGCAATGGTTACGACGGCACCCTGAAAGTAGTGCTCAGCGCGGCAGGGGACAAGACCGCGCTCAAGTCACTCGAGCCGTCTGGCCCTGATGGCCAGCATTTCGAGATATTGCTCAGCGGTAATCACCTGAATGATCTGACGATGAACAACGTCATCTTTTCCAATCAGAGCAGTTCGGTGGTGACCTCCGAGCCCTATCAAAGCCATGGATTGGGCGATGGCTCGGTGGAGCCGATCACGGTGATCGGGGTGGCCGGTCATCAAGAGGCACTCAGCTGACGCGGCGCTGATGCTGCTGGCCTCTTCGCGAGCAGGCGTTGTTCCTACGGTCGTGCACCTGTAAGAGCAACGCTAACTCGCGAAAGGGCCCTCAACCGCACCATCAGCGTACCAGTCATCAGCGCAACTGACTGGCAAACTGCCCCACCGCACTGACCACCCGCTTGGCGCCATCCTGTATCTCGACGATCACGTCACCCGCCTGGTTGGCCAGGTTCAAGCCTTGCTCGGCCTGGGTCCGGCTGTTGGCCATGCCGCGCACGGCTTCCTCGGCCAGTTTCTGGTTCTGTTGCACGACCGTAATGATCTCTTCCGTGGCCGTACTGGTGCGCCCGGCCAGTTGCCGCACTTCATCGGCCACCACGGCAAAACCGCGGCCCTGTTCGCCCGCGCGCGCCGCCTCGATCGCCGCGTTGAGGGCCAGCAGGTTGGTCTGCTGAGCGATGCCGCCGATGGTCTGCACGATCGAGCTGATCAGCAGCGACTGCTTGCCCAGCGCCTCGATGCCCTGGGATGCAGACTCCATCTCGTCGGCGATCTTGTGCATGGTATTGACGGTCTCCTGGACCACGCTGGCGCCGCGCTGGGCACTCACGTCGGTCTGCTGCGAGGTGCTGAACGCGATGCTCGCCGCCTCGTTGACCTCATGCTCGCGGTTGACCTGATCGGTCACCAGGGTCGCGAACTTGACCACTTTGTAGAGTGTGTCGCTGGTGTCATGCACCGGGTTGTAGGAGGCTTCGAGCCATACCGTACGGCCGCTGGCGTCGACGCGCTTGAAGCGATCCGCAATGAAAGTGCCACGGTTGAGGGTGGCCCAGAACTCGCGGTATTCAGCCGAATTGGCCTCTGCCGGATCGCAGAACATGCTGTGGTGCTTGCCTTTGATCTGCTCCAGGCGATAGCCCATGGCCTGCAGGAAGCGATCGTTGGCGGTCAGTACCTCGCCTTTCAGGTTGAACTCGATGACCGCAGTGGAGCGCAGCAGGGCATTGATCAGCCCTTCGTTTTCCTTGGCGATGACCACCGTGGCGGTCACGTCGGTGGCCACGCAGTCGACGCGAAAGACATTGCCATGCTCGTCCTTGAGCGGGTTCCAGAACGCCCGCAGCCAGGCCTCGGTGCCATCGGCGCGCAGGAGGCGGTAGAGATCGCCGATGGAATTGCCGCGAGCGACCGCTGCCTTGAGGTTGCGGTAGCAATCGAGCTTCTTGACGTACTCCGGAACGATCTCGTCCATGGACCGTCCCACCAATGACGACTCGGTGTGCTGCATGGCCTGGCTGAATTTCTGATTGATGTGCGTGATGCGAAACTGGGGGTCGATACTGAGCGCGATCATCTCTTGGTCCATTGCTACTTGCACCTGCCGCAGCAGGCTGACCTCGGCGCGCAACGCCGCCAACTCCTGTTTGGAACGAGTATTGAACATGGCTATACCAGATGTAGGAAACAGTTAATAAGGTTTATCGACGCGATCCAGCGTTGTTTGATTCACCAGACAGTTTTCCCGATTGACGGGTACTGGCTCATTGCCCATACCCACTATTCAGCGTAGCAGCGGTTTTGCGTGTGCGACTGCTAGGCTTGTAACATCCGCCCAATGGCTTCGCCACTTATCCGAAAAGGAACGACTCACCACTATGGAATTCACCTCTCGCTTTTTCTCCCGTAGCCGCCTGGTAGGGCTGCTGGTCATCACTGCCTTGCTGAGCGGTTGTGGCATCAACAACATTCCCCAGTACGACGAACAGGTCAAAGCGGCCTGGGCGCAGGTCGAGAATCAGTACCAGCGGCGCGCTGACCTGATCCCCAATCTGGTGGAAACCGTCAAGGGTTACGCCAAGCAGGAGCAGGACACGCTGACCAAGGTAATCGAAGCGCGGGCCAAGGCCACCTCGATCCAGATCGATGCCAGCACCATCAACGACCCGGCCAAGTTGCAGCAGTTCGATCAGGCCCAGCAGCAGCTTAGCGGCGCCTTGAGCCGTCTGATGGTGGTGTCCGAGCGCTACCCGGACCTCAAGTCCAATCAGAACTTCCTGGCGTTGCAATCGCAACTCGAGGGCACCGAAAACCGTATTGCGGTGGCGCGTCGTGACTTCATCACCGCTGTCGAGAAGTACAACACCGAGATCCGCACTTTCCCTGGCAAGCTCTGGCAGATGACGATGTACCGGGACATGCAGGTGCGCGAGAACTTCAAGGCGACTGCGGCCAATGCCAACGAAGCGCCCGCCGTGAAGTTTCAATGAGGCTATCCGTAGAGCGGTTGTGCCTGGCCTTGCTGCTGTGGGGCTTGGTGAATATCGCTCAGGCCCTGACCTTCCCCACCTTGAGTGGGCGAGTGGTGGATCAGGCAGCCATGCTCGATGCCAATGCGCGGGCGCAGATCAGCCAGATGCTCGAGGCCCATGAGCAGGCCAGCGGTGAGCAGTTGGTGGTGGTTACGGTGCCTGACTTGCAAGGCAGTACCATCGAAGACTACGGCTATCAGCTTGGGCGCGCCTGGGGTATTGGTCAGAAGGGCAAGGACAATGGTGCGTTGCTGCTGGTGGCCAAAGACGAGCGGCGGGTACGCATCGAGGTCGGCTACGGCCTTGAGGATCGCCTGACTGACGCGCAGTCGTCGATCATCATCAACAGTGTGGTGTTGCCTGCCTTCAAGCAGGGCAACTTCAGTGCCGGTATCCAGGCGGGCGCGGTAGCCATGTTGCAGGTGCTGGGGGGTGATCCACTCGCCCAGCCGCAGCAACGCGCGGCCAGTGAGCAGGGCCGCCAGCAATTACCCTGGCCGCTGTTCCTGTTTCTTATTGTGGTGGTTGTGGTGGTGGTCTTGCGCGGCGGCGGTGGCGGGGGGCGCGGAGGAGGTGGTCGTTCGGTGCTTAACGGCGCGATACTCGGAAGTGTATTGGGCGGTGGTGGTTCCTCCGGTGGCGGCGGTGGCGGCGGATTTGGTGGGGGCGGCGGCAGCTTCGGCGGCGGTGGAGCTTCTGGTGGCTGGTAAACGAAAGATAACGAGTCGAATCCTGAAATGACCCTGCTCAACGAAAGTGCACAACAACAGGTCGCCGCCGCCATCGCCAAGGTCGAGCGCGAGAGCGACGCCGAACTCGTTACCGTGCTGGCGCCGCGAGCCGACGATTACGCCTATATTCCGCTGCTTTGGGCAGGTCTCATCGCTCTGCTGATACCCGGTATCGTCAACTACTACCCGGGCTGGTTCAGCGCTCATCAACTGCTGTTAGTCCAATGGCTGACATTTATCGTGGTCGGTCTGGTGTTTCGCCTGCCCGCCATCACTACGCGCTTGATCCCTCGGCGGGTGAGACATTGGCGCGCGGCCAATCTGGCGCGGCGGCAGTTTCTCGAACGCAAGTTGCACCATACGGTGGGGGGTACGGGTGTATTGATTTTCGTCAGCGAGGCCGAGCGCTACGTAGAGATCTTGGTGGATCACGGGATCTCGCAGCGCATTGGCGACGATACCTGGGCGGCGATCGTCGCAGATTTTACCCGGGCGGTCGGCCGTGGCCAGACGCTGCAAGGATTTCTGACCTGCATCGAGGCCTGCGGTGAACACCTCAAGCGCCATGTACCACTCACCCAGGCGCGCAACGAGTTGCCGGATCGACTGATCATCCTGGATTGACCGCAGCCTGGCGCTACCGGGGAGTCTGGATAAATGCCTTTGCAGGCTCCCATTGGCTGCAGCACAGTGGCGTCTTTTCCTTGGCATGAGGCCCTCACTGATGAGCACTTACGCATTCAAACAGGTCGATGTTTTCAGCACCCAGCCGCTCAAGGGCAATCCGCTGGCCGTGGTGCTCGGCGCTGACGAACTGGACGCCACGCGCATGGCGGCGTTCGGCAACTGGACCAATCTCAGCGAAACCACCTTCTTGCTCCGGCCGCAGGACCCGCGTGCGGACTACCGCGTACGGATCTTCACCACCTCGCGCGAGCTGCCCTTCGCCGGCCATCCGACCTTGGGCAGTTGCCATGCCTGGCTACAGGCCGGTGGCCAGCCCAAGGGCGAGGAGATCGTTCAGGAGTGCGGCATCGGCCTGGTGCGGATTCGTCGTCAAGGCGCGCAACTGGCATTCACTGCACCGCCGTTGTTGCGGGCGGGCCCGGTCGAGGCCGAAGTGCTGGAGCGGGTGCGCCAGGCACTGGATCTGCGCCCTGAAGAAATCCTCGACGCGCAGTGGGTGCAGAACGGTGTGCCGTGGATGGCGCTGATGCTGCCGAGCCGGGCGCGGGTACTGAGCCTGAAGCCCGACTACGGCCTTTTGGCTGGCCTGGATGTGGGCGTGGTGGCGCCGTGGCAGAGTGAAGACGGCGATGAAGCACAGTTCGAGGTGCGTGCTTTTATTGGCGGTGACGGCGTACCCGAAGACCCGGCCACCGGCAGTCTCAATGCCGGTATCGCCCGCTGGTTGCTGAGCACCGGCCAAGCCCCCGCGCGGTATGTCGCCAGCCAGGGCATCGCACTGGGTCGGGAAGGGCGGATCAGCGTCGAGCAGGTGGGCGATGACATCTGGATCGGCGGCGCGGTGGTGACCTGCATCGAGGGACAGGTCACGCTTTAAGCTGAAGTCTGCGGTGCAGCTGATGGCCTCTTCGCGGGCAAGCCTTGCTCCCACAGGTGTACAAGTCAACTCTGTGGGCAAGGCTTGCTCCCACAGGTGTACAAGTCAACTCTGTGTACAAGTCAACTCTGTGGGAGCAAGGCTTGCCCGCGAAGAGGCCTGCAGCCTCAACCGAGCAGCAATTGCTCGAGCCTGCCGACGATCATGTCCACCTCCTGATCACTGACCGTCAGTGGCGGCAGCAAGCGGACGGTCTTGCCCCACGTCACGTTGATCAACAGCCCCTGTTCCTCCGCGGCCCTGAGCGCGAGATCCCGCACTGGCTGGCGCAACTCGATCCCGACCATCAGCCCTTGGCCACGAATCTCCCGCACATTGGCGTGATCCGCCAACGCCTCCCGCAGCCCCTTGAGCAACCGGTGGCCCTGACGTGCTGCATTGGCCAGCAACCCTTCGTCCCGGACAATCTCCAATACTGAGCACGCCACTCGGCACGCCAACGGATTACCGCCAAACGTGCTGCCGTGGCTGCCTGGGGTGAACAGGTCGGCGATCCGCTGCCGGGCCAGGCAGGCGCCTATCGGGATGCCGTTGCCCAGCGCCTTGGCCAAGGTCAGCACATCCGGGACGATGCCCGCATGCTGGAACGCGAACCAGTGCCCGGTACGGCCGATGCCGGTCTGGATTTCGTCGAGCATCAACAACCAGCGTTGGCTGTCGCAGTGCGCGCGCAAGGCCTGCAGGTGGCCCACTGGAAGGGTTTGCACCCCGCTTTCGCCTTGGATGGGTTCGATCAATACCGCGCAGATACGCTCGGCACAGGTCCGCGTCAGCGCCTGCAATGCCGCAATATCACCAAAGGGCACCCGCAGGAAATTACCCGGCAATGGCTGGAAACTGCTGCGCGACGCGGCGCAATCGCTGGCCGCCAGGGTGCCCAGGGTACGGCCATGAAAAGCGTTTTCCATGACCACGATCAGCGGTGTTTCGATGCCCTTGGCCCAGCCGTACAGACGCGCCAGCTTGAGCGCGGTCTCGTTGGCCTCAGCGCCGGAATTGTTGAAAAACGCCGCGTCGAGGCCCGACAGTGTGGTCAACTTGGCGGCCAGCCGTTGCTGCCAGTCGATGCCATACAGGTTGGAGGTGTGCAACAGCAAGCCGGCTTGTTCGGTGATCGCCGCGACGATGCGTGGATGGCAATGACCGACGTTGGTCACTGCCACGCCAGCCACCGCATCGAGGTACTCGCGACCGTGCTGATCCCACACGCGGGTGCCCAGGCCACGCTGAAATTGCAGGGGCAGCGGTTTGTAGGTGTTCATCAGAGTGGCGGCGGTCACGGCATCGATCTCCTTCGATTGGTTTGGGTCAGTATCTTTAACCACTCGAAGGGGATAAACGCGTCTATCCTGAGATGACTTTACATCAGGAGTTGATAATGGATCTGTTTCAAGCCATGGGCGTGTACGTCAAGGTGGTCGAAACCGGCAGCATGACCGCCGCAGCGCAGGCCTGCGGGCTGTCCACCACCATGGTCGGTAATCACCTGCGCGCGCTGGAGCAACGCTTGGGCGTCAGCTTGCTCAAGCGCACCACCCGTCGTCAGAGCCTCACCGAATTCGGCGCCACCTACTACCAACGCTGCAAGGACGTGCTGGGGCTGGTCGATGATTCCGAGCAACTGGCCGAGCAGGCGCAGGACGATGCACGTGGTGTACTGCGCCTCACCGCTCCCGCTGCGTTTGGCGCCGAACGCCTGGCGCCAGCGCTGGCCGAGTTCAGCCTCTTGTGCCCGAACGTGCAGCTGGAAGTGGTGCTGACCAACCAGATCATCGACCCCATCGAGCAGAACTTCGACGCCGCCATTCGCCTTGGCGTGCTCGAGTCTTCTGGCCTGATCGCCCGCCCTCTGCAGGATTACACCCTCAACATCTGCGCCGCCCCCGAGTACCTGCAACGCCGCGGCATCCCGACGGCCCCCGAGCAATTGCGCGAGCACGACTGCCTGGCGTTTTCCTACCCGGCCGGCGACGACTGGCAATCGGTGGCCAAGGAGTGGCGGCTTACTGGCCCCCACGGCGAAGTCGTCGTCCCGGTGTCTGGCCCCATGGCCATCAACAGCTCTCCAGGCCTGCGCCAGGCCGCCCTGGCCGGTATGGGCATCGTCATGTTGCCCGATGTGGTGGTCGGCCAGGACATCGCAGAAGGCAAACTCATCGCCCTGCTCAACGACTATCCACCGCCGAGCCGGCCCATGCACCTGGTCTACACCCAGGACCGTTATCGGTTACCCAAGCTTCGGCGTTTTGTGGATTTCGTGATGACGCGGTGGGGGCGCTCGCAGGGCTTCACCGGGTCGTAACAAAATATCTCTAAGCTGCGAGCTTCATCCGTCAGCCACGGGGCTTTCACCATGCATGCGACGACCGAAAACCTGATGCACCGGATTCACCGCGAATTGCTCGATCACAGCGACGAAGAGCTGGAGCTCGAACTGATGGAGGACGGTGAAGGGCTGGATGAGCTATTCGATCAGCATGTCCCCGAAACCCCGGAGAAGGCCGCGCGACGCTTCTATTTTCAGGAGTTGTTCCGGCTGCAGGGCGAGTTGGTGAAGCTGCAGAGTTGGGTGGTCAAGACCGGTCACAAGGTGGTGATCCTGTTCGAGGGGCGGGATGCGGCGGGCAAGGGCGGGGTGATCAAACGTATCACCCAGCGGCTCAACCCGCGGGTCTGCCGGGTGGCAGCGTTGCCGGCGCCCAATGATCGCGAGCGCACCCAGTGGTATTTCCAGCGCTACGTATCGCATTTGCCGGCGGCCGGTGAGATCGTGTTGTTCGACCGCAGTTGGTACAACCGCGCGGGAGTGGAAAAGGTCATGGGGTTTTGCAATGACGACCAGTACGAAGAGTTTTTCCGTACGGTGCCGGAGTTCGAACGGATGCTGGCGAGTTCGGGCATCCAACTGATCAAGTACTGGTTTTCGATCTCCGACCAGGAGCAGCATCTGCGCTTTTTGAGCCGTATTCACGACCCCCTCAAACAATGGAAGCTGAGCCCGATGGACCTGGAGTCGCGTCGGCGCTGGGAGGCCTACACCAAGGCCAAGGAAGTCATGCTCACCCGCACCCACATCGCCGAAGCGCCGTGGTGGGTGGTGCAGGCGGATGACAAGAAGAAGGCTCGGCTCAACTG
>CAJCIO010000042.1 GCA_903970465.1 Gammaproteobacteria bacterium
GGCGTTCGACTCTCGATCCGGCAAGCCTTGCTCCCACAGCGCAAACCGGGCCTGAGCCGTACACCTGTGGGAGCACAGCTTGCTGGCGAAGGGGCCGGCAAGGTTTGCCCGAAAACATGGACTTGCCCCACAGGCGTTCGACTCTCGATCCGGCAATCCTGCACACCGCAGGCATCTACACCGCAGGAATCATCGCCAGAATGATCGACACCGTCATCAGTGATAGCAGAGTCGATATTAATATCGAGCGCGACATGGTGTTGGCTTCCCGCCCAAACAGTTCGGCCAGCATGAACGGCCCATTGCCAATCGGCAGGGCACTGAGCAGCAACGCCGCCCAGGCCCACATGGGCGGCATGTCGAACACCTTGAAGGCCAGCCAGGCGGTCAGCAAAGGTTGCAGAATCAGCTTGCACAGCACCAGCAAAAACACCGTTCTGGCATCCTCCGGCTGCGGCTTGGACGCGGCCAGGAACAGACCGATCGACACCAGCGCGCAGGGCCCCGCCGCCGCCCCCAGAAACTGGAACAACTGCCGCAGGCCACTGGGCATCTGCCAGCCGCTGGCGGCCACCAGCGCACCAAAGATCGGCGCCAGCATCACCGGATTGCGCAGCAGCGAGCCGCCCACCTTGAGCAGTGTGCGGCCCAGGTGCTTTTCAGCCTGGCGATAGCTCTCGATCATGATGATCGCCACAGCGAACAGCAGGCAGGCGGTCATCAAGGTGCCGATCACCGCTGGCGGCATGCTCTGATCGCCGAACGTCAGCAGGCACAACGGAATCCCCAGGAACCCGGAGTTAGGATAGGCCGCGCCCAGGGCGTCGATGGTCGCGTCGATGAAGTGTGCCCGGCTGCGCAGTCTTATCCACAGGGTGAGCAAAAACACCCCGGCCATGCCCAGGCCGAACGCAGCGATATAGCCCAGGTTGAGGGCCTGCACCGAGGCGAGGCGCGACATCGATTCGAACAGCAACGCCGGCAGGCCGAGGAAGATCACGAAACGGTTGAGTTCACTGGAGGCGTTGGGCCCCAGGATGTTGCGCTTGCGACAGAAGAAGCCGACGAAGATCAGGCCGAATACAGGGAAAGCGACGTTGAAGATGGCCAGCATCCAGGGGGTTCCTTACTGCTGTGAATTTGATGTTGGTTGGACTGACGCCTTCGCGGGCAAGCCTTGCTCCCACAGAGTCATACACCTGTGGGAGCAAGGCTTGCCCGCGAAAGCGCCCTCACTATCAATGAAGATCCATCAGGCACACTTGAGCATCAGCCCCCCATCCACGACTAGATTGATCCCGGTGATATACCGCGCCTGATCCGACGCTAAAAACAGCGCCGCATTGGCCACATCCCAGGCATCGCCCATAAAGCCCATCGGGCACTGCGAATGGCGGGTATCGAGCATGCTTTCGATATTGCCGCCGTAACTCGTGGTCAGCGACGCGCGCACCATCGGCGTGTCCATCAACCCCGGCGACACGCAGTTGGCACGAATGCCCACCGCCGCATACTGCGCGGCGACGTTCTGGGTCAGGGCGATCACCGCCGCCTTGGTCGCGGTATAGGCCACATAGGGAAAGCCCAACCAGCGCTGCGCCGCCACCGAAGCAATATTGACGATCGCGCCGCTGCGCTGTTGCTCCATGATCGGCAAGGTGAACTTGCAGGTCAGGAACAGGCTGGTCTGATTGACCGCCACCAGGCGATTCCAGCTCTCCTCGCTGGCCTCCACCGGGCCACCGGTTTCGGCGATGCCGACGTTGTTGTGCAGCACATCGATACGCCCGAAATAGTCCATGGCCGCAGCCACCATGCGCTGCACCTCGACGCTTTGCGCGACATCGGTGGCGTGGGCCTCGCACTCCCCGCCTTCCTCGCGGATCATGGCGCAGGTTTGCTCGGCGCTGGCCAGATTTCGGTCCACCGCCAGCACCCGCGCGCCTTCGCGGGCGTACAGCAACGCAGCGGCGCGACCATTGCTCATGCCGTCGGCAATGGCCCCGGCGCCGGTGACGATCACGGTCTTGTCGTGCATGCGCGGGTTCATCAGGCCACCGCCTGGTTGAAGCCGTCCAGGCAGTGATCGTCGAGGGTCTCGATCGGCGTGAAGTCGCGATGGGCGATGAAGTCCGGGCGCTTGAAGCGAGTGATGGCGTTGTCCACCGAGTTGGTGGTCACGTACAGGGTGTTGCGATCCCAGGGCGACAGATTCGGCGACGAGGCATGCACCAGCGTGCTCTGGAAAATCAGCACGGTACCGGCGCGGCCCTTGGGCGCGACGATGCCACCCTCGGCCACCAGTTCGGCAACCTTGGCGTTGTCCAGCGTCCACAACGGATAGCTGGTGGTGCTGCGATCGTGGCTGGCCTCAATGCGCCCGCGCTTGTGCGAACGCGGAATGAACATCAGCGGGCCGTTGAATTCGTTGACCTCGTCGAGGAACATTGCGACATTCATGGCCCGCGCCTCGGGCATGCCGTCGTCCTGGTGCCAGGTGCCGAAATCCTGGTGCCATTGCCACACGTCGCCGTTGAACGCTGCCTTGGCGTTGACCTTGAACTGGTGCATGTACACGTCGCTGCCGAGCAGTTGCCGCGCCGGATCGATCAGCCGTGGATGGCGGGCCACGCAGGCGAACACCTCGTCAAAGGTGTGGGCGGCGAATACGGTGCGCACCGCGCCGCTTTTTTCCTTGATCACTTCATCGCGATCGAGCTTGAACAAGCGTGGCAGACGGGACTTCATCAAGGCCGCCTCGTCCGGGCTGAACAGCCCTTCGAGGAGGATGTAGCCGTCGTTTTCATAAGCTTCGATTTGTTCTTGTGTCAGCTTCATGAGTGTCTCCAGGGGCGTATGGCGCAGGTCATCAGGCCTGCTTGCGTTTGGACGCGTGTTCCGAGCCCTCCAGAATCCGCGCCAGGTGTTCGGCTGCGCTTTCGGCATGCTGCTGGGCGAGGAAACCGGCACGGTCCTCGTCGCCGATCAGCACGGCTTGCAAGATGGCCTGGTGTTCGTCCCAGACACTGTCGAATGAGCGCACTTCGTGCTTGAGCACCGAGCTCATGGTGCGGCGAATATGCTGCCAGTGCAGCGCGGTGGTCTCGGCGATCATGGGGTTGCCCGAGAGCTGGTAGAGCCACTGGTGGAAGGCCATGTCCAGGCGCAGCAAGGCGTTGAAGTCCTGCCCGGCGGCGGCCTGGCGCCCGGCGGCGATCAAGGCATGCCCTTCGGCTTCGCAGCTCTGGGGGCCAAGCTCATAGACCCGCCGTGCCGCGCCCCGGGCCGCCAGGGCGTCAAGGGCAGCGCGCACCTGATAGAGCTGCACCAGCTTCTCCGGGTCCAGCGGGGTGATGATCACCCCCTTGCGCCCGGACTCTTCGATAAAGCCCTGGCGCTTGAGCAGTTGGAAAGCTTGCAGAATCGGCTGGCGCGACACGCCCAGTTGCTCGGCCAGCGCCTCCTGGGTGACCCGTTCGTTGGGCTGCAGGGTGCCTTGGCAGATGGCATCGAGGATCGACTCGTAGACCTGCTCGACCAGCTGGGTTTGGGAAGGGATCTTGTGCATGGACCAGGGCGCCTGACTAGATACAGTGTTCTGTATACAGACTACAAATCCATGGGAGTTACGTCAAATGGATCTTGGTGATGGCTGACGGCCTCTTCGCGGGCAAGCCTTGCTCCCACGGGGGTACGCCGTTGGACCTGTTTACCCAGTGGGAGCAAGGCTTGCCCGCGAAGACGCCAGTGAAATAAACATACCCATTGCAGACTGCCTACAACCCCAACTCCCGCCGCGCCAGCTTCACCAGCTTGAACGCATCGATCGGCTTCAACAAAAAATCCACCACGCTCAAGTGCATGGCCGCAATCGCGTCCTTCACCCCGGCGTCCCCGGAAATGATGATGATCGGCAACGCCGCCCGCTCCGATTCGCGCACTTTGCGGATCAGCTCCAGGCCATTCATGGGCCCCATGCGCAGATCGGTGATGAGCAGGCCGATGGAGCGGTCGGTGATCAACCGCAACGCCTCTTCGGCGCAGCCAGCGGTCACGCAGGCGACCTCGTGCAGCTCGAGGATCTGCGCCATCAAGTCCCGCGAATCGGCATCGTCATCTACCACCAATGCACGCAGTGGCGGCAGGCTCGGGGCGAGCATCGCTTCACTCAGGGCCTCGCGCTCGGCATCGCTCAGCAGCTCAGGATCGTGGTCGGTCATACATCTCTCGGCAAACAGAAAGCCAAAGGTAACTGCATTGGTTTCAGACCAGCGCCATATCAATCCGCGATTGACTTGCGTCGAATCGATGCGCTGGTGTTGCATGATGCGTAGGATCGTAGCGTTCTAGAAGCTTTTTTTTTAGACTGTCATCGTACAACTATAAAAACGCCCTCACCGGGCGACCACTGCTCACGCACCACAGGCGACCGCAGTCATGACCAAAGACGAAGAGGCCTTCAGCAAGGCCGGCAAGACCGCGGTGCAGCAGAACATCCACGGCACACTGCAATTCCTCCAGCGCTTCGCGCCATTCAACCAGATGGAACACGCGCACCTGGCCTATCTGGTAGAGCAGTGCCGGCTGTGTTTCTATGCCGCCGAAGAAAGCATCATCAAGCCCGCCGATGGCCCGGTCGAATACTTTTACATCGTCAAGCAGGGCCGTGTGGTCGGCGAACGGCCGCACTCGGCCAGGCGCGGCACCGAGACCACCTTCGAAATCACCACTGGCGAATGCTTCCCGCTGGCCGCGTTGCTCGGCGAGCGCGCGACCCGCACCGAACACCTCGCCGCCGAAGACACCTTCTGCCTGCAGCTCAACAAGGCCGCCTTCGTCAAACTGTTCGCGCTGTCCAGCACCTTTCGCGATTTCGCCCTGCGCGGAGTCAGCAGCCTGCTCGATCAGGTCAACCAGCAGGTCCAGCGCCAGGCCGTGGAGACCCTCGGCACCCAGTATTCGCTGAACACCCGCCTGGGCGACCTGGCCATGCGTCACCCGGTCACCTGCGGCCCGGAACTGCCCCTGCGCGATGCGGTGGCGCTGATGAACCAGCATCAGGTCGGCAGCATCGCGGTGATCGACGAGCTACGCTTCCCGCAGGGCATCTTTACTCTGCGCGACCTGCGCCAGGTGGTGGCCGACGGTACGGGCGACTTCACCCAGCCGATCGCCGACTACATGATCCCCGAGCCGTTCTACCTGAGCCCGGAAGCCAGCGCCTTCGACGCGGCCATGGCCATGACCGAGCGGCATATCGCGCACATCTGCCTGGTCCGCGACAGGGTGCTGTGCGGGGTGATTTCCGAGCGCGACCTGTTCTCCCTGCAACGCGTCGACCTGGTGCACCTGTCGCGGACCATCCGCAACGCCACGCGCATCGAGGCGCTGGTGGCGATTCGCAACGAGATCAGCCAACTGGTCGAGCGCATGCTGGCGTTCGGCGCCTCGTCGACCCAGATCACCCGCATCATCACTCAACTCAACGACCACACCACCTGCCGAGTCATCGAGCTGACTCTGGAAGAGTTGGGCGACCCCGGCGTGCCGTTCACCTGGCTGTGTTTCGGCAGCGAAGCGCGGCGCGAGCAGACGCTGTACAGCGATCAGGACAACGGCATCCTCTTCGAGGCCCGCGACGATGCCGAGGCGGCGGCCTTCCGTGCTTTGCTGCTGCCGGTGGCGCAGCAGATCAACCAGCGCCTGGCGCTGTGCGGCTTCACTCTGTGCCGTGGCAACATCATGGCCGGCAACCCCGAGCTGTGCCTGTCGCGGGTCGAATGGGCGCGGCGCTTTGCCGGGTTCATCCGCGATGCGACCCCCGAGCACCTGCTGAGCTCGAGCATCTATTTCGATCTGCGTTCAGTGTGGGGCGACGACGCCGGTTGCGCGCGCCTGCGCCGGGGCATGCTCGATCAAGTGGCAGACAACAAGCTGTTCCAGCGCATGCTCGCCGAGACCGCCTTGCGCCTGCGCCCACCGGTGGGTCGCTTTCGCGAGTTCGTGCTGGTGCGCCGCGGCGCCGATCGAGTCGCCACCCTGGACCTCAAGGCCGATGGCCTGACCCCCTTCGTCGAGGGCGCGCGCCTGCTGGCACTGGCCAACGGCATCGACGCCAGCAACACCATGGAGCGCCTGCGCCAACTGGTACTCAAGGAAGTCATCGATGCGCTGGACGGCGCTGCGTTCGAGGAGGCTTATCAGTTCATCCAGCAGAGCCGCATGCAGCAGCACCAGCGTCAGGCCCGGGAGAACCGCCCTTACTCCAACCGAATGGACCCGGACAGCCTCAACGACCTCGACCGGCGCATCCTGCGCGAATCGCTGCGCCAGGCCAAACGCCTGCAAAGCAGCCTGGCCTTGAGGTATCAGCTGTGAGTCTGCTGGCCCGCCTGCCACATTGGCTTCGGCGCGCAGCTCCCCAGTTGAGTGCCGAACAACACGCCCGTCTGCTGGCCTTGCCTGCCCCGGCCGCACCGGATGACCAGAGCCTGCGCCGCCAGCGCTGGGTGGTGGTGGATACCGAAACCACCGGTCTGAACCTGAGCCGCGACTGCCTGTTGTCGATCGGCGCGGTGGTGATCGAGGACGGTGCCATCGACCTGGGGGCCTGCTTCGAGCGGACATTGCAGTACAGCAGCAACAAGACCGCCCCCAGCGTGTTGATCCATGGCCTGAGCCCGAGTGCGCTGGCAGCCGGCAGCGAGCCGAAAGAGGCGCTGCTGGAATTTCTCGAGTTCGTCGGCGACAGCCCGGTGCTGGCCTTCCACGCCTGGTTCGACCACCACATGCTGTGCAAGGCGTTCAAGGAAAACCTCGGTTACAAACCCGCCCATCGCTGGCTCGACGTCGCGGACATCGCCCCCATGCTGTTCCCCGATCAAATCGGGCGCCTGGCCGGCCTCGACAACTGGGTCGAGCACTTCGCCCTGCAGGTCGAAGAGCGCCACCATGCCAGTGCTGATGCCCTGGTGACCGCCGAGCTATGCATGATTCTGTTCAGCCATGCGCGGCGCCAAGGTCTGGACAGCCCCGCGCTGCTGGAGGATCGCCTGAACCAGTGGCGGCGACATCAGCAAGCCCCGAGTGTGTGAAGCAAAAGATCGGTGCCAAGCATGCTCGGCCTCTAGGGAGCCCCCTCACCACACTGACCCTTTAGCACCATAAGACAGTGTTCGTACCGGCCTCCTCCCCCTATGGCGAGGGGGCTTGCTCCCGAGAGGCCAGACCTGCCTGCTGCAATCTAAAGAATCTTCCGACAGAGCCCTATTGCGCCTTCCCACAGCCCCTGACACAATCGCGAACAATTCTCGTTATTTATAACATTTTGTTTCCGGGGACCGCCTTGTCCATTGCCCAGAGCCCTCAGCGCGAGTTGATCGGTACGCTTTACCGCGACCATCGCAACTGGCTGCTCGCCTGGTTGAAGCGCAGCATCGCCTGCCCGCAGCGTGCCGAAGACCTCAGCCAGGACACCTTCGTGCGCCTGCTGGGCCGCGAGCATCTCGACACCCCCCGTGAACCTCGGGCGTTCTTGCTGGCCATCGCCAAGGGCCTGCTGTTCGACCACTTCCGCCGCGCCGCACTGGAGCAGACCTACCTGGCCGAACTGCTGCGCCTGCCGGAGGCCGAACATCCCTCCCCGGAAGACCTGCAGTTGATCCTCGAAGACCTCAAGGCCATCGACGCGCTGCTTGGCAAACTGTCCAGCAAGGCCCGCAGCGCCTTCTTGCTCAACCGCCTCGACGGCCTGAGCCATGGCGAAATCGCCTTGCAGCTCGGCGTCTCGGTACCGCGGGTTCGTCAATACCTGGCCCAAGGCATGCGCCAGTGCTACGTGGCGCTCTACGGGCAACCCACATGAACGCTGCCTGCGCCCCGGTCTCGGCAAAAGTGCTGGATGCCGCCATCAACTGGCAGTTGCGCCTCGACGGCCCGCTCAGCACGCCGGAGCGCGAAGCCCTGATACGCTGGCTCGCCGCCCATGAAGAACACGCCCGCGCCTGGCAGCAACTGGGCATGCTCGACCAACGCTTCAGCAACGCCACCGGACCTGCACGCAAAGCCCTGCTGCAATCACGCGAAGGCAGCCGCCGACGCGTGCGGACCTTGGGCAGTGGACTGGCCGGCGTAATCGCGCTGATCACCATCGCTCTGGTCGCCAACGACCGCACCGCGCCGTTTGGCTACTGGCTGGCCGACCAACGCACTGCCACCGGTGAGCAGAAAGTGGTGCGACTGGACGACGGCACCGTGATCAATCTCAACACCCATAGCGCCATTGATGTGCGCTTCAGTGCCGCGCAGCGTCTGATCGTGCTGCGCGAAGGCGAAATCCTCGTCGAGACCGGGCACAAGTATCAGGATCAACGTCCCTTCATCGTCGCCACTGACGATGGCCAGATGCGCGCCCTGGGCACTCGCTTCCTGGTGCGCCGCGAGGACCAGGGCACCCGCCTGAGCGTATTGCATTCGGCCGTGGCAGCGCAGGCACATGCCGGCAACGGCGAACGCATCATCAAGGAAGGCGAACAGGTACTGCTCCATCGCGGCGGCCTCGACGCAACCTTGGCCCTGCGCCCTGGCGCCGACGCCTGGACCCGCGGCATGCTGGTGGTCGACAACGTGCGCCTGGCCGACCTGATCAATGAACTGGGCCGCTACCGCCAAGGCCACCTGGGCGTCAGCCCTGACGCCGCCGACTTGCGCATCACGGGCAGCTTCCCGCTCAAGGACACCAACCTGGCCCTCAAGGCCCTGCCCACCACCCTACCGGTGCAGATCCAGCAGCGCACGCCGTGGTGGGTAACGGTGGTGGCCAAGCAGTGATCCGCAAAGAATAGAGTGATGCAACTGGCCCTTCGCAAGCCATGCTCACGCAGGTGTACGACGTTCGAACGGTTGGCGTTGTGGGAGCTTGGCTTGCCTGCGAAGAGGCCCTCAAGAACACTCAGAGCATCCCACCAAAAAATATTTCACCGCCCCCCTATCACTTTCCCGATCTCATCCGGCACACAAGCAATCGCCTATTTCCTCCCTGGAGTTGCTGCATGTCCCGCCCTATGAACGCGCTGTTACGCCCTCGCTTGCTGGCCGTTGCCATCGCCATGGCGTTGCCTTTGGCCGGCACCGTTGCCTATGCCGCCGAACAGGGCGCGGTGCGCAGCTACAACCTGCCGGCCGGCCCGTTGGCCAGCACCTTGAATCAGATCGCCAGCCAGGCCGGGATCACCTTGGCGCTGGACCCGAGCCTGGCCAGCGGCCGCACCTCGGCGCCGGTCAGCGGGCAATTCAGCGGTGTGGGTGCCCT
>CAJCIO010000043.1 GCA_903970465.1 Gammaproteobacteria bacterium
GCCAGCGGGATCATCCACAGCGGCACCATGACCGGGAAGTTGAACGGCGTGACCCCGGCGCACACACCCAGAGGCTGGCGCAGGTTCCAGTTGTCGATGCCGCCGCCGATGTTGTCGCTGAAATCGGTCTTGAGCAGGCTCGGCGCCCCGCAGGCGAATTCGACGATCTCGATGCCGCGGGTGACTTCGCCCTTGGCGTCGGAGAATACCTTGCCGTGTTCGCGGCTGATGATGGCCGCCAGTTCGTCGTGGTGCTGGTCGAGCAACTCCTTGAACTTGAACATTACCCGCGCGCGGCGCAGCGAGGATTGCTCGGACCACGCCGGGAAGGCTTTGAGCGCCGAGGCCACGGCAGCATCGACGGTGCTCTGGGTGGCCAGCGCGACACGGCCCTGGACCTCACCGGTGGCCGGGTTGAAGACATCGCTGAAACGCTCGGTGCCGCTGTGCTGCACCTCGCCGTTGAGGTAGTGACCAATAACCGGGGCAGTGCTCATTTTATTGTTGTCTCCAGTCTGAGAAAGGTGATTCAGCAAGGGCGATGACGATCTTGCGGGCCTCTTCGCGAGCAAGCTGTGCTCCCACAGTGTGGGCCGTACACCTTGTGGGAGCAGGGCTTGCCCGCGAAGGCGCCTTGATGAACGCCATCGCCAGCAAGTCATACCGTTATAAATCCATCAACCACGCATGCTGCGGATCGTTATGAAACTGCCAGACGCGCTTGGGCCCGGCCATGACGTTCAGGTAGTAGGACTCGTAGCCATAGGGCACGCTGACCGGGTGATAGCCCTTGGGCACCACCACCAGGTCGCTGTTTTCTACCGCCATGGCCTGATCGATGCTGCGGTCGTCGGTGTAAACGCGTTGGAACACGAAGCCCTGCGGCGGATTGATCTGGTGGTAATACGTCTCTTCGAGAAAGCTCTGGTGCGGCAGATCGTCGGTGTCGTGCTTGTGCGGCGGGTAGCTGGACGAATGCCCGGACGGCGTGCGCACTTCCACCACCAGCAGCGAATGGGCCGGCTCGGTGTCCGGGAGGATGTCGCACACGTAGCGGGTATTGGCGCCCTTGCCGCGCACGCTGCGCTTCATGCTGGCCGGCTCGATCAGCCGTGGGCCAAGCCCGGTGTCCTTGGAGCCTGGCGCGGCGCACACGCCGATCTGCACATCGCTCAGCGCGGTGATCTGCGCCTGGCTGCCCGGTGGCAGGTAGGCGGCGAAGGGCGATTTGTCCTCGAACACCGAGCGGCGGTCGCCGATGTTGTCCCACTTGAAACCGCCTTGGGGCGCTTCGCCCTTGATATCGACGCGGCCGCTGAGCAGCACCAGGCACAGTTCCTGGTCGCCGGCGCTGACCGGCAGGCTCTCGCCCAGGCTCAAGCGGTAGGCGGCGAAACCGACGTATTCGAGTTCGCCCTGAGGCAGTTGCACCATGGTCTGGCCACGGGCATGGCTTTTGACTAGCAGGCTCATTGGGTAGTCCTCTCATCGAGCAGACGGCGCAGGGTCTGGTAGCCCTTTTGCGCGAAAGCGTAGCTGGGCGCCACGGCCGGATCCTGCTCCGCCTCGACCACCAGCCAGCCTTGGTAGTGATGGGCGAGCAGCTCGTCGAGCAGCTCGCCAAAGTTGATGTCGCCATCGCCCGGCACGGTGAAGGCGCCGTTGATGATGCAGTCCGGGAAGCTCCACAGGTTGTTGCGTGCCAGCTGCACCACGCCTTTGCGCACGTCCTTGAAGTGCACGTGGCAAACCCGATCGATGTGCTTGCGCAGTACCTGCAACGGCTCGCCGCCACCGAGGTAGCAATGCCCCGAGTCGAACAGCAGGCCGACATCGGTGCTGGTCAGGGCCATCAGCCGGTCGATGTCGGCGGGCGACTCGATATAGGCGCCCATGTGGTGATGGTAAGCCAGGCGCACGCCTTGACTGAGGGTGAAACGCGCCAGTTCATCGAGTTTGTCGGCGTAGGCCTGCCAGGCTTTGTCGGTATGGAAGCGCGGGCGCTCCACCAGCGCAATGCGCTTGCCCTGGATGGCATCGGCCACTTCACCATAGACCAGCACCTGGGCGCCGTTCTGCGCCATGACTTGCACATGGTTGGCGATGGCGTCGATTTCCTCGGCGGCCGAGCGCTGCGCCAACAGGCTGGAGTACCAGCCCGAGACCAGCGCCAGGTCGTAGGGGCGCAGCACGTCGCCGACACCCTTGGCGTCCTTGGGGAATTTACCGTTGAGTTCGAAGCCTGCGTAGCCGATTTCCTTGCCCTCGCTCAGGGCGGTGCTCAGCGGCGTTTCCCCCCCCAGTGCGGGCAGGTCGTCGTTGCTCCAGGAAATCGGATTGATGCCAATTCGGATAGCGGACATGGCGGTACCTGTTATTTATTCTTGTGTGCGGTTCATGCATCAGCTGCTGGGTACGGTCACTGCGCGCGGGCGTTGCGCCAGGCATCTATCAACGTCTGGAATGTCGCCTGCACGCGCTGGATCAGCGCCTGGTCGTCGATTTCGCCGGCCAGCCAGGCACGGCTTGGCTCATGGAAAATCGTACGGCCTACCGCAAAACCCCGGCAGGTGGTGCTGGCGCGGGCGTTGCGAAAGCCCTCGGCAAGTGCTTCGACCGGCGCGTTGAGACCCAGCAGCACCACGCCTCGGCAATAGGGGTCGCGCTCGTGGATCAAGGCATCGAGCTGTTCCCATTCGGCCGCGCTCGGCGCTTCGATCTTCCACCAGGCCGGGTAGATACCCAGGTTGTAGAGGCGTTTGATGGCGCGGTAGAGCACGTCCGGGTAGGTGGACGGGTGATCCTTGGGCGGGATGATCTCAAGCAACAATTCGTGGCCGCTGACCTGGGACGCGTCATAAAGCCCGCGAATCTGCGCTTCCTGTTCCAGACGCAGTAACGGCTCGTCGTCCGGGTGGTATTGCACCAGGCACTTGATGATCTGTTCCTTGGGCCAGGCGATCAGGTTGCTGCCGATCGAGCGGCCGTGTTCGAACGCCAACGGTCGCGAGCCTTGGCGTTCCACCGGGCGCGCGACCCACCAGCCACGGCCGGTGGCGGCGTTGAGGGCGTCCTGGCCGAAGCGCTGATCGGCCAGCAAGCCGACATCGGCGTCGACCCCGCGCTGAGCGAGGTCGGCTTCAACCCGCTGCACCGCCTGGATGAACAGCATCTTCAGCTCGCCGATACGCTTGCTGTCCGCGCCGCCCTGCTGGGCCAGTTCGAACAACTGGCCGCGGTGGTCGAAGGCGAAGATGAACAGCTGCTTCCATTGTTTGCGCGGCACGCTGACCTGATGCAGGCGCTGCAAGGCGACGTCCTGATCCGGCCGAGTGATCGGCACCGGGCTGTTGAACAGGTATTCAAGCTCGGCCGGGGTCGGCATCGCCGGGGCGCAAGCGTGGCGCGACACCACCAGGCCGCCACAGGCATTGGCCAACTGGCAGCAGCGGGCATCGCTCGCATCGCGCAGCCAGCCGCTGAGAAAGCCCGACATGAAGGCATCGCCGGCACCCAGCACGTTGAGCACTTCGACCCGTACGCCTGGGTGAATTTCACCGTCTTCAAGGCGCGCCGGGATGTCGCCGTGGATCACCGTGCAGCCTTGCGGGCCGAGCTTCACCACCAGGGTAGCGGCAGTCAGGCTGCGGACCTTGCGCAGCGAGGTGAGGAGGTCTTCGCTGCCGCCGGCGATGAGGAATTCTTCTTCGGTGCCGACGATCAGGTCGAAGCGCGGCAGGATGCCCTGCACGTGCTCGCTGACTTTCTGGTCGGCGACGAAGCGCGTCTCACCATCGGCCTTGCCGGCCAGCCCCCAGAGCACCGGGCGATAATCGATATCGAGGACGCGTTTGACGTCATGCCTGGCGGCGTAGTCCAGCGCACGGACGCTGGCGTTGTAGACCCGCTCGGTAGAGAAGTGCGTGCCGGTGATCAACAGTGCCTTGCTGGAGGCGATGACCTCTTCACGCACATCCGCTTCGCACAGGGCCATGTCGGCGCAGTTTTCGCGGTAGAACACCAGTGGAAAGGTTTCGCGATCCTTGAGGCCCAGCAGGACCATGGCGGTGAGGCGCTCGGGATCAGTCTTGATGCCGCTGACATCGCAGCCTTCGCGCGCCAGCGACTCGACCAGGAAGCGGCCCATGTGGTCATCGCCGACGCGGCTCAGCATGGCCGACTTCAGCCCCAGCCGCGCGGTGCCGAAGGCGATGTTGGCGGACGAGCCACCCAGATACTTGGCGAAACTGCTGACGTCTTCGAGGCGCGCGCCGACCTGTTGTGCATAGAGGTCGACGCCCAGGCGCCCGAGGCAAATCAAATCCAGTTGTCGCCCACTGGCAAATCGAGTCTGGCCCATGCTGGCTCCTGTTATTTTTATCAGCCTGCGTCGCCCCTGATGGTGACAAACGCGTTTGGTGTGAGCGAACTCTAGAACTTCTTTTTGCCGTAATCAATATTTTTTCTATAATTTTTTTACTCGGAAATTTTATTCCATTAACATGTGGAAACACTGATTTAGTCGCGCTGTATCGATTCAGCCGACTGCCCGTTCCCACCTGCAAGCTCGCAGATTTTTCTCGCCCAGTGCCTGTAGACTGGGCGGCAACAGCCAGAAGTCGAACGGACGTCCCAGACCAGCCGACGCGACCACGCCATAAGGATTGCCCATGTCACGCTCCGAACCGCCGGTGACAGCCCCTGATGAAACCGACACCGCCGTTGCCAGCAGTGCGACCCCGGAAACCGCCGAACAGCTGTTACAGCAGATCAGCCGTGAATACGAAAGCCTGCCACGTCAGCTCAAACGCATCGCCAGCTATATGACCCAGCAGAGCGATCGCATCATGGTCGATCGCATCAGCGATATTTCCCGGGAGTGCGAGGTGCACCCATCGGCCATCGTGCGCTTTTCGCAGCGCTTCGGGTTCAGCGGCTTCAGCGAGATGCAGGCGTTGTTTCGCGACGCCTATACGCTCAAGACCACCCCGGTGCAGAACTACCAGCAGCGCATCCGCAACCTGATCGACAACAAGTCGGAGAAGGCCAGCGGCGGCGACCTGGCGCGTGAATGCGTGAGCGCTACGCTGTCGGGCATCGAGCGCCTGGGGCTGGAGCTCGACGATGCGGTATTCGAGAAGGCCGTCGACCTGGTGGTCAATGCCGAGAACATCTATGTGGTGGGCGTGCGCCGCTCGTTCGCGGTGGCCGATTACCTGGTGTACAACCTGCAGCACACCAACAAGCGCATTCATCTGGTGTCCGGGCTGGGCGGCAGTTATCGCGAGCAGATGCGCAGCGTGCGCGCCAACGACCTGGTGATCGCCATCAGCTTCACCCCTTACGGCAAGGAAACCCAGCACTGCCTGCGCATCGCCCAGCATCATCAGGCCAAGACGCTGATCATCACCGACAGCAACCTGTCCCCGTTGGCCAAGCGTGCCAACGCGGTATTGCTGGTGAACGAGGGCAGCTCGTTCGCGTTCCGCTCGTTGAGTGCGACCTTGTGTTTGTGCCAGGCGTTGTTCATTGCGGTGGCGTATCGGTTGGAATTGAAGGTGGACGAGATCCACGAGCAGATCGGGTTTGAGGATTGAGCACGGCTTGCCGATGATGGTGGTCTTGCAGGCCCTTTCACCGCCTGACGCGCCCCCGTGCTCCCAAATTGCAATACTGCACCCGAGCCGTACACCCGTAGGAGCAAAGCTTGCTCGCGAAGAGGCCGGCCCTGCTCGCCCAGAACCCTAGAATCCCCCACCGCGCAATACCGCACCCGAGCCAACCACCCGTGGGAGCAAAGCTTGCTCGCGAAAGGGCCGGCCCTGCTCGCCCATCACCCTAAAATCTCCCACCGTGCAATACCCCACCCGAGCCAACCACCCGTGGGAGCAAAGCTTGCTCGCGAAGAGGCCCGTCCTGCTCGCCGACCACCCTAAAATCTCCCACAGATGTACGGCGCTGCATCTGTACGCAGATGTGTGAGCAAGGGTGCGCATCAGACGGCGAAAAGGCCTAAAGCCCGAGCCAGATACGGCGCCGTGCGGCTGCCTTTGACCTTGGCGACTTGCTGCGGCGTGCCTGCTGCCACCAGTTGCCCCCCTTGATCCCCTGCCCCCGGCCCGATATCGATCACCCAGTCACTCTGCGCCACCACGCGCATCTCATGCTCGACCACAATCACCGTGTGCCCGCCGTCCACCAGCGCATTCAACTGCACCAGCAGGCGATCGACATCCAGCGGGTGCAGCCCCGTCGTCGGCTCGTCCAGTACATACAATGAGGCACCGCGCTGATTGCGCTGCAACTCGGTGGCCAGCTTGATCCGCTGCGCTTCACCACCGGACAACTCGGTGGCCGGCTGCCCTAACCGTAAATACCCCAGGCCGATATCCGCCAGTACCTGCAGCGCGCGCAGCACCGCCGGTTGTTCGGCGAACACCGCCAAGGCCTGCTCGACGGTCAACTGCAATACCTGGGCGATGGTCAGGCCCTGCCAATGAATCGCCAGCGTCTCGGGGTTGTAACGAGCACCATGGCAGGTCGGGCACGGCGCATAGACGCTGGGCATGAACAGCAACTCGACACTGACGAAGCCCTCGCCTTCGCAACCCGGACAACGGCCTTTGGCGACGTTGAAAGAGAACTGCCCCGCATCGAAGCCTGCCGCACGGGCCTCGGCGGTGGCGGCGAACAGCTTGCGCACGTTATCGAACAGCCCGGTGTAGGTGGCCAGGTTGGAGCGCGGAGTACGACCGATAGGTTTCTGATCGACCTGCACCAGCCGCTTGATGTGCTCCAGGCCGCGCGTCACCCGCCCTTCGCTGCTTTGCGGGGTGTCGTCTTCGAGGTTGAGCTCCTGAGGTTCGCGCTGGTCATTGGGTTGCCCCAGATGTGCGCCCACCAGTTCGAGCAAGGCCTGACTCACCAGACTGGATTTGCCTGAGCCGGAAATCCCCGTGACCGCGGTAAAACAGCCCAATGGGAATTCCGCACTCAGGTCGCGCAGGTTGTTGCGCGTCACCCCTTCAAGACGCAACCAGCCTTGCGGCTCACGTCGCGCCTCGGCCTTGGGGCTATGGTCATCGAACAGGTAGGAACGGGTCTGCGAAGCTTTGATCTTCGCCAGGCCTGCGGGCGGCCCGCTGTACAGCACTTCACCGCCGCGCTCCCCCGCCGCCGGGCCGACATCGATCAACCAGTCGGCGCGGCGCATGATCTCGGTGTCGTGCTCCACCACGAACAACGAGTTGCCCGCCGCCTGGAGTTTCTGCAGCGCCGTGTACAGCGCTTCGCCATCGGCCGGGTGCAAGCCGGCGGAGGGCTCATCGAGCACGTAGATGACGCCGAACAGTTGGGAATTGAGCTGCGTGGCCAGGCGCAGACGCTGCAGTTCGCCCGACGACAGGCTTGGCGTACTGCGCTCCAGCGCCAGATAACCCAGGCCCAGATCGGTCAGCGCCTGCACCCGCTCGAGCAGATCCTGGGCGATACGCTGGGCGGCCAGGCGCTTTTCGATAGTGAAGGATGAATCGGTGCTGCCGTGATTGTGGCCTTCGCGATTCTGCGCCACGGGCGCCAGCAACTCGGCCAATTGCAACAGCGGCAGGCGTGACAGCTCGCCGATATCGACAGCCGCGAAGGTCACCGACAGCGCCTCGCGCTTGAGACGCTTGCCGTCGCACAAGGGGCAGGCGCTGCCGATCATGTATTGGCTGACGCGCTTTTTCATCAGCGCACTTTGCGAATGGGTGAAGGTGTGCAGGATGTAGCGCCGCGCACCGGTAAAAGTGCCCTGGTAGCTCGGCTCGGCCTTGCGCTTGAGGGCGGTGCGGGTCTGCGCCGGGGTCAGGCCGGCGTACACCGGCACCGTAGGGTGCTCCTCGGTGAACAGAATCCAGTCGCGTTGTTCCTGGGGCAGGTCGCGCCACGGCACATCGACGTCATAGCCCAGGGTCACGAGGATGTCGCGCAGGTTCTGCCCCTGCCAGGCCAGCGGCCAGGCGGCGATGGCGCGCTCGCGGATGGTCAGCGACGGATCCGGAACCATGGTCGCTTCGGTCACTTCATAGACCCGCCCCAGGCCATGGCATTCAGGGCAGGCACCCTGGGGCATATTGGGCGAGAAGTCTTCGGCATAGAGCATCGTCTGCCCCGGCGGATAATGCCCGGCGCGGGAATAGAGCATGCGCACCAGGCTCGACAGTGTCGTCACGCTGCCCACCGATGAACGGGTGCTCGGCGTACCGCGCTGCTGTTGCAAGGCCACGGCCGGTGGCAAGCCATCGATGGAATCGACATCAGGCACTCCGACCTGGTCGATCAGGCGCCGCGCGTAGGGGGCCACCGACTCGAAGTAGCGCCGCTGCGCCTCGGCATAGACCGTGGAAAACGCCAGCGACGACTTGCCCGAGCCCGACACGCCGGTGAACACCACCAAGGCATCGCGCGGGATGTCGACATCGACGTTCTTGAGATTGTGCTCGCGAGCGCCGCGAACCTTGACGAAGCCCGAGCTGCCGGGCAGTGCTTGAGGGGTTGTCGCAGAGGTGTGCTCGGATGCCATGGGTCCCGTCCGTTCAAGAATGAATAAATCCGGCCGTGAAACACTCAGGCCGGCGGCGGGAACTCTCCCTGGCGCCCCCGCTCGAGCAATCGCTGGCGCACAGCCCGTTCGATATCTGCATTGTCGGCCATAGGCCCGGTGCGAATGTAGATGCGCCGCAGGTTCTGTTCGTGGGTGCCTTCGCTCATCATTTCATGGCTGGCTACCCGGGTCGCGCGCCATAGACAGCGCTGCGGTTCGGCCAGCCAGATCTCGGTGCAGGCATCCGACTCGCCACGTTCAAGACCGGCCAGATCGGTGTAAAGGGTTTCCATAGGGGCTCTCCTGAGCTTCAGTTCTCTCTTGGAAAGCGGCCAACCTGATTCGGTTCAGCGCAATACGTGCCCTGTCCACGCTTCAGGCGTACAAGCTATCGTCGCGCCAGTATTCTGCGGTATTGCTGCTGTCAGGCGCGCTTGATTTGCACAGATGCGCTACTTTCATGCATGCACTGTTGCAGTGCCACCCCTGCCCCGACGACCCGCCCATAAGGATCACGATGCTCGCATTCATTCTTTATTCCGTGCTCATCGGCATCGCCGCTACTGCCCTGCTGGATATCTGGGCGCAGCTGCTCAAAGCCGTGTTCAAACTGCCGACGCCGCCATGGCACCTGGTCGGTCGCTGGTTCGCCGGCATGCCCCGGGGTACCTTCGTGCACCGGCAAGGCATCGGCCAGTCGCCCGAAGTCGCCAACGAGCTGCGCATCGGCTGGGTCATGCATTACGCGGTGGGGATCATCTTCGCCGCCGCGCTGCTGTTGATCTGGGGCGTGCAATGGGTGCATGCGCCCACTTTTGCGCCAGCGCTGATCGTCGGCCTGGTCACAGTCGGTGCTGGCTGGTTCATTTTGCAACCGGGAATGGGGATCGGTGTGGCCTGTTCGAAAGCGCCCAACCCCAATCTGGCGCGCGCGCTGAACATCATCGGCCATGTGGTATTCGCCATTGGTCTGTATTGCAGCGCGCTAATAGTTGGCTGACCCTGCACCTCTCTTCAGTGAATTATCGACCCGCCGATATCAGAGGGTCGGGTACCGAATTCGGATGTCGCCATGCTAGCCAGCAGTTACAACAGCCTTTACGTGTTTTTTTCCCTTATCGTCGCAATCATTGCCTCTTATACCGCGCTGAACATGGCAGGACGGGTTTCCCGCACCCAGGGCACCGTTTCAATGCTATGGCTGATGGGGGGCTCGTTCGCCATGGGCCTGGGAATCTGGTCGATGCACTTTATCGGCATGCTTGCCTTCAAGCTGCCCATCGCCTTGGGCTACGACCTGACGCTCACCGGGCTGTCGCTGCTGATCGCCATAGCCTCGTCGGCCTTCGCCCTATGGCTGGTGTGCCAGAAGAACCTGCCCCTGGCCAGCCTGTTGGGGGGCGCGGTGCTGATGGGCATCGGCATCGCCGCCATGCATTACACGGGCATGCATGCCCTGCTGATGAACCCCGGCGTGCAGTACATTCCGTCGCTGTTCGCCTTATCGGTTGGGATCGCCATCCTTGCCTCAGTTGCCGCGCTGTGGATCGCGTTTCACCTGCGCGGTGAAGGCAAGAACATTACCCTGCTGCGTTTTCTGGCCTCGCTGATCATGGGCGTTGCGATCGTCGGCATGCACTACACCGGCATGGCCGCCGCGCAATTTCCGGTCGGCAGCATTTGCGGCGCCGCTGGCGACGGCATCGACAGCAAATGGCTGGTGGTGCTGGTGATCGTAGTGACCCTGGCGGTGTGCGCCATCGCCTTGATCGTCTCAATGCTCGACGTGCGCACCAGCCTGCTGGCGACCTCCCTGGATCGCGCCAACAGCGAGCTGGTGCAACTGGCGCTGCACGACAACCTGACGCGCCTGCCCAACCGCATCTTGCTCAACGACCGACTGGATCAGGCCATCCACAAGGCGGTGCGGCAGAAGAGCCATTTTGCCGTGCTGTTCATGGACCTCGACGGCTTCAAGGCCGTCAACGACGCCTACGGCCATCACATTGGCGACTTGCTGCTGGTCGAGGTGGCCAAGCGTATTCAGGACGCCAAACGCGGCGAGGACACTGTAGCGCGTTTGGGCGGCGACGAATTCGTGGTGCTGCTCGATCCCGGCGAGCCGGAGGACGCTGCCCTCTTGGCCCAACGGTTGGTCGAAAGCATTCATGCACCCTACGTGATCGGCCGTCAGACCCTGCACGTGTCGACCAGTATCGGCATCGCCATCTTTCCTCAGGACGGTGATACCCACCATGAATTGATGATCAACGCTGACGCCGCCATGTACCACGCCAAGGAACAGGGCCGAGACTGCTACTGCTTCTTCGAAAGCGCCATGAACGTCAACGCGCACCAGCAATTGCAGATGCAACAGGAATTGCGCCGGGCCCTCGACCAGCGCGAGTTCCTGTTACATTTTCAACCCAAAATGGTCGCGCCCGACGGCCCGATGACCGGCGTCGAGGCCTTGTTGCGCTGGGAACGCCCGGGTGAGGGTCTGGTGTCGCCGGAGCGCTTCCTGCCATTGGCCGAGCGCACCGGGCTGATCGTGCCGATCGGCAATTGGGTGATCAATGAAGCCTGCCGGCAGATGAGCGAGTGGCATGTTCAAGGTCATGGCACCTTGAGCATCGCGGTCAATCTGTCGACCGTGCAGTTGGCGCACCCTGGGCTGGTCGAGGTGGTGCGCAACGCCCTCGAGAGCAACGGTCTGCCGGCCCAATTTCTGACGCTGGAAGTCACCGAGTCCACGGCCATGCGCGATGCTGAAGCAGCGCTGATCGTGCTCGATCAACTGGCGGCGTTGGGGGTCAGCATCTCCATCGATGACTTCGGTACCGGTTATTCGAGCCTGTTGTACCTCAAGCGTCTGCCGGCCAACGAGCTGAAGATCGACCGCGGCTTCGTCACCGAGCTGGCGCAAGGCAACGACGATGCGGCCATTGTTTCGGCGATCATCGCACTGGGCAAGACACTGGGGCTGAGCATTGTCGCCGAAGGGGTAGAAACCACCGAGCAGCAGGAGATGCTTACCGCACTGGGCTGTACCACCTTGCAAGGATTTCTACTAGGCCGGCCGATGACGGCGCAGCGCTTGTTGGAGAGTGTGCAACGGGCCACACTCCCTGTAGCGAGGGGGCCTGCCCCGGAAAATGCCAGCCTGATCAAGCTGTAGCGTCGGGTGAATCTTTCGGGGGCAAGCCCTCGCTACAGTGCCGGTCAGGGATTTCGCGCGATATGCTCAGGTTGCAGCACCCGCTTGGCATCGCGATAGGTGCGGGCCCAATACGGATTGTTCAGGTAATCGAGACGCACCGTGCCGCCCGTGGCCGGTGCATGCACGAAGCGCCCTTCCCCCACGTAGATGCCGGCATGGCTCACCTGCGAGCCTTCGGTGGCAAAAAACACCAGATCCCCTGACTGCAACGAGGCCTTGTCGACCTGCGGCGCGCGCATGCCCACCAGGTCGCGGGTAGTACGTGGCAAGGCGATATGGGCCGCATCGCGGTAGACGAAGCCGATCAGCCCACTGCAATCGAAACCCGCATCAGGCGTATTGCCACCCCAACGATAAGGCGTGCCCACCAACCCGAGGGCGCGGAACAACACATCATCGGCGGCAGGAGCGAAGTCGGTGGGGTAGATGATCGGCTGTTGCTTGGCCACCCGTGGCGCAGGCGGTGGCGGTGCACTGGCACAGGCACCCAGCAAGGCAATTACCAGCAACAGCGAGAAACGGGCGCAATACGACATAGCAGAACATCCTGATCCAACTGCCGAAGAAAACAGCTCGAAGCCTGAAACCTGAAAACACGCAAGCGACGAAGGTTGTCAGCCCCGTCGCTCGTTGGTATTGCCTGTGTTAACAGCCGTGATTTACTTGCGCGAAATCACGGTAGTCGGCGCCATCGCCAAGGCCCGCTTGGCCTCGATGAAGGTCTTGCTCCAATAGGCATCGTCGAGGCTGTCGATACGGACGCCGCCGCTGCGATGACTGCTGGAGTGGATGAACTGATCGTCGCCCAGGTAGATCGCGGCATGGCTGACACGGCCACGGCCACGGGTGCTGAAGAACAGCAGATCGCCCGGTTTGAGACTGTTGCGCGCCACCAGTGGCGCCTTGACGTTGATCATTTCGCGAGTGGAGCGCGGCAAGGTCATGCCGGCCTCTTCACGAAACAGATAACCGATGAAGCCGCTGCAATCGAAGCCCTTTTCGGTAGAACCACCGGTGCGGTAGCGAGTACCGATCAACGATTTGCCGCGTTCCAGGATGCTGTCAGCCAGCGCTGGCATCTGGTAGGCATTGTTGCTGGAGAAACGCGCCAGTTCGTTTTCAGTGGCGATTTCGTCTTCGAATACGGAGGAAGCGTTGGCGGAAGCGATCGAGTTGCTGCGACCGTGACCTTGAGTCTGGGACTGCGCGTGGATTGAAGATTGCGCGGTAACTGGATCTGTAACCTGCTGTTGCGACACCGGTGACTGGGCGGCGCAACCTGCGAGCAGGGTAACAAGTGCAATGGGCACGAGGGGTGCTAAGCGAGCAAGCATGGGCACGACCGTGGGTAAGAAAATAAGAAGTGGCGATATTGCCTTTTATCGTCGTCATTTGCAAATTCAATCGAACATTTTGTGACTCAACGGTTTTGCGGTGACATCTAACCCGCCTGTCAACCCGCCACACCTCGCGCAAAGCCGCAGAAACACTGGGCATTGACTTGATATCCATGATGAAACCATCAAGTGCCGAGGCACCAATACCCGTTCAAGTTTTGACGTCAATCCGTTGAAAACGCTCTACATCGCGGTTCGGCGGTAAAGGTCCATAGATTGTTTGAATCGATGGGCGCGCGAAAAACTTCTAAAAAACGGGCTTGTCAGGGGGAAACGTCAGAAAAACGGTAACAGCAGCCTAGTGGCTCCTTGACATAATGCAAGGCCCAGGCCAATTAACGAGACAAGACTGAATATTCCTCGAAACGCCGCCGTTACCAGCCCAGGGTTTCCTTCAGGAAAGGGATGGTCAGCTTGCGCTGGGCTTGCAGGGACGCTTGGTCCAGCCGTTCGAGCAGGTCGAACAGTGCACTCATGCTGCGGGTGCCGCGGGTGAGGATGAAGTGACCGACTTCGTCAGTCAGGTGCAGACCACGACGTGAAGCGCGCAGTTGTAGGGCACGCAATTTATCTTCGTCCGACAATGGGCGCATCTGGAAGATCAACGCCAAGGTCAGGCGCGACTTGAGGTCCGCCAGTTTTATCGGTATTTCGCGGGGCGAGTGGGAAGCGGCGATCAGCAGGCGCCGACCGCTGTCACGCAGGCGATTGAACAGGTGGAAGAGCGCCTCTTCCCAATCGGCGCGACCGGCTACCGCTTGCAGGTCATCCAGGCAGACCAGCTCGTATTGCTCGAGGTTGTCCAGCAGCTCGACGCCGCGATCCATCAATTGCGCCAGCGGCAGGTACACCGCCGGCTCGCCCAGTTGCTCGAAGCGCAAACACGCGGCCTGCAACAGATGGGTGCGCCCTACCCCATGCTTGCCCCACAAGTAGATGAGGCTTTCGGTCCAGCCGGCATCGGCCTCGCACAAACGCTCGACATAGCCGAGAGCCGCCGCGTTGGCACCTGGGTAGTAATTGACGAAGGTGGCGTCGTCGCGAAGACGCACACCCAAGGGCAGCTGAATCGGTTTCATGCTGGCTGAACGGCTCTGGCGAGCCGCAAAGGGCCTCTGGATGAAGTCGGCAAAGTCTATACCCCTCGCGCTAGACGCACAATGCGGCAGACCACAAGCAAAATCAAAGGTTTGCGAGAGCAGTTGGGCGAGCAGAGCTCGCCCCCACGGGCTTTACAGCTCCGGGTCTTCACCGCCGCCATAGATGTCCGACTCTTTATAGAGGTCGTGGACGTGGCGTACCAGCACCATGATCACCGCAGCGACCGGCAAGGCCAGCAATACTCCAGTGAAACCGAACAATTCACCGCCAGCAAGGATGGCGAAGATCACCGCCACCGGATGCAGGCCGATACGATCGCCCACCAGCAATGGGGTCAGGACCATGCCTTCAAGCAACTGGCCGACCATGAACACCGCCGCAATGCCGGCCATGTGCGTCGGATCGAGGCCGAACTGGAACAATCCGGCGATGATGGCCGATCCGATACCGATGATGAAGCCCATATACGGCACAATCGCCGCCAGGCCGGCAACCATGCCGATCAACAGGCCAAGGTCGAGGCCGACCAGCATCAGGCCTCCCGCATAGATGAAGCCCAGCGCTACCATCACCAGCAACTGGCCGCGAATGAACGCCCCCAGCACTTCATGACACTCGCCCGCCAGGTTGACGACCTGGTCTTCGCGGTGACGTGGCAGCAGGCTGCGGATCTTGGCCATCATCACGTCCCAATCGCGCAATAGATAGAAGCCCACCACCGGGATCAGCACCAGGTTGGTCAGCCAGCCGATCAAGGCCAGAGTGGACGTAGTGGCCTGCGCCAGTACCACGCCGACGATGTCGCCGGTCTGCCCCATGTGCTCGGAGATGGCCGCCTTGATCTTGTCGAACTTCCAGAAACCGTCACTCAGGCCGACATGGGATTGCACCCACGGCAACGCGGTCTGCTGCAGCCAGTCGAGCATCTGTGGCGCCAGTTGGTAGAGGCTGACCAGTTGTTTGGCCAGCATCGGCACCAGTACCGCCAGGGCAATGACGACGATCAGGGTGAAGAAGGCGAACACCACCACCACACTGAGGGTACGGGACAGCTTGAGCTTTTCGAGCCGATCGGCCAGCGGGTCGCCCATATAGGCGAGCAGGATGGCAATCAGGAATGGCGTAAGAATAGGGTGCAGCAGGTAGACGAAGGCACACAGTAGCAGCACCGCACCTAACCAGAACCAGCGACGCATGTCGGTCATTTGTATTTCCATTTGTTCAGTGTAGCGAGGGGGCTCGCCCCCGATTGCGGTGTGTCAGTCGCTCAAGATTGCGCTGACATCCTTTTCGGGGGCAAGCCCCCTCGCTACGGGGACTGTAGTCAATAGTGGAAGTGCAGGTCGTTGGCGGACGCCGCCGGGGCTACCTGAGCGGGCGCCGCTGGCGGTACTGGTGCAGCAGCGGGTATCGGTGCCGGAGGTTGTACCTCATGCAACTTGGCCAAGGCCATCTGCGAACGGATCTGGTCGGCGCTGGCCGTGACCTTATAGGTCACACTGTCGCCATTGACACTTTTGATCTGCCCGCCAAACGGATCGAGCAGGCGGCCCATCTCGGCGTAATGATCGAGGGTCATGCCGCCGATCTCCACGGTCAGGTCGGCCGAGGCTCCGGGCTTGGCCACATAGCGCGGCGCCAGACGCTCACTCACCGCCAGCATCACCGCATCGGACAATGCGGCCTGATCGGCACCTTCGCTGGTGCCTTGCTCCTTCTGCCCGCCCAGCCACAGCCGCCATTTGGCCTGCCATTTGTCGCCATTCTGGCTGGCATGCACCGCCAGCAGGGCGTCTGCGCCGTAGCGCTCGGAGGCGCTTTGCAGCGGCGCCGGATCGGTGCCCTCGAGATTCTTGGCGGTGCCGACCAACTGCTCGCTGAGGTCGGCCAGCGGCAGGCGCAGTGGCAGACCTCGGTGACGGGCCGCGGTCAGCAGCGGTTGCGCGGTTGCCTGACCATCGCCGACCAGGCTGGCGCCGTCGGTGTTTTCATTGAGCCACCAGCCGAGAATCACTGGCCGGTTGTTGCCCCACAGCGCCAGCCCGGCGCCGCGCAGGGCCTTGTCGGTGCTGACCGGGTCGAAATCGACCTGCAGGGATTGCGGCGGGCCGGCGTCGTAGCCGTACTGGCTGATGATCCGCTGGGTGTCGCCCTTTACCGACGCAAGGCCGGGGTTGTTGATGGCCTTGGGGTCGCCAGTGAGGCGCAGCACCAGGGTTTCGAGGGCACGCTGGATGGCCTGAGTGCGCTCATCCGGGGTCTGGCTGGCCACAGGTTCCTGAACCTGATACAGGTTGGCAACCACCTCGGCATGGCTGGACAGGCTCAGTACGGATAGACAGCTGGCGAACAGATAGTGGTGCAGACGCATGAAGGATTCCCGACGGGCAGAAGCGGACTGTGCTTTGTGACCACACTTTCCCGCAATTCATTCAGCTAGCCAATAAAAGAATTCGTAAACGTTGTGTCCAACCCCTCGCTACAGTGGCCCGCGGGGAAAATAATCCACCCTTGCCGTCGGCCTGAGGATGGCCGCTAACCCGCAAGCCTGATAAAATCGCGCGCCTTCGCAGACCGACGATGCCCGAGCCGGCCCATTTGCGCCTCAGTGCGCACAAGGCCCCTTTGCCCATCGCGGTCGTATTCCCGAATCCCTCCCTCTAAAAAGGCCTGGATCATGAGCAAGCAACCCTCCCTGAGCTACAAGGACGCCGGTGTAGACATCGACGCCGGCGAAGCATTGGTCGAACGCATCAAAGGCGTCGCCAAGCGCACCGCGCGCCCCGAAGTCATGGGCGGCCTGGGCGGTTTTGGCGCCCTCTGTGAAATCCCGGCCGGCTACAAGCAGCCCGTACTGGTCTCCGGTACCGACGGCGTCGGCACCAAGCTGCGCCTGGCGCTGAACCTCAACCGTCACGACACCATCGGCATCGATCTGGTGGCCATGTGCGTCAACGACCTGGTGGTCTGCGGTGCCGAGCCGCTGTTCTTTCTCGACTACTACGCCACTGGCAAGCTTAACGTCGACACCGCCGCTGACGTGGTCACCGGCATCGGCGCCGGCTGCGAGCTGGCGGGCTGCTCACTGGTAGGCGGCGAAACTGCCGAGATGCCTGGCATGTACGAAGGCGAAGACTACGACCTGGCCGGCTTCTGCGTCGGCGTCGTGGAAAAGGCCGAGATCATCGACGGCTCCAAGGTTGCCGCTGGCGACGCCTTGATCGCCCTGCCATCGTCCGGTCCGCACTCCAACGGTTACTCGCTGATCCGCAAGATCATCGAAGTCGCCGGTGCCGACATCGAGACAATCCAGCTTGACGGCAAGCCGCTGACCGACCTGCTGATGGCGCCAACGCGCATTTACGTCAAGCAACTGCTGCAACTGATCAAGGACACCGGCGCGGTCAAGGCCATGGCCCACATCACTGGCGGCGGCCTGCTGGACAATATCCCGCGCGTGCTGCCAAAAGGCGCTCAGGCCGTGGTCGACGTGGCCAGCTGGCAGCGTCCGGCGGTATTCGACTGGCTGCAGCAGCACGGCAACGTCGACGAGCACGAGATGCACCGCGTACTGAACTGCGGCGTCGGCATGGTCATCTGCGTGGCCCAGGCCGACGTCGAGCAATCCCTGGCCAGCCTGCGCGCTGCCGGCGAACAGCCATGGGTCATCGGCGAAATCGGCATCGCTGCCGAAGGCGCCGCGCAGGTCGAGCTGAAGAACGTCAAGGCTCACTGATGTCGGCAACCTGCAACGTTGTGGTGCTGCTGTCAGGCACCGGCAGCAACCTGCAAGCCCTGATCGACAGCATCGGGGCCGTCGCACCGGATGCGGCTCACCCCGCACGCATCAGCGCGGTGATTTCCAATCGCGCCGATGCCCTCGGCCTGCAGCGCGCCCGCAACGCGGGCATTGCCACGCAGGTGCTGGAGCACACCGGTTTCGAAGGTCGCGAAGCCTTTGACGCCGCGCTGGTGGCACTGATCGACAGTTTCGATGCCGATCTGGTGGTGCTGGCCGGCTTCATGCGCATCCTCAGCCCGGCCTTCGTACGGCACTATCAGGGCCGCCTGCTCAACATCCACCCTTCCCTGCTGCCCAAGTACAAGGGCCTGCACACTCACCAACGGGCGCTCGATGCCGGCGATGCCGAGCATGGCTGCAGCGTGCACTTCGTCACCGAGGAACTCGATGGCGGACCGTTGGTCGTACAGGCCGTAGTGCCGGTCGCCGCGCACGATACGCCGCAAACCCTGGCGCAACGCGTGCACGCCCAGGAACATCAGATTTACCCACTGGCCGTACGCTGGTTTGCCGAGGGCCGATTGTGCCTCGACGAACAGGGTGCCATGCTTGACGGCAAGCGCCTTCCGGCCAGTGGTCATTCGATTCGACTTTAGGAGATTCTATGCGTCGCGCTCTGCTGCTCGCTCTTGCATTGTTCACGCTGCCGGCTGTTCAGGCCGCAGACCTCAAGCCCTTCTCCGCCAGCTACACCGCCGACTGGAAGCAACTGCCCATGAGCGGCACTGCGTCCCGCGAGCTCAAATCCAACGGTGACGGCACCTGGACCCTCAGCTTCCAGGCGTCGATGATGATCGCCAATCTCAACGAAAGCAGCGTCATCAAGTTGGACAAGGACGCGCTGCTGCCGCAAAGCTATCACTTCGAACGTGGCGGCTTGGGCAAGGCCAAGAAGACCGATCTGGACTTCGACTGGAGCACCAAGACGGTCACCGGCACTGACCGCGGCGATGCTGTAAAGGTCGCGCTCAATGCAGGCATGCTCGACAAGTCGACCTACCAGCTGGCGTTGCAACGTGACGTTGCAGCAGGCAAAAAGGCCATGAACTACCAAGTTGTGGATGGCGGCGATGTCGACACCTACGACTTCCGTGTGCTGGGCACCGAGAAAGTCGCGACCGAAGCCGGCCAGGTCGATGCCGTGAAGGTCGAGCGCGTGCGTGACCCGACGCAGAACCAGCGCACCACCGTGCTGTGGTTCGCCAAGGACTGGAACTACCTGCTGGTCCGCCTGCAACAGGTTGAGAAGGACGGCAAGGAATACAACATCATGCTCAAGGACGGCACGGTGGACGGCAAGGCGGTCAAAGGCAGCTAAGGGTTGTCTTGCTGACCAAAACCCTCGCCTGGTGCGGGGGTTTATTTTTGGGCTGGTTTTGGGATTGGGATTGGGATTGGGGGGTGGGCCAGCTCGCGCTCCAGCCTGTGCGGCGGCCTGCCATTGGCCCCTCGCTGACGCTCGGGGTGCCCGCGCTCCGTCAGTTGAACAGAGGGCACGCCTCGACGCGCCATCCATGGCGCAACGAGGCTTTGCCGGCATCCATGCCGGCAAACCCTCTGTTCAGCTGACGGAACGCGGCCTGCTGGAGGGCCGCAGCACAGGCTGGAGCGCAAGCTGGCCCATCCGAGATTGATGGTGCACAGACGCTTTTAAAAGAGCCGCGCTGCCCACACAAATTTAGAAGTTCTGCTTTCGAGCCGGCCTTGGGGTCGCCGCCCGTAGCCAGCCCGGCCGCGCTTCGAGCCTAGGCGAGGGGCCGTATGGCGGGCGGCGCCCCCAAGGCCGGCTGAAAGCAGAACCACCCCACTCCCCCATGCACCTGAACCTCAGCCACCCACACAAACTCAGATCGCAATCCTCCCGCAAACCAAAGAGCCCGCCCACCACGTTCACATGCGAACCATGAATTTTCTTTCATGTTCGATTTTTAGCTGCGACAAAACGCCACAGACCTTGAATCCTGCGGGCTACAGCCATCGTGAATTTTCTGCCATGAAAGTGAACCGAAAAAATCAGTTTACTTAGGATCCTAACCAATTCTATAACAGAGCCACTGCACCACTTCTCCGATGCAGATCTCAAAACTGGAGTTTGCAGAATGACAGTAAAAGTAAGTGAACGCGATGATTCCCACATGTCTCACGAAGCCATTGCCCATGGCGTGCGCATCTGGGACGTACACCAACAGGATTTGCTGGTCGGCATGTTCCATGACGAACGTGACGCGCTGAGCTACAAGCAAGAACTCGAGAAACTCGAGGCGCAACGTAGCCAGGTGTCATAACGCTTGTAAAAGCAGCCCCAGCCAGACAAAACCCCGCCAATGCGGGGTTTTGTCTTTTAGCGGGCTTTGGATTGCCGAGTTACCACATCAGATCGTCCGGGATCTTGTAAGCCGCGTACGGATCATCTTCGGCCGGTTCTTCGACCTGGGTGTTGAGCAGCAGAATCCGATGCGCATCGCGCTCCTGGATCTTCAACGCCGCCTCGCGCGGGATCACCTCGTAACCCCCGCCATGGCTGACGATCGCCAGCGAACCACTGCTCAGCTTGCTGCGCATCAAGGTGTTGACCGACAGGCGCTTGACCTTCTTGTCGTCGACGAAGTTGAAATAGTCTTCGGTGGTCAGCTTGGGCAGGCGTGAAGCTTCGATCAATTGCTTGACCTGAGCCGCACGGGCCTTTTGCTCGGCCTTCTCCTGTTGCTGGCGGTTGAGTTCCTGATCGCGCTTGACCTTCTCGGCCATGGCCTCCTGGGCCGCACGTTGCTGGGTGTCATCGACCTCGACCTGGCCTTTGTTCTCCAGGCGTTTCTGCTTTTGCTTCTCTTTGGTGACTTGCTTGACTTGCTTCTGGTTGACCAGACCGGCTTTCAACAATTGATCGCGCAGGGAAATGCTCATGGGTGCTCGCTCACTTATGCAACGGCTCAGCCACAGCTGGGCAGGTTGTGTTCCTGACGTTTGGCTTCGCCCCACAGAGCGTCCAAATCCTCAAGGGTGCAATCTTCAATGGGACGGTGGGTGTCGCGCAATGCCTGTTCGATAAAACGGAAGCGCCGCTCGAATTTGCGGTTGGCGCCGCGCAGGGCGTTTTCCGGGTCGACCTTGAGGTGCTGCGCCAGGTTGACCACAGTGAAAAGCACGTCGCCGAGCTCATCGCTGATTGCAGCTTGATCGCCGCTGGCTATGGCCTCAAGGACTTCATCGAGTTCTTCGCGGACCTTGTCCAGCACCGGTAGCGCCGCTGGCCAATCGAAACCGACGCCCGCCGCGCGCTTCTGCAGTTTGGCGGCGCGGGACAACGCCGGCAAGGTGCCCGGCACGTCATCGAGCAATGACAGCTGCTCCGGTGCTTCGGCAGCCTCGGCGCACTCTTGCGCCTTGATCTCTTCCCAGCGCTGCTTGACCTGCTCTTCGCTCAGACGCGGCAGGTCCAGCGGCGCGTAGAGATCGCCAGTGGGAAACACATGGGGATGGCGGCGGATCAGCTTGCGGGTGATGCCGTCGACCACGCCGGCGAATTCAAAGCGCCCTTCTTCGCGGGCCAGTTGGCTGTAGTAGACCACTTGGAACAGCAAGTCACCGAGCTCACCCTGCAAGTGGTCGAGATCGCCACGCTCGATGGCGTCAGCGACCTCGTAGGCTTCTTCAAGGGTGTGCGGCACGATGCTGGCGTAGGTCTGCTTGATGTCCCACGGGCAGCCATGCTGCGGATCACGCAGGCGAGCCATGAGGGTGAGCAGGTCTGGGAGTGTGTACATCAACTGTCTCGGGGCTGGCAGGCCCGGCCTCTTGGCGAGCAAGGTGTGCTCCTGCAGGACGTATGCCTGTGGAAGCAAAGCTTGCTCGCGAAGAGGCCCGCAAGCCTGGCTAAATGTTCAAGGCGTACGATTACGCCGCGTTTCGATGATGTTCGGCAACTGCGATAGCCGTCCCAGCAAGCGCCCGAGGGCCTCCAGGCCGGGGATCTCGATGGTCAGCGACATCAGCGCGGTGTTGTCTTCCTTGTTGGAGCGGGTATTGACCGCCAGCACGTTGATGCGCTCGTTGAGCAAAACCTGCGAGACGTCGCGCAGCAGCCCGGAGCGGTCGTAGGCGCGGATGATGATGTCCACCGGATAGGTGAGCACCGGAATCGGCCCCCAACTGACCTGGATGATGCGCTCCGGCTCGCGGCCGCCCAGCTGCAGCACCGAGGCGCAGTCCTGACGGTGAATGCTCACACCGCGGCCTTGGGTGATATAGCCCACGATCGCGTCGCCCGGCAACGGCTGGCAGCAGCCGGCCATTTGCGTCAACAGGTTGCCCACGCCCTGGATCTGGATATCGCCGCGCTTGCCCGGCTTGTAGCCGGTGGCCTTGCGCGGGATCAGCTCCAATTGCTCGGTACCGCGCTCTGGCTCGACCAGTTGCTGGGCCAGGTTGACCAGTTGGGTCAAGCGCAGATCGCCCGCACCCAATGCGGCGTACATGTCCTCGGCGGTGCGCAGGTTGGCCTTTTCGGCCAGCCGCTCGAAGTCCACTTGCGGCAGATCGAGGCGGCTAAGTTCACGTTCGAGCAGGCTCTTGCCGGCGGCCACGTTCTGGTCGCGAGCCTGCAGCTTGAACCAATGGACAATCTTGGCCCGTGCGCGCGAGGTCGTCACATAGCCCAGGTTGGAGTTCAGCCAATCGCGGCTCGGCGTACCGTGCTTGCTGGTGATGATTTCCACCTGCTCGCCGGTATTGAGGCTGTAGTTGAGCGGCACGATACGGCCGTTGATCTTCGCGCCCCGGCAGTTATGGCCGATTTCGGTGTGCACCCGATAGGCGAAGTCCAGCGGCGTAGAGCCTTTGGGCAAATCGATGGCGTGACCGTCGGGGGTGAACACATAGACCCGATCGGGCTCGATATCGACCCGCAGCTGTTCGGCCAGACCGCCGATATCACCCAGCTCCTCATGCCATTCAAGCACCTGGCGCAGCCAGGAGATCTTTTCTTCGTAATGATTGGAGCCGGACTTGACGTCAGTGCCCTTGTAGCGCCAATGCGCGCAGACGCCCAGCTCGGCCTCTTCGTGCATGGCATGGGTGCGGATCTGCACCTCGAGGACCTTGCCTTCCGGACCGATCACCGCCGTGTGCAGCGAGCGGTAGCCGTTTTCCTTGGGGTTGGCGATGTAATCGTCGAACTCCTTGGGAATATGCCGCCACAAGGTGTGCACGATGCCAAGCGCGGTGTAGCAGTCGCGCATTTCCGGGACCAGCACGCGCACCGCACGCACGTCGTAGATCTGGCTGAATTCCAGGCCCTTGCGCTGCATTTTGCGCCAGATGGAATAGATATGCTTGGCCCGGCCACTGATGTCGGCCTTGACCCCGGTGTCGAGCAATTCGTTGTGCAACTGGCCCATGACATCGCTGATGAAGCGCTCGCGGTCGAGCCGACGCTCGTGCAGCAACTTGGCGATCTGCTTGTATTGCTCGGGCTCCAGGTAGCGAAAGGACAGATCCTCAAGCTCCCACTTGATATGGCCGATGCCCAGCCGGTGGGCCAGCGGGGCATAGATGTCGAACACCTCGCGGGCCACGCGGTTGCGTTTTTCGTCGTCGGCGCTTTTGACCGCGCGAATCGCGCAGGTGCGCTCGGCCAGCTTGATCAAGGCTACGCGCACATCGTCGACCATGGCCACGAGCATCTTGCGCAGGTTTTCGACCTGCACCTGCGAGCCCAGCACCAGCGACTGTCGCGGGCTGAGGCTGGCGCTGATGGCAGCCATGCGCAGCACGCCGTCGACCAGCTTGCCGACCGTGGCGCCGAACAGCTCGGTGACCTCTTCCAGGGTCGCCTTGCCTTCACGCACCGCACGGTAAACCACAGCAGCCACCAAGGAGTCCTGGTCGAGCTTGAGATCGGCGAGAATTTCCGCAATCTCGAGCCCTGCCTGGAAGCACGCGGTGCCATCGGCCCAAGAATGCTTGGCCGCATTACCGTTCAGCTCTGCCTGGTAGGCGAACTCGCAAGCCTTTTTCAAGGCTTCGCGGTCGAGCGCCAGATCAACGGTGACGATATGATCGAGCCACGCGTCGAGATTGATACTGCCGTCGGTGTTGATCGGCTGGTTCGCTCTCACCTGTACCATCTTGTTACCTTCCCTACGACGCCCTCGGAGGGGCATCAATTGTCGCTGGCTTTGGTTCCTGCCAGGCTCGGGCAGGGACCAGACATTCGCACGCCAAACGGATTAGACGAGCATCCTAGCTCGCTTCAAATAAAGCCATGGCCTCGACATGTGCGGTCTGCGGAAACATATCGAGAATCCCGGCACGCTTTAACTTGTAACCCTGCTTGAGCAACTCGACCGTATCGCGGGCCAAAGTCGCCGGATTGCAGGACACATACACGACTCGCATTGCACCCAAGGCCTTGATATTACGCACAATTTCAAGTGCGCCATCGCGGGGTGGATCGAGCAGGATCGCCTCGAAGCCCTGGGTCGCCCAGGCCGCCTTAGCCAGCGGTTGGGACAGGTCGGCCTGATAAAAGCCAACGTTTTGCAAATTGTTACTAACGGCATTCTGCGCCGCCCTTTCGACCATCGCGTCGACACCCTCGACCGCGATCACTTCGCGCGCCAGGGTTGCCAATGGCAAGGCAAAATTGCCCAGCCCACAAAACAGATCCAGTACCCGCTCCTGCTTGCCAGGGGCCAGCCACTCCAGCGCCTGCTGGATCATGGCCGTATTGACCGCCTCGTTGACCTGGACGAAATCTCCCGGTCGGTAGGCCAGTTCCAGGTCCCAGGGCAGCAGCGTGAAGCCCAGGCGAGCCTGCGGATCCACCGGTTGCGGGCGGTCTTCACCTTGCAACCACAACTGCGCACCGTGTCGCTGGCAAAACTCCTGCAAGACCTGTTGATCGGCCTCGGCCAATGGCGCTACATGACGGACCATCACCGCCAGCGCGGTACCGCTGAACAGTTCAACGTGACCGAGCACCTGCGGTTTGGCGAATGAACGCAGTAACGCCGGTAACTCATTGAAAATACTCTGCAAGGGCTGTACCAGCACGCCGCAATCGTCGATGGCAACGATGTCCTGGCTCGCCGTGGCGCGAAACCCTACCTGCAACTGACGATTTTTTGGCTCCCAGCGCACCGCCACCCGCGCACGCCGCCGATAGCCGAACTCCGGCCCCGTGAGCGGCGCCGCCCAAGCGTCGGGTTCGACGCCGGCGATGCGTGAAAGTTGCTCGGCGAGCATCCGCTGCTTCAAGGCTAGCTGATCGGCGTGGGGCATGTGCTGGACATTGCAGCCACCACAGATATCGGCCCGGGCACAAGGCGCCACGCGGCGTAGCGGATTGGCCTTGAGGACTTTTTCGCTACGGGCCTCGACCACTTTGCCGTGGGTATTGAGTACCCGGGCCTCCACCTCTTCGCCTTCCAGCGCACCAGAGACGAACCAGGTGCGCCCGTCGATAAAGGCAATGCCGCGGCCGTCATTGCTCAAACGCTCAAGAATCAGGCGCTGCTTCTTGCCCGTGGGGACTTGCGGGGCACGACTGCCGCCGGCCGGCTGGAAACGCAGACCCGTGGTTTTTTTAGCCATCAGTTGGGCGCATCGAAAATGCCGCTCGACAGGTATCGGTCGCCGCGGTCGCAAACAATCGCGACGATCACCGCGCTTTCAACTTCACGGGACAGGCGCAACATCGCCGCCACCGCACCACCGGAAGACACGCCGCAGAAAATGCCCTCTTCGCGGGCGAGACGACGGGTGACGTCCTCGGCTTCGCTCTGGGCCATGTCGACGATGCGATCGACCCGCTCGGACTGATAGATTTTTGGCAGGTATTCGGTCGGCCAACGACGGATGCCGGGGATGGCCGAGCCTTCCATCGGCTGCAGACCGACGATCTGTACCTGGGGATTTTGTTCCTTGAGGTAACGCGAGGTGCCCATGATGGTACCGGTGGTGCCCATGGAGCTGACGAAATGGGTAATGCTGCCACCCGTCTGCTGCCAGATCTCCGGACCGGTGCTGCGGTAGTGCGCCTCAGGGTTGTCGCCGTTGGCAAACTGATCCAGCACCTTGCCGCGGCCTTCGGCCTGCATGCGCTCGGCCAGATCACGAGCACCTTCCATGCCGTGTTCGCGGGTGACCTGGATCAGTTCGGCGCCATAGGCGGTCATGGCCGCTTTGCGTTCGGCCGTGGAATTGTCCGGCATGATCAGGATCATCTTGTAACCCTTGATGGCCGCAGCCATCGCCAAGGCGATACCGGTGTTGCCAGAGGTCGCCTCGATCAAGGTATCGCCCGGCTGGATCTGGCCACGCGCCTCGGCGCGGGTAATCATCGACAGCGCCGGGCGGTCCTTGACCGAGCCGGCAGGGTTGTTGCCTTCCAGCTTGAGCAGAAGGGTATTACTGGTGACGCCGGACAGTCGTTGCAGACGAACCAGCGGCGTGTTGCCGACGCAATCGGCGATAGTGGGATACTGCAGGGTCATGGCGAATTCGCAATCCAGACTGCGGGGGCGCCTATCATACCGGCAAACGTGCGCAGCCCATATCACGCAAAGTGCGGGGGTTATGCCGGTAGGTTATAAGCAGCCGCCAGGCACAGGTTCAAGCGCAGCCCCCCGGTGCCGTTATGCGCCCAGAGTGCCCCGCCCTGGCGCAACAGGGCGTTACGCGCGATGCTCAAGCCGAGGCCGAAACCACCGTCGCCGGGGCGCGAGCCATCGAGACGAGTAAAGGGCGCGAAGATCCGTTCCAGGTCGGCTTCGGCAACACCGCCGCCCTGGTCCTCCAGCCACAGATGCCAACGGTCGTTTTCCAGGTAACCGCCAAAGGTCACGGTGCCACCGGCCGGTGAGTGGCGGATGGCATTGCGCAGGATGTTTTCCAGCGCCTGAGCCAGGCTGTTGAGGTTGCCCTCGACCCAGCAGTCGGCGCCCACCTGGCACTGCAGTTGCGCCATGGGCCAGGCGCTTTCGAAGCAGGCGTCTTCGGCGATCATCTCCCACAGCGCCTGCACCTGAATCGGCTCGCGGGCCATGGGCGCCCGCTCGGTGTCCAGCCAGGCCAGTTGCAAGGTGTCTTCCACCAGCCGCTGCATGCCGTCGATTTCACGGCTCAGGCGTTGGCGCATGGCCTCCAGCTCGTTTTCGGTCTCGCAGGCCACCCGCAGGCGGCTCAGCGGCGTGCGCAGCTCGTGGGACAGATCGCGCAGCACTTGTTGCTGGAATTGCACCGTGCTCTGCAGGCGCTCGGACATCTGATCGAAGGCCTGCCCCAACTCACCCAGTTCATCGTTACGGCGCGCCACTTCGATCGGCAGCCGGGTGCTGAGCTGATCGCCGCGCCAGGCCTTGGCCTGCTCGCGCAATTGATTGAGCGGCACCACCAGCATGCGATACAGGCCCACGCACAGCAGCAGGGTCAACAGTGCCGGCGTCAGACCGTTAGTCAGGAACTGCCAGAGCAATAGATAGCGGCCTGGCGCAAAGCGCTCAGGCAACTCGATCACCAGCATGCCGGCGGAGGGGTTGTCCGGGAACGGCACCTTTATCCAAGGCGGCACTTTTGCCCGACGGCTGGTTGGCCAATCGAGGCCACGCAGAAAGGTCATCCGCTGCATGTCGGCATCGCTCAGGGGCTGACTGCTCAGCGATTGCAAGTTCGGGCCGACCACGGCCACCCAGCCAGGTTCGTGCTCACGCATCTTCACAAGCCACGCATCGACTTCGTCACGTCCGCCCTCCTGCCAGGCGTGCTCGGCCTGCTCGGCATAGCCACTGAGGGTCTGTCGGGCGTCCTTGGACAGAAAGGCATTCTGGGTCTCGATGTAGCGCCCCCAGGACCAACTCAGCCAGATCATCAGCAGACAGAACGCGATCAGCAGCCCCGCCAGCTTCCAGAACAGCGAGTGGCGATTGGGCAGATCAACCGAGCGCATGGTCGGCGTTCTGCATCGCGCTTGTCGTGCTGGAGGCTGCACTCAAGGTGTAACCGCGCCCCCATACGGTACGCACCGCCCGCGCCTCGTAGCCGATGGCCTTGAGCTTGCGGCGGATCTGGCTGACGTGCATGTCCAGGCTGCGGTCGTGCTGGGCATAGCCGCGCTGCAGCACGTGTTGATAGAGGAAGGCCTTGGTCAGGACTTCCTCGTCACTGCCGTGCAAGGTCTCGAGCAGTCGGTACTCGCTGGGCGTAAACCCGGCCCAGCGGCCTTCGTGGCAGACGTCCGTGCGCTGCTCGTCGAATATCAACGCATCGACCAGGGCGGCGGGCAGCGGTTGTTGATGGCGGCGTTCCATGGCCACACGGCGCAGAATCGCCTGGACCCGCACATGCAACTCATCGACGCTAAAAGGCTTGGGCAGGTAATCGTCGGCCCCGCGGCGAAAACCGTTGATGCGGTCGGCCTCGGACCCCAGCGCCGACATGAGGATCACCGGCGTGGCCGAGTACTCTCGCAGGTAGCCAAGCACATCGAGGCCGTTCATGCCGGGCAACAGCACGTCCATCAGCACCACGTCGTAGGTGCTGTTACGGGCCATGTCGAGGGCGAGCTTGCCATCCCGGCACCAGGTCACCTCAAAGCCGCAACGCCCGAGTTGATCGTGCACGAAGGCACCGAGGACCGGATCGTCTTCGACGGCAAGAATGGAGGGCGGGTCATGCGGAGCGGGATTCATTAACTTCTGCTGTTGGTTCTCATTTGCTGAATTATTCTTTAAACACCCCGAATCGGCAAGCATTCAGTCCCTGGAGCGCAGGGGCTTGCCCGCGGAAATCTCTCACGCGTGCCCTATGTTCCGATCGGCCATTTTTCGGCGGCTAGCCCCCTCGGTACAGGTTGTGGGTGCGCGACGACGCTTCTCGGGGTATTTTTCATCGCACGGGCCATGGTGGAGAATGCTGTGCTGAACAAATTGGGGCTCAAGAGCCGAGTGATGTTGCTGGCTCTGCTGCCAGCAGCGCTGATGGCGGTACTGCTGGGGGGCTACTTCGCCTGGCAGCAGCAGGATCAGATGCAGAACAACCTGCTGCGCCGTGGCGCCTTGCTCACCGAGCAACTGGCCCCGCTGGTGGCTCCGGCGCTGATCAAGCACGACGCCGCCTGGCTCGAGCGCATCGCCGCACAGGCGCTGGAACAGGCCGATGTGCGCTCGGTGTCGTTTCTCGATGCCGACAAGCACTCCATGGCCCATGCCGGACCGAGCATGATCAACCCCGAGCCCGAAGGCAGCGGCCAACGCCAGTTGCAAGTCAGTGGCAACGACGCTACCCGCTATCTGCAACCTGTATATGGCCGCCACCGCGACCTGGCGGGCGATGCCGTTCCGGGCGAAGCCGATCGACTGCTGGGCTGGGTCGAGATCGAAATCTCCCACAGCGGTACCCTGCTGCGCGGCTATCGCATCCTGTTCATGACCGTCGTGCTGATGGCCGGCGCCCTGCTGCTGACCGGCCTGCTGGCACTGCGCTTGAGTCATGGCATCAGCGCCCCCATCGCGCGCATTCGCCAGGCGGTGGCGCAGCTCAAGGACGGCAACCTGGAAAACCGCCTGCCGCCCCTCGGCAGTCACGAGCTGGACGAACTCGGCGCCGGTATCAACCGCATGGCCGAGACGCTGCAGGAAGCTCAGTCGGAACTGCAGCACAGCATCGACCAGGCGACCGAAGACGTCCGCCAGAATCTCGAAACCATCGAGATCCAGAACATCGAACTCGATATGGCCCGCAAGGAGGCCTTGGAAGCCAGCCGCATCAAGTCGGAATTCCTGGCCAACATGAGCCATGAAATCCGCACGCCGCTCAATGGCATCCTCGGTTTCACTCATCTTTTGCAGAAAAGCGAGCTGAGCCCGCGGCAGCTGGACTATCTGGGCACCATCGAAAAATCTGCGGACAGCCTGCTGGGGATCATCAACGAGATCCTCGACTTCTCCAAGATCGAGGCCGGCAAGCTGGTGCTCGACAGCATTCCGTTCAACCTGCGCGACCTGCTCCAGGACACCCTGACCATCCTCGCCCCTGCCGCGCACGCCAAGCAGCTGGAACTGGTCAGCCTGGTGTACCGCGATACGCCGATCTCGCTGGTCGGTGATCCGCTGCGGCTCAAGCAGATTCTCACCAACCTGGTCAGCAATGCGATCAAGTTCACCCGCGAAGGCACCATCGTCGCCCGTGCCATGCTCGAGGACGAAGACGAGGACAATGCCCAATTGCGCATCAGTGTTCAGGACACGGGCGTCGGCCTCTCGACGCAGGACGTGCAGGCGCTGTTCCAGGCCTTCAGCCAGGCCGACAACTCGCTGTCGCGCCAGCCGGGGGGTACCGGCCTTGGGCTGGTGATTTCCAAGCGTCTGGTCGAGCAGATGGGTGGCGAGATTGGCGTCGACAGCACCCCGGGCGAGGGCTCGACCTTCTGGATTTCGCTGTCCTTGCCCAAGGCCCGTGACGATGCTGAAGATCGACCGGCAGCGCCGTTGTTGAACCGTCGCGTGGCCATCCTCGAAAGCCACGATCTGGCGCGCCAGGCCCTGCAACATCAGCTCGAAGATTCGGGGCTGGTCGTCAGCGCCTTCCCTACGGCGCAGAAAATGATCGCTGCCGTCGAGGCCGCGCAACTCGCCGGGCAGCCCATCGAGCTGGCGGTGCTGGGCGTCACCAGTCACGACATGCCACCCGACCAGTTGCAGCAACACGTGCGTGGCCTCGAACAGTTCGGCTGCCAGCCGCTGGTCTTGTGCCCGACCACCGAGCACACGTTGTATCAGCCGCGGGTACCCAATGCCCACAGTCAACTGCAAGCCAAGCCATCGTGCACGCGCAAATTGCGGCGCAGCCTGGCCGATCTGATCAACCCCAAGCGCTTGTCGCTGGGTATGGGCCACAGCCTCGACACGGGCAACAGCCGGATCGCCAAGGTGCTCTGCGTCGATGACAACCCGGCCAACCTGCTGCTGGTGCAAACGCTGCTGGAAGACCTGGGTGCCGAAGTACGTGCCGTCGACAGCGGCATGGCGGCTTTGCAGGCGGTTCAGGCCGAGCACTTCGACCTGGTGCTGATGGACGTGCAGATGCCGGGCATGGACGGACGCGAGACCACCGAGCGCATCCGCCACTGGGAGAGCGCGCAGACCGGGCCTTCGCTGCCGATCGTCGCGCTGACCGCCCACGCCATGGCCAACGAGAAGCGCGCGCTGTTGCACAGTGGCATGGACGATTACCTGACCAAGCCGATCAGCGAGCGACAACTGGCCCAAGTGGTACTGAAATGGACCGGCCTGGTGCTGCATCTGAGCCCGACGCGCAGCTTCGAGACGTCACGCGAAGCCGGCCCGCTGGCGGTGCTTGACCAGCAGGAAGGCCTGCGCCTGGCCGCCGGCAAGGCCGATCTGGCCGCCGACATGCTGGCGATGCTGTTGGCCGCCCTGGAAAACGACCGCCAGTCGATCCGCGCGGCGCGTGACAGCGGGGATCTCAACGCGCAGATCGAACGCGTGCATCGGCTGCATGGCGCCACCCGCTACTGCGGCGTGCCACAGTTGCGCGCGGCGTGTCAGCGCAGCGAAACCTTGCTCAAGCAGCACGATGAGGGCGCGGACAAAGCGCTGGACGAGCTCGATCAGGCGATCGTGCGGTTGGCTGAACAAGCGCGCGAGGAGGTTTGAAGACCCATAATCCTTCAGGCCCCTCACCACAAGGCCCAGGGTTTTCCACGATATATGCACTGACTCACCGCACAGCGCCTGCCCGAAGCCGCTGCAGCGCCGCCGTGATAGCATGCGCGCCAATTTGGAGGACCCAATGGTCGAACACGATTTCCGCTACAGCCTATTCAACCCTCAACACACCCTGACCGAATGCCGGGCGCTGGTGCCTGGCCGCTATCAGGTCACCGGCAACGGCGGCTCGATCAAGGCCGACGACGTGCTGCTGGTCACGCTCAAGGGTTCCAGAACCCTGTCAATGCGCCTGACCGTGGAGAAGGTTCGTCACCTGATCAACCCACCTGGGCAATGGACGGCGGTGGCCAAGGGGCCAGTGTTCGGCGAGCTGTCGATTCACGAATGGAAAGTGCAGTGCGACACCTGCAACACCGAGCTGACGTTCGAGTTCGCCGTCGATGCCAAGCTGGGCCAGAAAGCCCAGCAACCGGCAGCCATCGCGCGGATCGCCGAACTCGGCTGGCGCACCACGGGTGAGCAGCATCGCTGCCCGAAGTGCCAAGCGGCAGCGGCCTGATCGAAGACATGTGACGACTGGGCTGGCCTCTTCGCGAGCAAGCTTTGCTCCCACGGTGCCAGCCGGTCCAGCTCCGCACTGTGGAAGCAAAGCTTTCTCCCATGGTGCCAGCCGGGCGCAGTTCACACGCCTGTGGGAGCAAAGCTTGCTCGCGAAGGCGTCCGTTCAGCCCCCCAATTCACCCCTGACGCAACGCCTTCAACCGCGCCTGAACCCCCGCCGCCGTCTGCTCGCCCACCAACTGATCACGCACCTTGCCCTTGCTGTCGATGATGTAGGTCACCGGCAACCCCTCGCTTTGCGGCAAGTCGAAGCGCGGCGCCGGATCGGTGGCCAGTACCGTGAAGCGAATCCCCAGATTGTCCGCCGCCTGCTTGAGGTCTGCGCCCTGCAGGTTGTCGAAGTTCACCCCGACCACCGCCACGCCCTGCCCCTTCAGCTGATCGGCGAGACTATTGAGCTGCGGGACCTCGGTGCGACACGGGCCACACCACTCGGCCCAGTAATTGACCACCAGCCACTGATCGTCCAGTTGCCGCGCCGCCACCGGCTTGCCGTTCTGGTCCGGGCCATAGTCCGCACCGCAGCCGCCCAGCAGCAATGCCGCCATCAGGATAAAGCCAGACATGAAATGCCGAGTCATTGCCGCTTTCCTCTTTATCGATGCCACCAGGTGGTTAGAATAGCCGCCACCGAACGCAAGTAATAGGCGCCCGCCATGACCGACCTGACGCTCTACCACAACCCGCGCTGCTCGAAATCGCGCAGCGCCTTGGCGTTGCTCGAAGCCCGCGGGCTGGCCCCAACCATCGTGCGCTACCTCGATACTCCGCCTGACGCCGCCACCCTGCGAGTCCTGCTCGGTAAATTGGGGCTGAATGCGCGGCAACTTTTGCGCACCGGCGAGGACGAATACAGGGCCCTCGACCTGGCCGACAGCAGCCTGGGCGACAGCGCGCTGATCGACGCCATGGTCGCGCACCCCAAACTGATCGAACGGCCGATCCTGGTCAATGGCGACAAGGCCATCATCGGCCGGCCACCGGAAAATGTCCTGGAGATCCTGTAAGTGAGCACGCCCTACATTCTGGTGCTGTATTACAGCCGTCATGGCGCGACCCGGGAAATGGCCCGGCAGATCGCCCGCGGCGTTGAACTGAGCGGCCTCGAAGCGCGCCTGCGCACCGTGCCGGCAGTATCGAGCGAGTGCGAAGCCGTCGCCCCCGAGATCCCCGAGCAAGGCGCGCTGTACGCCAGCCTCGACGACCTCAAGGGCTGCGCGGGCCTGGCGATCGGCAGCCCGACACGCTTCGGCAACATGGCCGCGCCGCTCAAGTATTTTCTCGACGGCACCAGCAGCCTGTGGCTCAGCGGTGACCTGGTCGGCAAACCCGCCGGGGTCTTCACCTCCACCGCCAGCCTGCATGGCGGCCAGGAAACGACCCTGCTGTCGATGATGATGCCGCTGCTGCACCACGGCATGCTCATCACCGGCCTGCCCTACAGCGAATCGGCTCTGCTCGAAACCCGCGGCGGCGGCACGCCCTATGGGCCCAGCCATCACGCCGGCGCCGATGGCAAGCGCCCCCTCGATGAACACGAACTGACCCTGTGCCGCGCCCTCGGCCAACGCTTGGGCAAGGTCGCAAAGGATCTGGCTTGATGCAAGATTACAAATGGCTGCACGAATTCTGTCTCAACCGCTTCGGCTCGCAAAAGGCGCTGGATGCCCAGCTGCCGACGCCGCTCACGCCTGCCAAACTGCGCAAGATCAGCACCGATCGCTATCTGTCGACCATGGCCTTGCGGGTCTTTCGGGCCGGCCTCAAGCACAGCCTGGTGGATGCCAAGTGGCCGGCCTTCGAGAAAGCCTTTTTCGGCTTCGATCCGGAAAAGGTCGTGCTGATGAGCGCCGAGCACCTCGAGCGACTGATGCAGGACAAAAACATCATCCGCCACCTCGGCAAGCTCAAAAGTGTACCCCGCAACGCGCAGATGATCCTCGACATCGCCCACGAGCATGGCAGCTTCGGGGCCTTTATTGCCGACTGGCCGGTGACCGAGATCACCGGGCTGTGGCAATACCTGGCCAAGCACGGCACGCAGTTGGGCGGCCTGTCGGCGCCGCGCTTTTTGCGCATGATCGGCAAGGACACTTTCATCCCTACCTGGGATGTGGTGGCGGCCCTGAATGCACAGAATATCGTCGACAAGGTGCCCAGCAGCAAACGCGACCAGGCGTTGGTCCAGGACGTGTTCAATCAATGGCACGCCGACAGCGGCCTGCCGATGTGCCAGCTGTCGGCGATGCTGGCGTTTACTGCAAACCACTGATTGCCATGAGATTACCGCCCCCTTCGCGGGCACGCGTTGCTCCCTCGGGATTAGTATAAATCTGTGGGAGCCAGGCTTGCCCGCGAAGAGGCCGGCAAAGCCTGCACACACGCTGCACCGCCACTTCAGCTTTTCGTACCTCTGCCGATACACCCTTCGAGCACGAGGAATGCCCCATGACAACCGCCCCCAATAACACGGCCGTCGACGCCAAGACAGCAGCGCTGGCCCCTGAAGCGCCCCTGCTGCCATGGGACGACGTGCGCCCGGAGCATTTCCAGATGCTGCGCCTGGTGCCTCTGCCGGCCGACCGCAACACCGGCCCGCGACCGCTGCGGTTCATCCAATTGGGACGCGCCGAGCGGCACAACGCCCACTACAGCCTGCTGCGCCTGGAAATCGAGCTGCCGGGGCAACGCACCCGGCCCGAGCAGAACAGCCTGGACGTGTGGGTCGATCACGAAAAACACACCGTACACACCATTCCTGAAGTACTGCAGACCGAACCCGGCAACCGTGGCATCGGCCGCTTTCTGCTCGCGCAGGCAGCGCTGTGGGCGCAGCCCAAGTGGTCCGACTACAGCATCGCCGGCGCCGATCTGCCCAACAAAGAGGCGCTGGTCGAAGGCCACCGCCTGCGCCGCGATCACGTGCTCACCACTCATGGCCTGGAAATCAGCTACGAAGATGCCCAGCACCTGAAGGGCAGCTACAAGCCAGTGAAGGTCAGCGGTCTGTTGGCCGCCTGGAACCCCGAGCGCATCCAGCCGGTGGAGATTCTCGACGTGGCGACCATGCTGGAACTGGCCGATCGCAATCTGGCGGAAAAGGAAGTACAGCTGCGCAAGCATGAAGAGTCGGTCAGCCAGTTTCGGCGCGACGACCACAGCCTGCGCTTCACCATCGCCTGCCTTATCGCGTTCGCGGTGTTTCAGGCCGGCTTGCTGATCTGGATGGCGACGCACCGCTAAGCTTCACGTTCATGCCCAACCCTGTGGTGAGGGGGCGCCGTCGCCACCTCACATGAATCAAACCCGCTCGGCAAACAGCGCCTGATGCTCGCGGCACTGTTGCGCGCTGAGCATGAACACCCCATGGCCCCCACGGCTGAATTCCAGCCAGGCGAAGTCCACTTCCGGATACAGCGCCTCGACGTGCACCTGGCTGTTGCCCACCTCAACGATCAGCAAGCCCTTGTCACTCAGGTGATCCGCCGCTTGCGCGAGCATGCGCCGCACCAGGTTCAAGCCATCATCACCGCAAGCCAGGCCCAGTTCTGGCTCGTGCTGGTACTCCGGCGGCATATCGGCGAAATCCTCGGCGTCGACATAAGGCGGATTGGACACGATCAGATCGAAACGCTGGCCCGGCAGCCCCTCAAAGCCATCGCCCTGCACGGTATAGACTCGCGCATCGACGCCATGACGCTCGATGTTCTGGTTGGCGACTTCCAGCGCCTCGAAGGACAGATCCGCCAACACCACTTCGGCCTCGGGGAATACGTCGGAGCAGGCGATGCCGATGCAGCCGGAGCCGGTGCACAGGTCGAGTATGCGTGCCGGCTCCTGCGCCAGCCAGGGTTCAAAGCGGTTTTCGATCAACTCGCCAATGGGCGAACGGGGCACCAGCACGCGCTCGTCGACGATGAACGACATACCGCAGAACCACGCCTCATTCAGCAAGTAGGCGGCCGGGATGCGTTCCTTGACGCGGCGTTCGATCAGATGCTGAACCTTGCTGACTTCGTCGTCCTCAAGGCGGCAATCGAGGTAGCTGTCGGCGATTTCCCAGGGCAAGTGCAGCGCGCCCAGCACCAACTGTCGCGCTTCGTCCCAGGCGTTGTCGGTGCCGTGGCCAAAGAACAGGTCCTCGCCATGGAACTGGCTGACGGCCCAACGGATGTGGTCGCGCAAAGTGCGCAGGCGGGAAGTGATCACAGGCATACTCCAATCGATACGACCGCGGATTCTACCACGGCAGATCACGGGGAAAGTGCCACACCCCGACGGCCGATGCTGGCCAGTTGGACAGCCCGCAAAGCCAGCAACCACGGGCTGTGCAATCACAGTGATTCACAGAACGCGCGAAGCAGTGGAGAATGTCGCAAAAGCCCTAACCAAAGGAGCCCTCGATGTCCGATCCGAAGACGATGTTTCAACTCAGCGGTCGCGGTTATCCGCCTACCAGCTTGAGCCACGCCACCCTGGTGATTATCGATGCGCAGCAAGAGTACCTCAGCGGTCCTCTGGCCCTGTTCGAGATCGATAAGGCCGTCGCGAACATCGCCCTGCTGCTCCAGGCTGCCCGCACCGCCGGCCGCCCGATCGTCCACGTACGCCACCTCGGTACCGTCGGCGGTCTGTTCGACCCGCAAGGCAATCGCGGCCAGTTCATCGATGGCGTCGGCCCTCAAGGCGACGAGACCGTGATCGAGAAACGCCTGCCTAACGCATTCAACAACACCAACCTGCACCAGCACCTTGAAGGCCTGGGCAACGTCGACCTGATCGTCTGCGGCTTCATGACCCACTCCAGCGTCAGCACCACCATCCGTGCCGCCAAGGACTATGGTTACCGCTGCACCCTGGTCGAAGACGCCTGCGCGACACGCGACCTGCCCTACAAAGGCGGTGTGCTCAGCGCCGAACAGGTCAAGGCCGTCGGCATGGCGACCATGGCTGACAACTTCGCTTCGGTGACCACCACCACCAGGCTGCTGAGCTGATCTTTACCCTGTGGGGCCGAACAGTGCTTTTCCGAGCCTGAGCCCCGCCACCCCGGAACATCAGGGCTGCGACGCAGTCCAAGCCCGACGATCAACCAAGTCCCATTGAGGAAAGCGCAATGAAGATATCCGATGGCGGCTTCAATGCCCGTCGGCTTCGCCCTCGCGGCCAAGGCACTTGGCGTATGCGCCTGGCGGCGGCGTTTGCGGCAGTGCTGGCCACCTTGGGGGTGTTGTTGACCATGGCGGGCATCGGCAGCCTGCTGGGCCATGCGCCGGCCATCGGCGATCTCAACACCACGGCGCTGGGCTCGGGGATCATTACGCTGGTGGGTCTGCTGGTGCTGTGGCTGGGTGTGGGCCTCTGGCGCGCCTGTCGCCGACGCCTGCGCCGGGGAAGCTCGTTGAACATGTCGCCGCACCTGATGAAAAAGCATGACTGACTCGCGTAAACTCCCGCTTCTGCGCTGGAGGCCGACATGCAAGACGATGATTTTTCCCTGTTCAAGAGCGAAGTAAAAGGCGTCAAGCCGATTCGCCATGACCGTGCCGATACCGGCAAAGCCAAGGTCGACCGCAAAAGCCTCAACACCCTGCGCAAGGCTGCCACCGTGCGCACCGATGCCACCCTCGTCGACGGCCTGTCCGATCAGTTCGTCATCGACGTCGGCCCTGAAGATGACCTGCACTGGGCCCGCGACGGCGTGCAGGAAAGCCAGATGCGCAAGCTCAAGCTCGGCCAGATCGGCTTCGAGGGCAGCCTCGACCTGCACGGCATGAACGTCGAAAAGGCCCGGGAAACGCTATGGGCCTTCCTCGCCGAAGCGGTACGCTTCGAGGTCCGCTGTGTACGGGTTACCCACGGCAAGGCGGTGCGCCTGGACGGCAAGAAACCGATGATCAAGAGCCACGTCAACACTTGGCTGCGACAACATGCCCAGGTGCTCGGCTTCACATCCTGCCAACCCCGTCACGGCGGCGCAGGGGCGGTCTATGTGATGCTCAAGCGGACCATGCTCGAAGGCCGCGACGAATAAGCTTTAACTTGCGGCGCATGCCCGGTAACCGTACCCTTCGCGTTTGCGAAAAACTTGACAGGTAGATCCATGTCCCTGGAACAGAATTACACCGCGATCCTTGGCCAACTGGGCGAGGACGTGAACCGCGAAGGCCTGCTCGACACGCCCAAACGCGCCGCCAAAGCCATGCAGTACCTGTGCCGCGGCTATGAACAGACACTCGAGGAAGTCACCAACGGGGCGCTGTTCAGCTCGGACAACAGCGAGATGGTGCTGGTCAAGGACATCGAGCTCTATTCCCTGTGCGAGCATCACCTCTTGCCATTCATCGGCAAGGCGCATGTCGCCTATATTCCGAGCGGCAAGGTTCTAGGCTTGTCGAAAGTGGCGCGTATCGTCGACATGTATGCCCGCCGCCTGCAGATCCAGGAAAACCTCAGCCGCCAGATCGCCGATGCCATCATGCAGGTGACCGGTGCACTGGGCGTTGCTGTCGTGATCGAGGCCAAGCACATGTGCATGATGATGCGCGGTGTCGAGAAGCAGAATTCGTCGATGATCACTTCGGTGATGCTGGGTGAGTTCCGCGAAAATGCAGCGACGCGCAGCGAATTTTTGAGCTTGATCAAGTAACCCATCTGTAGCGAAAGGGCTTGCCCCCAAGAGATCCGGAAATCGCCACAGTGTGTGGCTGAATCACGATTTTCGGGGCCAAGCCCCCTCGCTACACTGATTGTGTGGAGACTGAAATGTTAATGAAAGCCCTGCGCGTCGGCCTCGGCCAGGTGGTCGTGATTGCTGACCTGGTGACTCGTCCGCCCAAGCAGAAACGCAGCAGCGATGCCCAGGCGGCCGTCGATAGCGCCGCCAAGGGCTTGAGCCTGTATCAGTTCCACGCCTGCCCGTTCTGCGTGAAAACTCGCCGCACCCTGCACAAGCTCAACGTGCCGGTGACCTTGCGCGACGCGAAGAACGACGCCAGTGCCCGCGATACCTTGCTGGCCGAAGGCGGCAAGATCAAGGTGCCGTGCCTGCGCATCGAAGAGAACGGCCAGACCACCTGGATGTATGACTCCAAGGTGATCATCGAGTACCTCAACAAGCGTTTCGCTGCTGCCTGATCAGCGCATGCCGACATAACCCGGCAACGCCGCCACACGCTCAAGCCAGGCACGGATGGCCGGGAACGGCGCGAGGTCGAAGCCGCCTTCATCAGCAACGTGGGTGTAGGCATACAGCGCGATATCGGCGATCGAGCACTGCTCGCCTACCAGATACGGCGTCAACTCCAGCTGCTTTTCCATCACCCGCAAGGCCTTGTAGCCACGCTTATGGCAGACCTGGTATTCCTCCAGGCGATCTGCCGGCATTTTCTGATAGAACTGGATGAACCGCGCGACCGCCACGTAAGGCTCATGGCTGTACTGCTCGAAGAACTGCCACTGCAGCACCTGGGTGCGCAAGCGCGGTTCGGTAGGCAGGAACTGGCTGCCATCGGCGAGAAAATTCAGAATCGCATTGGATTCCCACAGGTAGGTGCCGTCTTCGAGCTCCAGCACCGGGACCTTGCCATTGGGATTCATGGCCAGGAATTCAGGAGTTTCGGTCTCGCCCTTGAGGATGTCCACTGCGTGCCATGAATACTCGACGCCCAGCAGGTGGAGCATCAGCTTGATCTTGTAGCAGTTGCCTGACAGATAGTCGCCGTAGACCTTGTACATCTCGCGTCCCCCATGGAATAGGGGGTGACTGTAGCAAAGCGCAGGTATGGGAAGCGAGGGGGTCGGATAGGCGATGCTGAAATGCCTCCTGGCGCGAACTCAAAGCAAAAAAACAGCCTCCGAAAGAGCCGGCTGCTTTGGTTAGTCGCCATCATTGCTATTTCTCATTGTGTTTCATTCTCCACAGCCCTGCATTCTCCGGCAGTACCGCGCGTTAATACGAACACCCACCGCGCCCTGAAAAAGCGACTCGACCGCTTCTTCGTGACTCACTGTATTGCAAAACATTTCCCTACCTGTATCGCAGCCTTATTCGCAGCGGCGTTTAGGCTGGCGCCCCTCTGATCGCCCAAGGAGGGTATCCATGCTGCATTCCACCCAGACGCCCCTGCGGCCGCTGGCCGACACCTCGCTTTCAGCGGTGGTTGCCGGGTTCATTGCCATGATGACCGGCTACACCAGCTCCTTGGTGCTGATGTACCAAGCTGGCCAGGCAGCCGGGCTCACTACCGGGCAAATTTCGTCGTGGATCTGGGCGTTGTCGATCGGCATGGCGATCTGCAGCATCGGCTTGTCGCTGCGCTATCGCACGCCGATCACCGTAGCGTGGTCGACGCCCGGCGCTGCATTGCTGATCACTAGCCTTGGCGGCGTCAGCTATGGCGAGGCAATCGGCGCCTACATCACCTGCGCGGTACTGGTGATCATCTGCGGTGTGACCGGCAGTTTCGAGAAGATGGTCAAACGCCTGCCCTCCTCCTTGGCGGCGGCGCTCCTAGCGGGGATATTGTTCAAGATCGGCAGCGAGATATTTGTCGCGGCCCAGCATCGCACCGGGCTGGTACTGGGGATGTTCTTCACCTATCTGCTCGTCAAGCGCTTGTCGCCGCGCTATGCGGTGCTGGCCGCGCTGGTACTCGGCACCGCGGTCTCCGGTTTGCTAGGGCTGCTGGATTTCAGCGGCTTTCATCTGCAAGTTGCAGTGCCTGAATGGACCACCCCATCGTTCTCGTTGGGCGCGACCATCAGCATCGGCATTCCGCTGTTCGTGGTAGCGATGACCTCGCAGAACATGCCAGGCGTTGCGGTATTGCGGGCAGATGGTTATCAGGTGCCAGCATCGCCGTTGATTACAGCAACCGGCATTGCCTCGCTGCTGCTGGCACCGTTTGGGTGTCACGGGGTCAACCTGGCGGCGATCAGTGCGGCGATCTGCACCGGCCCCCATGCCCATGAAGACCCGAAAAAGCGCTACACGGCGGCAGTGTGGTGCGGGATTTTCTATGGCCTGGCGGGGATCTTCAGTGCAACGCTGGCAGCATTGTTTGCGGCCTTGCCCAAAGAACTGGTGTTGTCGATCGCGGCACTGGCGCTGTTTGGTTCGATCATCAACGGCCTGACCCAGGCCATGAGCGAGCCCCGGGAGCGTGAGGCGGCGCTGGTGACCTTCATGGTCACAGCGTCAGGGCTCACGCTGTTTTCCGTGGGGTCGGCGTTCTGGGGCATCGTGGCGGGGGTGGTGACTCTGCTGATTCTCAACTGGCGCAAAGCCTGATACTTGTTGCGCTTGCACTGGCCTTTTCGCGAGCAAGCTTTGCTCCCACAGGTTTATGAACGCCGTGGGCGCAGGGCCCGGTGAAATCTGCACGTGACTACAGCCGAAAATGCCCGACCATGCCCTTGAGCTCGTGGCCCAACTGCGCCAGCTCGATGCTTGACGCCGCGTTGCCCCGCATCGCCACCGCCGACTGATCGGCACTGGCGCGGATGCTGGTAACACTGCGGTTGATCTCTTCGGCCACCGAGCTTTGCTGCTCGGCGGCGGCGGCAATCTGCTGGTTCATTTGCTGGATTACCGACACCGCCGAGGCGATGCTGCTCAGGGCGCTTTCGGTCTGCAGGGCGTCGCTGACCGCCAGCTTGACCAACGCCTCGCTGCTCTGGATCTGCTGTACCGAAGCCTGGGCGCCGAGGCGCAAGGTGCTGACCAGACGCTCGATCTCGGCAGTCGATTGCTGAGTGCGTCGCGCCAGCGCGCGTACTTCGTCGGCCACAACCGCAAAGCCACGGCCCTGCTCCCCGGCCCGCGCCGCTTCGATAGCCGCGTTGAGGGCCAGAAGGTTGGTCTGCTCGGCGACGCTCTTGATCACTGCCAGCACCGAATCGATGTTCTGGATTTCCGCACTGAGGCTGGAAATACCCTGGCTGGCGGACTGCGAGCTGCTGGCCAACTGCTCGATTCGCTGCATGCTCTGACGTACCACCCGCTGACCACTCTCGACCTTGTTGTCGGCCGCCTGGGCCGCATGTGCCGCTTCCTCGGCGTTGCGCGCGACGTCATGGACGGTGGCGGTCATCTGGTTCATCGCCGTGGCCACTTGCTCGGTTTCCTCCTGCTGCGTGCCGACCTCCAGGTTGGTCTGTTCGGTCACCGCCGACAAGGATTGCGCCGAATGCGCCAACTGATCGATACCCGTTTGCAGACCGCTGACGATATGGCTCAGCCCCGCGCCCATCTGCTGCATCGCCGTCATCAATTGGCCGATTTCGTCACGCCGATCGACACGGATCTCGCCGCTCAGATCACCATCGGCAATCTGCTGGGCGCGGCGAATCACACTGCGCAAGGGTGCGACGATCAGGCGGGTGATCAGCCATGACGCCAGTACGCCCACCAGCAGAGCCAGGCCGGAGGCGACAACGATCAACAGCATGTTTTTCTTCAGTTCGGCCTGCATCGCCTGATTCTGGTCGGCATAGGCCTGATTGACGCGACTGACCACCTGATTGGCGCGGTCATGCAGTTGCTTGGAGGTCTGTTTTTCCTTGACCAACAGATCGGTGTATTCACCCAGCGTCTGGCTGAAGGCAGTGATATGGGTAACCGTCTCGCCGAGCACGGTCTGATAGCCCGCGTCCTCGACCTTGGTCTGCAACTCCTTGGCCTGGGTCAACGCGTCGTCCGCCTGGGTGATGCGGCCTTGGCTGCTGTCGTCTTCTTCGCCCTTGCGGTTCTTGTCGAGGCGCACTCGGGCCTCTTCCATAGCCTGCAACATCAAGCGCCCGACCTGGCCGACCTGGTTGGCCTGATCGATGAATTCACTGCCCTTTTCCCCTTGGGATTTCTTCAGCTCGTAAGTGCCGTCATCGGACAAGCCGGCCTGAAGCACGTCGAGGTTGTTGGCGACGTTGGCCACCGACCAACTGGCCATCTCCAGCGACAGCTCTTTGCTCTGAGCGATGTCGAAAAACTGATCGAACGCGGTGCGGTAAGCCTTGAGATCGGCTTCAGCCCCGCTCATGGCGGCTTCGTTGGCAGGGTTGAGGGTCTTGAGTCGAGCAGCGGTAGCCAACAGAGCGTCAACGCCCTTGCGCAGGGCATCAGCCTGCTTGATGTCCGAATGCAGGGCAAAATCCTGTTCCAGCAAGCGCGTGGCCAGCAGCTCGCTCTTGAGCGCCGACATTTCCTGGAGGCCGTCGACTCGCTCGCTGATAGCGCGCAGGGACCACACTCCAAGCGCGGCCACGGCCACGGTCAGCAGCAATACCAAGGCGAAGCCCACCGCCAGTTTCTTCGCCATGGCGAGGTTGGCAAACCATCCACTGCTGGACCACTTCATTGCTTCGCTCCCTTGATGCCCCCGGTGGGCAGCATTACCCATACAAGTTTCATGCAGAGTGGGGGTTGGATCAACGCGGCAACAAGTGTTTGACGTCGGAATAATGGCAAATAGCTATGTGGATGTCGCTTTTGGCGATATGGCGAGTCGCTGTACTGCAGAACGGGTCAGATCCGGCCAGCTCGGTCGGAGATTCTGTGGTGTTGGGCGAGCACCACTGGCCTCTTGACGAGCAAGCTCTGCTAAAGGTGCAAGGCGCAGCCGAGCCGTACATCTGTTAGAACAAAGCTTGCTGGCGAAGGCCCGAATCGATAATCAGAGCGCCAACTGGGCAACCACATCAGCCAGCGCCTGGGCGGGATCAGCGGCTTGGCTGATCGGACGCCCGATGACCAGATAGTCGGAACCTGCATCCAGCGCCTGGCGCGGCGTGAGGATGCGACGCTGATCGTCCTGCGCGCTACCGGCCGGGCGGATACCCGGAGTTACCAGTTGCAGCGCGGGGTGAGCGGTTTTGAGCGCCCGGGCTTCGAGGGCCGAGCACACCAGGCCATCCATACCGGCCTTTTGCGCCAGTGCGGCCAGGCGCAATACCTGCTCCTGAGGCTCGATGTCCAGGCCGATGGCCGCCAGGTCTTCACGCTCCATGCTGGTCAGTACCGTCACGCCGATCAGCAGCGGCTTGGCGCCTGTGCGCTGGTCCAGCACCTCGCGGCACGCCGCCATCATGCGCAGGCCACCGGAGCAATGCACGTTGACCATCCACACGCCCATCTCCGCAGCAGCCTTGACGGCCATGGCAGTGGTGTTGGGGATATCGTGAAATTTCAGGTCCAGGAACACCTCGAATCCGCGCGCGTTAAGCGTCTCGACGATGCCCGATGCACTGCTGGTGAACAGCTCCTTGCCTACTTTGACTCGGCACAGGGCCGGGTCGAGCTGGTCGGCCAGCTTCAAGGCGGCTTCAAGGGTCGGAAAATCCAGGGCGACGATGATGGGCGTCTGGCAGGCGGACATGGCGGGGCTCTCAGGGCAAGTCGAAATCGGCGCGCATTGTAGCGGATTTTACGCGTGTACTGTGCACGCGTAGCAACCGTCACACCGCTACAATGGAACCACTGCGACATCACGTCGCTCCAACGGTTATCAGCGCCAGTTCGTCGCAGCCTGTGCGGCGAGTCCGCTGTCTAAGGAGGGTCACATGCCCTGGTATGCCTGGTTGATTCTGTTGGTGGCGATCGGGTCGATCGTCGGAGGCCTCATGGTCCTGCGTCAAAGTGCACAGAAAGTCGAACTCACGCCGGAAGAACTCAAGCGCGTTCACGAGCGTAATGCTGACATGGATGCCAAGGAGGCTCGGGAGCGCTGATTCAGCCTCGGACGCATGACACTGCGGCCGTTGGGATAAATGGCTCGACCACCCCTGACCTTATGGAAAGAAAGCAGCGCTGCCGAACTGCTTTCAATCCATCGGGCTGTTAACATGTCGACCAACATTCCACTCGCACCAGCAGAGGTACTTCATGCGTTACTCAGCTGATCATAAAGCGCAGACCCACGAGCGCATCGTCAAGGAAGCCGCCGCTCGCTTTCGTCGGGACGGTATCGGCGCCACCGGCCTGCAGCCACTGATGAAAGCCCTTGGGCTGACCCATGGCGGCTTCTATGCACATTTCAAATCCAAGGACGAGCTGGTGGAGATCGCGCTGCGGTCGGCCACTGAGGAAATGGGCGCTCTGGTTGCCGACAAGTTCAACCAGGACAAGCCGCTGGAAGGGTTTATCGACATGTACCTGAGCGATGCCCATCGCGACCACCCGGAGCGAGGCTGCCCGCTGCCGACCATGGCCGCCGAGCTAGGCCAGCGCGGCCAGCCCAGCCCCTCGGTAGACAGTGCGGTGCAACACCGTGCGGGCTTGATGGCGCAAGCACTGGGCAACAGTAAAGAGGCCCAGGCGCAAAGCCTGGTGATGCTCTCGACGCTGATCGGCGCCTTGGTTCTCTCGCGCAGCGTCGAAGATCAGGAGTTCGCCGCGCGCATTTTAACTACCGCCCGCGAAGCGCTCAAACATCAGGCGCGCGCCGCTGCAGATATCCCATGAAACCTTGAATCAGTCTGTGCATAAACTGGGGGAATAGCGCAGCAGCCCTTATAAACCGTGGCTTGTGCTGGATTGAGCAAAAAACGAGCAGTTTCAATAGCTTGTACACATTTATCCCAGGTCTGCCTGTGGACAAGCTTGGGAGAACTCGTTGCAGGCCACGGATTATAAGGGCTGCGCATAATTGAGCAATTATTGATCAATTGTAAGCGGTTGATTGACCTGGTTATTCTGCTCCCAACGTTGCTCATGGTTGTTCATCAAAATCCTGAGTGAGCCTGTGCATAAGCTGGGGGAACCTGGCGCAACGCCATAGCCGGTAAGGTTTTCAGCGCGTTGAGCAAAAAACTAGCAGTTTCAATGGTTTGTGCACATTTTTCCTACGCCTGCCTGTGGACAAGCTCGGGAGAACTCGCTACAAGCCACGGCCAGCAAGGCCTGCAGATAATTGGTTAGTTATTGAACAATACACCGACAGCACCCTCACACGGCCCGCGATGGCGCCGGTTTTCGCGGCTACAGGGGCGGATAGTCGGTCACTGACTCTACCCCACCGCAGCCGAATCCAGGGTTATTCATCAAAAACTTGCACCAGGCTGTGCATAAGCTGGGGGAATACCGCGCAACGCCATAGCCAGTAGGGTTCGCAGCCCTCTGAGCAAAAAACGAGCGGTTTCAATAGCTTGTGCACATTTTCCCTATGTCTGCCTGTGGACAAGCTTGGGAGAACTGGCTGCAGGCCACGGTTTGCAAGGCCTGCACGAAATAGATCATTTTTTGATCAGGCACTTCCCCCGTGCCGTAATCATGACAGGGCTGGCTAGGCAGTCCAGCGACGGAAGATGACGCTCGCATTGACCCCACCAAAGCCGAAACCATTGCTCATCGCATACTCCATCGCCATCGGGCGCTTCTGGCCACTGACGATGTCCAGCGCCCCGACCGCCTCGTCAGGGACCTCGAAATTGAGCGTGGCAGGAGCGACCTGATCACGCAGCGCCAGCACCGTGAAGATTGCCTCCAGGCCACCTGCCGCACCCAGCAAATGCCCAGTAGCGGATTTGGTCGAGGTGATAGCGATCTTCGCTGCCTCGCCGAACACGCTGCGGATCGCCGCCAGCTCGCCCTTGTCCCCCACCGGCGTAGAGGTGGCATGGGCGTTCAGATGAGCAATCTGCTCAGCATCGATACCGGCCTGCGCCAATGCCTGCTCCATGGCACGGCGTGCACCGCTGCCGTCCTCGGGCCCGGCAGTCAGATGATAGGCATCGGCACTGGTGCCATAGCCCACCAGTTCAGCCAAGGGCTGTGCACCCCGCGCCAAGGCATGCTCCAGCGATTCGATCACCAGCAACCCCGCCCCCTCGCCCATCACGAAACCGTCGCGCCCCTGGTCGAATGGCCGCGAAGCCTGCTGCGGCGCATGGTTATAGCCGCTGGACAGGGCTCGCGCAGCAGCGAAACCGGCCAGGCTGACCCGATCGATCGCCGCCTCGGTACCGCCACACAGGGCGATATCCGCCTCACCTGCACGGATCATCCGCGCCGCATCGCCAATGGCCTGCACACCTGCTGCGCAAGCCGTCACCGGTGCGCCCATGGGGCCCTTGAAACCATGCTGGATGGAGACGTTTCCTGCGGCAAGGTTGACCAGAAACGACGGTATGGTGAATGGCGACAACCGTCGCGGTCCGCGGCTGTCGGTGGTGCGAACCGCGTCGGCGATGGCACCAAACCCGCCGATACCGGAGCCAATCACCGTGGCTGTGCGCGACTGCTGGGGCTCCCCCTGAGGCGCCCACCCGGAATGCAGCAAAGCTTCACGGGCCGCGGCCATAGCAAATTGGATGAAGCGGTCCATCTTTTTCTGATCCTTTGGGGCCACCGCCGCATCGGCGTCAAAGCCGCCCTGAGGATCATCCGCCAGATCCGGGACCCTGCCCCCCACCTTGCCAGCCAGATCCGCCACCACGGACTCGGGCAGCAACCCCAACCCTGAACGTCCTGCGAGCAAACGCTGCCAGACGGTTTCGACGCCGCAACCCAAGGGCGATACAACGCCCATACCGGTGACTACAATCCTGCGATTCAGCATATGACCCTCTGCCCATTGATTCACCGGCGCCAGTGAACGCGCCGGGTCCATTAAATTACACCTATAATCCATAAAATGAAATGACAGGCATCATCCAAGTCGATGTCCCCCCAGATGGCGCCCATGAAAAAGCCGGTCATGGACCGGCCTTATCAATACGGGCAAGGAATTGCTGTGGCTTTATTCGATCGTCAACCGATCACGATTCTTTTCCACCAGTGACTTGCCGATCCCCTGCACCTCCAACAACTCGTCCACCGAGGCGAACGCGCCTTTGCTCTGTCGATGCTCGACGATGGCAGCAGCCTTGGCACTGCCAATACCCGCCAGTTCGCGCTGCAGGGTTTCCTGGTCGGCACTATTGAGGTTGATCTTGCTCATCGGCGCCATCTCGGCCATCTTTCCAGCTTCGCTGGCAGGGGGATTCGCAGCGAACGCCGGCACCGAGGAAAACGTGGTCGCCAAAGCGAGTACCAGGGAAGGAAGCAGATATTTGCGCATAACGGAAGTCTCCATGACATCGATCAAAAAAAAGCGGCGTTCCTGAGCCGCCCACAAACCTTAGAGCAGCCCCCTCAGCACGGCAAGTTGGCAATGCCGTGGAACTGTTTCCGGTTGTGCCAACGCTGCCTTCGCGCGTCTGTCAGGACGATACCTGGCGGCGGCCGACGAGCGGCTTAAAGTCTGCACAACGCCCGCCGAAAACCCGGTTACACCCCTTTGATGCTGGAGTCCCAATGGCCACCTTCGCGTTGTGCTGGATAGCTGCTTTGGTCGTTGCCTTTTTCATGACAGTCGGCTTGATTCGTGGCGGCAAACGTCAGGATGAAATGGTCATGGTGCCTATCAAGATGGATTCCGACGCCGATCCGCGGCGCCGTCGCCAGGCCTGAAACCACGGGCATTGCGCTGATATCCAGCGCCTCGACACAACGGACGAACCCCGGCCTTAGGTCTCAAGGTCGGGTTCACCCTAGAACAGTGCGACCGCCGATCACCTCTTCGCGCCCGTGCGTACCTACAGCAAAAATCCCCCGCCACAGCTCGCAGATATCAGAGCACTGAAAGCCGCCAAGGTAGGCCGCTTCAAGGCTTGAACGCACCCGCTCGCTCAAGCCTGCCAATGCTCGTGCCTCATACCCCACGTGTATGAGAAGCGCTTTTCTCTCATACGCGGCTTTCAGCCTCCTGCGTGTTCACATTCAGTAATAATTAACCTCTCCTGTTTTCTGTAACGAAAATTTAACATTCATTTTCGCGCAACAACTATAAAAACGGAGAGTCACGATGTTCGCCTTCCTGCGCCCTGCCCCCCACCTGCCCCCTATTCCAGAAGCGGATATCGATCCCACTTACCGCCGTCTGCGCTGGCAGATCTTCGCTGGGATCTTCATCGGGTACGCCGGCTACTACCTGCTGCGCAAAAACTTCTCCCTGGCCATGCCCTACCTGATCGAGGAAGGCTACACCCGCGGCCAACTGGGCATGGCCATGTCCGCCATCGCCATTGCCTATGGCCTGTCAAAATTCCTCATGGGCCTGGTCTCGGACCGCTCCAACCCGCGTTACTTTCTGCCACTGGGCTTGCTGGTGTCGGCAGCGGTGATGTTCGTGTTCGGCTTTTCGTCGTGGGCGACATCCAGCGTCACCATCATGTTCGTGCTGCTGTTCATCAACGGTTGGGCCCAGGGCATGGGCTGGCCACCCAGCGGGCGGACCATGGTGCATTGGTGGTCGCAAAAGGAGCGCGGCGGCGTGGTGTCCGTCTGGAACGTGGCGCATAACGTCGGCGGCGGCCTGATCGGGCCCCTGTTCCTGCTCGGGTTGGGCTGGACCAATGACTGGCACGCGGCCTTCTACGTGCCAGCGGCGGTGGCGTTGCTGGTGGCGATCTTCGCCTTTGTGACCATGCGCGATACCCCGCAATCGGTCGGCCTGCCGCCCATCGAGCATTACAAGAACGACTACCCCCAGGGCTACGACGAGAGTCACGAAGCCGAATTCAGCGCCCGTGACATCTTCGTCAAATACGTCCTGCGCAACAAAATGCTCTGGTACATCGCCCTGGCCAACGTCTTCGTCTACCTGCTGCGCTACGGCGTGCTCGACTGGGCCCCGACCTACCTCAAGGAAGCCAAGCACTTCACGGTCGACACTACCTCGTGGGCATACTTTTTCTACGAGTGGGCGGGTATCCCGGGCACGCTGCTGTGTGGCTGGATGTCGGACAAAGTCTTTCGGGGCAACCGCGGTTTGACCGGCATGGTGTTCATGGCGCTGGTGACGGTGGCGACCCTGGTGTACTGGCTCAACCCGCCAGGCAACCCGCTAGTCGACATGATCGCGCTGGTCTCGATCGGCTTTCTGATCTATGGCCCGGTGATGCTCATCGGCCTGCAAGCGCTGGAGCTCGCGCCGAAAAAAGCCGCCGGTACCGCCGCAGGCTTCACCGGACTGTTCGGCTACCTGGGCGGCTCGGTCGCGGCCAGCGCCCTGATGGGCTATACCGTGGATCACTTCGGCTGGGACGGCGGCTTCGTGCTGCTGATTGCCGCATGCGTATTGGCGATGGTGTTCCTGACCCCGACGCTGTGGCATACCCGAGCGATGAGCAAGGGGCGTGAAGTCACCTAAGCGGCAACGCGCTCAGGGCCCGATCTGGATCAGTACCAGGCGGGCTCCTCAGCGTCCGAGCAACGCAGCGAACCTCAATGCGCATGCGCCAGAAACTTGCTCAAGAACTGCCGGGTCCGCTCTTCCTTCGGCGCGGCGAACAGCGCCTTGGCCTCACCCTGCTCGACGATCACACCCTTGTCGAAAAACACCACACGGTTGGCCACGTCGCGCGCGAACTGCATTTCGTGGGTGACGATGATCATCGTGCGGTTTTCTTCGGCCAGGCTGCGAATGGTGGCCAGCACCTCACCGACCAGTTCGGGATCGAGGGCCGAGGTAGGCTCGTCGAACAGAATCACTTGCGGCTCCATCGCCAACGCGCGGGCAATCGCCACGCGCTGTTGCTGACCGCCGGACATGCGCCGCGGCCACGCCTCTTCCTTGCCGGCGAGGCCAACCTTGGCCAGCAACCGCCGACCCAACGCAAGGGCATCGGCGCGGGGCACTTTCTTCACCACGATCGGGCCTTCGACGACATTTTCCAGCGCCGTACGGTGGGGGAACAGGTTGAAGTTCTGGAACACGAACCCTACCTGCTGGCGCAACCGTCGGATCAAATCCTGCTGGCGTGCCAACGGTTTGCTCGCGTCGATCTTGATATCGCCGACCTGAATACGACCGCTATCCGGCGTTTCCAGCAGGTTCAGGCAGCGCAGGAAGGTCGTCTTGCCAGAACCGCTGGGGCCGATGATGGCGACCACCTCGCCAGGCTCGACGCGCAGGTCGATGTCCTGGAGCACTGGAATGCCGTTGAATTGCTTGCTGAGCTTTTCCACCACAATCATCGCGTCGCTGCTCCTCACTGCTGGTCGTGGCGGTTGACCCGCAGTTCAAGACGATGCTGCAAGTGCGCCAAGGCGCTGGCCAGCACCCAGTAGATCAGCGCGGCGCCGATGTACATGGTAAAGATTTCGAAGGTGCGGGCGGTGATCAACTGCGCCTGGCGGAACAGTTCAGGCACCTGGATGGTAGCGGCCAGCGAGGTGTCCTTGACCAACGAAATGAAGCTGTTGCCCAGTGGAGGCAAGGCGGTGCGCGCCGCTTGGGGCAGAATGGCGCGGCGCAACGTTTGCCCCCGGGTCATGCCAATACTGGCGGCGGCCTCCCATTGCCCTCGTTCGATGGAGCCAATGGCCGCCCGCAGGATTTCACAGGCATAGGCGGCCATGTTCAGCGAGAAGCCGATCAGCGCCGCCGGCAGTGGGTCCAGCTCGATCCCCAATTGCGGCAGGCCGTAGTAGATCAAAAACAGCTGCACCAGCAACGGCGTGCCACGAACGAACGACACGTAGATCCGCGCAATCCAGTTCCAGAGCATGGACGTCGACAGGCGCATGAGCGCCAGACCGAAACCCAGCAACAGGCCGAAGAACATCCCGCCCAGGCTGAGAAAAATCGTGTAGTAGGCACCCTTGAGCAAAAAGGGCGCCGAATCGAGCATCAGTTGCAGGCTGTTTTCGATCATTGCGTGACGTCAGCGCCGAAGTACTTGTTCGACAGGGCCTTCAGGGTGCCGTCGGCGCGCAGCTTGTCGATCGCCTGGTTGATTGCCGCGAGCAGTTCCGGCTCGCCTTTACGCAGCGCTACACCCGCTTCCTGACGAGAGAAGGCCGGGCCAGCCAGGACCAAGGTGTCGTTGGTCTTCTTGATCAACTCCAGTGCAGCCAGTCGGTCCACCAGGATTGCGTCGATACGGCCGATGCGCAGGTCCTGATACTTGGTAGGGTCATCGTCATAAGTCTTGAC
>CAJCIO010000044.1 GCA_903970465.1 Gammaproteobacteria bacterium
CCGTGGGACAGCAAGCCGGCCTGCTGTTGCAGCAACGCGCTGAGGAAGATCTCCCCGGCCACCTGCTCGACCCGCGCCACCACCTCGCTGGTGCGCTTGAAGAACAGCGCGCCAAGCACCTTGCGCCCGGCCGGGTAGGACATCTCGAGGTTCTCGAACACCGAGAGGTTTTCGTAGATCGAAGGGTTCTGGAACTTGCGCCCGACCCCGGCGCGGACGATGTCGTACTCGTGCATCCTGGTCAGCTCGCGGCCATCGAACTGGATGCTGCCGCTGGTGGCGCGGGTCTTGCCGCAGATCAGGTCGAGTACCGTGGTCTTGCCGGCGCCATTGGGGCCGATCACCACCCGTACTTCGTTGCGATCGATATAGAGGTTGAGGTCGTCGACCGCCTTGAAGCCGTCGAACGATACAGTCAGGCCTTCGATGGCCAGCACCGGTTTGTTGCTTTCGAAACCGACCGCCTTCATGGCTGCACCTCCAGGGTTTTCTCGGTGTTCACGGCCGTCGCGGACGGAGCAGGCGCGACCACCCTCGGCGGTTTGGCGAAACGCGCCCGCCATTTACGCGATTGGCTGTCCCAGACCCCGGCCAGGCCATTGGGGAAGTACATGACCACGACGATAAACAGCCCGCCCATCAGGTACAGCCACAGCTCGGGAAAGGACTCGGAGAAGTAGCTCTTGCCGTAGTTCACCAGCAACGAGCCGTACACTGCGCCGAGCAGCGACATGCGCCCGCCTACGGCGGCGAAGATGACCATCTCGATGGACGGCACGATGCCCACGAACGACGGCGACATGAAGCCCACCTGCAAGGCGAACATGGCCCCGCCGATGGCCGAAAACGCCGCCGCCACGCAGTACACGAAGACCTTGAAGCTGGCCACGTCGTAGCCCGAGAAGCGCACGCGCTCTTCCTTGTCGCGCATGGCCATCAGCAACCGGCCGAGCTTGGAGGCGAGGATGAACTTGCCCAGCACGATGCAACCCAACAGCAACACGGCGTTGATGAAATACAGCGTCAGCTTGGCGGCGTCGCTGGTGATGTCCCAGCCCAGCAACGTCTTCAGGTCGGTGATGCCGTTGACCCCACCGGTCAGGCCCTGTTGGCCGACGATCAACACCGTGAGGATCAGCGCAATGGCCTGAGTGACGATGGAAAAGTACACGTCACCGACACGCCGTTTGAACATTGCCAGGCCGATCACCAGCGCCAGCAGCACCGGCACGACGATCACCGCCACCACCGTGAACGTGAAGCTGTGAAACGGCACCCACAGCGCCGGCAGTTCGGTGATCTGATTCCAGTCCATGAAGTCCGGAATGCCCGGCGTGGACTGGATCTTGGTCGCCTCGGGCGTCGACGCCTCCAGCTTGAGGAACATCGCCATGCAGTAACCGCCCAGACCGAAAAACACGCCCTGGCCGAGGCTGAGAATGCCGCCATAGCCCCAGCACAGCACCAGGCCGACGGCGACGAAGGCGTAGGTCAGGTACTTGCCGACCATGTTCAGCCGAAAGGCATCCAGGCACAGCGGAAACACCGCCAGAATCAGCACCGCCAGGATCAGCAGGCCAAGGGTGCCCTGACGGCCACCGAGCAATTTGTCGAGCGCATTCATGCAGGGCCTCACTTACGCAACTTGCTGGCGAACAACCCTTGCGGGCGCACCATCAGGATCAACACCACGGCTGACAGGGTCAGCACTTTGGCCATGGAACCGGTCATGAAAAACTCCGAGATCGACTGCGTCTGGGCGATGGCGAAGGCCGAGGCGATGGTGCCGAACAGGCTCGCCGCGCCGCCGAAAACCACGGTCAGGAAGGTGTCGACGATGTACAGCGAACCCGCCGTCGGCCCGGTCGAGCCGATGGTGGTGAACGCCGCACCCGCGACCCCGGCCACCCCGCAGCCGAGGGCGAAAGTCATGCGATCGACCTTCTTGGTGTTGATCCCCACGGCGCGGCTCATCACCCGGTTCTGCATGGTGGCGCGCACCTGCAGGCCCCAGCGCGAGCGGTACAGCAGGAGGAAAATCAAGGCGGTCATCAGTACGGTCAACACCATGGTGAACACGCCGTTGCGGGGGATATCGATGGCGTCGCTGAGGCTGAACGAGCCCATCAGCCACTCTGGTGGCTCGGCGCTGACCTCGCGAGCACCGAACACCGAACGGAAGGTCTGCTGCATCATCAGCGACAGCCCCCAGGTGGCCAGCAAGGTGTCGAGCGGGCGGTGGTACAGGCGGCTGATCATGATCCATTCCACCAGCCAGCCCACCGCGCCGGCCACGACGAACGACAGCGCGATGGCAAAGAAAAAGTAGTACGGCTGCATCGCCGGGAAATACGTGGTGGTCAGGTACGACATCACGTAGGTGGTGTACGCACCGATGGTGAGGAACTCACCGTGGGCCATGTTGATCACGCCCATCTGGCCGAAAATGATCGCCAGCCCCAGCGCCATCAACAGCAGCACGCAGAACACGGACAAACCGTTGAAACCCTGCATGGCAGCGATGGCGCCGAATTGCGATAGCCATTCCATATCTGTGTCTCCGGTGGATCAGCAGCGGCGCTAGCGGGCCTTATGAAGATCTCTTGGTGGGTGCATGGCTTGCCAGCGAAGGCATCAGTCAGACCGACTTCGCGGGCATGCCTTGCTCCCACAGGTGTACGGCGATGGACCTGCTGACTCTGTGGGTGCATGGCGTGCCAGCGAAGGCATCAGTCAGACCGATTTCGCGGGCAAGCCTTGCTCCCACAGGTGTACGGCGATGGACCTGCTGACTCTGTGGGTGCATGGCTTGCCAGCGAAGGCATCAGTCAGACCGACTTCGCCGGCATGCCTTGCTCCCACAGGTGTACGGCGATGGACCTGCTGACTCTGTGGGAGCATGGCTTGCCAGCGAAGGCATCAGTCAGACCGATTTCGCTGGCAAGCCTTGCTCCCACAGGTGTACGGCGATGGACCTGCTGACTCTGTGGGAGCATGGCTTGCCAGCGAAGAGGCCAGTGCTGGCCGCCGAAAATCAGCGGCCAGACTCAGGCCCTACTGATAGCCTTTGGGAAACGGATTGGGCTCGATCAGCTCCGACTCGTGCACCACCTTGAACTGCCCGTCAGCCTGGACTTCGCCGATGCGCGCCTTGCTCCACAGGTGATGGTTGTCGTGGATCTTCACGTAGCCTTCGGGGGCGTTGGTCATCTCGATGCCAGGGGACGCGGCCACCACCTTGTCGACGTCGAAGCTGCCAGCCTTCTCCACCGCCGCTTTCCATAACCAGGGGCCCAGATACGCGGCCTGGGTCACGTCGCCGATCACCGAGTTGGCGCCGTACTTGGCCTTGAACGCGGCCACGAACGCCTTGTTGGCCGGGTTGTCGAGGGACTGGAAGTACTTCATCGAAGCGTAGAAGCCAGCCATGTTCTCGCCGCCGATGCCGAGCAGTTCATCCTCGGTCACCGACAGAGTCAGCAGGGTCTGTTTGTCCGCCGTCACGCCAGCGGCCTTGAGCTGCTTGTAGAACGCCACGTTGGAGCCACCGACCACGGCGGCGAACACCACGTCAGGCTTTTTCAGCTTGACCTTGTTGATCAACGAGCCGAACTGGGTGTTGCCCAGTGGGTAGTAGTCTTCGCCCACCACGGTGCCGTGCAGCACGTTTTCGATGTGCTTGCGGGCAATCTTCATCGAGGTGCGCGGCCAGATGTAGTCCGAGCCAATCAGATAGAAGGTCTTGGCGCCCTTCTCCTTGGCGATCCAGTCGAGGCTGGCAAGGATCTGCTGAGTGGCTTCCTGGCCGGTGTAGATGACGTTTTTCGACTGCTCGAGGCCTTCATAAAAGGTCGGGTAGTAGAGCAGGCCGTTCTCTTTTTCGAAGACCGGCAGCACCGCCTTGCGCGAGGCCGAAGTCCAGCAGCCGAACACCGTGGCAACTTTGTCGTTGACCAGCAGCTTGCGAGCTTTTTCGGCGAAGGTCGGCCAGTCCGAGGCGCCGTCTTCCTGGATCACCTTGATCTGCCGACCAAGGATGCCACCCGAGGCGTTGATCTGTTCGATGGCCAGGCGCTCGGCCTGGATCGAGCCGGTTTCGGAAATCGCCATGGTGCCGGTGGCCGAGTGCAGTTGACCGACGGTGACGGTGGTGTCGGTAACCGCAAGCCCCGTGGTGTTGACGTCAGCCGCCTGAGCGAACTGGCCGAACACAGCGGCCGCGATCAGCGACAAGGTCGCTGCGCCTTTGGCCAGGCCCGGCGGGAGAAACCGGCGGGTGCCCCTCGTTATCATCAAGTCCATCTTGCTGCTCCTGTGTGGAAGGGCGTCTGCGTTGTGGCAGCAAGAATGGGGCGACGGAACTTTTCTCGGTATACGCACCATGACGTAGCGCCGTACGTCATTTGACATAGCGCCAAGCGGCGGAATTTGCGGCATCCTCGCGCTCGCATCAGGCACGCGCCCTGCATGCTGATTGCTCGCACCCCGCGCTTCTGGAGCTCAGCCTTGTCCATCCCCGGCACTCAACGCATCGCCAAGATCCGTCGTGACTACAACCGCTGGGTCGCTGACGAGAGCATGGAGGACTACGCCCTGCGCTACGCGCCCTCCTCGTTTCGGCGCTGGAGCGAAGGACGCATCGTCAACACCGCGCTGAGCTCGGTGTCGTTCCTGGTACTGGAGGCCGTGGGCGGCACGCTGGTAATGGACTATGGCTTCACCAACACCCTGTGGGCGGTGCTGGCGGTAGCGCTGATCATCCTGTTGACCGGCCTGCCGATCAGTTACTACGCAGCCCGCTACGGCGTCGACATGGACCTGCTGACCCGCGGCGCCGGGTTCGGCTATATCGGCTCGACCATCACCTCGCTGATCTACGCCAGCTTCACCTTCCTGTTTTTCGCCCTCGAAGCGGCGATCATGGCGCTGGCCCTGGAGCTGTACTTCCACATTCCACTGGCCTGGGGCTACGTGTTGTGTTCGGTGATCATCATCCCGTTGGCCGCCTATGGCTTTACCCTCATCAGCCGCCTGCAGATGTGGTCTCAGCCCCTGTGGCTGGCGCTGTTGATCGTGCCGTACGTGTTCGTCATCTACAAAAGTCCGGGCACGCTCAGCGACTTCACTTCGTTCGCCGGGCGCCATGGCGAGGCAGGCACCTTCGACCTGCTGCTGTTCGGTGCGGCGCTGAGCGTGGTGCTCTCCCTGGTGACGCAGATCGGCGAGCAGGTCGACTACATTCGTTTTTTGCCGCAGCGCACCGCGCAGAACAACCTGCGCTGGTGGACCGCGCTGCTGCTGGCCGGGCCCGGCTGGATCGTGCCCGGAGCGTTGAAGCTGATGGCCGGGGCCTTTCTGGCATTTTTGGCGATCCAGCATGAAGTGCCGGTGGCGCGCGCCGTCGAGCCCACGCAGATGTATCTGGTCGCCTACAGCTACGTGTTCAACTCGCCGGAATGGGCGCTCGCGGCCATGGCCCTGCTGGTGGTCATCTCCCAGGTCAAGATCAACCTCACCAACGCCTACGCCGGCTCCCTGGCCTGGTCGAACTTCTTTGCACGCATGACCCACAGCCATCCCGGGCGCGTGGTGTGGCTGGTGTTCAACGTGGTCATTGCCCTGCTGTTGATGGAGATGGGCATCTTCGACGCCATCGGCGAGGTGCTCGGCCTCTACGCCAACATCGCCATCGCCTGGATCGGCGCGCTGGTGGCGGATCTGGTGATCAACAAGCCGCTGGGGTTGTCGCCGCCACATATCGAGTTCAAGCGCGCGCACCTGTACGACGTCAATCCGGTGGGGGTCGGGGCCATGGGCGTGGCCTCCCTGGTGTCGATGCTCGCGCATTTTGGCTGGTTCGGCGCCCTGGCCCAGGCCGCCCCGCCGTTGCTGGCGTTGATCACCGCCTTGATCGTGGCGCCGCTGATCGCCTGGGCAACCAAAGGACGCTACTACCTGGCACGGGAAAGCGACCCCAGCCTGTTGTACCCACAAGGCACCACGGCGACGGTGACCTGCGGGGTGTGCAGCAACCCGTTCGAGCGCCCGGACATGGCCTGGTGCCCGGCGTATGCGTCGCCGATCTGCTCGCTGTGCTGTTCACTGGAAGTGCGTTGCGGCGACCAGTGCAAACCGCGCTCGCGCTTGTTGATGCAAGTGGAGGACGGCCTCGCGCGGCTGCTGCCCAAATCCTTTTCGCGCAATCTGCACACCCGCCTGGCGCACTACATGGGCATCCTCGCGGTGCTGATCGCGCTACTGTCCGGCGCTCTGGCACTGGTGTACACCCAGGTCACCCACAACCTCGCCGAGCACTCCTGGCAAACTCAGCAAACCCTGACCCTGGCATTCATCAAGGCGTTTCTGGCGCTGTGCGTCTTCGCCGCGGTGCTGGCCTGGTGGGTGGTGCTGACCCGCGAAAGCCGCCACGTGGCCCAGGAAGAATCCGAGCGCCAGACCGCCCTGCTGATGCAGGAAATCGAAGCCCACGAGCAGACCGACCTGGCCCTGCAGCGTGCCAAGGAAGCGTCCGAAGCCGCCAACGCCGCCAAGAGCCGCTACGTCACCGGCCTGTCCCATGAACTGCGCACACCGCTCAACAGCATCCTCGGCTACACGCAGATTCTGCAGCGCGACGCCAGCACCCCACCGCGCCAGCAGGAAGCCCTGGCGACCATCCTGCGCAACAGTTCGCACCTGTTGTCGTTGATCGACGGCCTGCTCGACGTGGCCAAGATCGAGGCCGGCAAGCTGCGCCTGGAGCCGTCTGAAATCGCTTTCATGGATTTCATCCGCGACCTGGAGCGCCTGTTCGCTCCCGCCGCCCATGACAAGGGCCTGGGTTTCGGCCTGCAGATCATCGGCGAGCTGCCGCTGGTGGTGCGTGGCGACGAGAAACGGGTGCGGCAGATCCTCATCAACCTGCTGGGCAACGCGGTGAATTTCACCGACAGCGGCGAGGTCCGCCTGCGGGTCAGCTACCGTCGGCAGACGGCGACTTTCGAGATCATCGACAGTGGCATCGGCATCGCCGAAGACCAGTTGGAGCGGATTTTCCAGCCGTTCGAGCGCGGCGAGATCGACCGCCACGACAACGGTGTGGGCCTGGGTCTGACCATCACACGCATGCTCACGGCCCTGATGGGCGGCGAGATTTCGGTCAGCAGCGTGCCGGGGGCCGGTACGCGTTTCCAGGTGCGGCTATTTCTATCCGAAGTGCGGGTGCCCAAGGCGATCATCCATGCCGACCACGATCTCATCGGCTATGCCGGGCCGCCACGACTGGTGCTGGTTGTGGACGACCATGTCGAGCATCGCCAGGTCATCAGCGGGATGCTCACACCGTTGGGCTTCAACGTTGTCCAGGCCGCCAACGGCCAGGAAGCGATTCGCCAGGTGTCCTTGCTCAAGCCAGATCTGATCCTGATGGACCTGTCCATGCCGCAGATGGACGGTTGGGAAACCAGCCGCCTGATCCGCCGCAACGTGCAATGCCTGGCGCCCATAGTGGTGGTGTCGGCCCACGCCAATGCGCTCGCCGACGAACGTGCCGATCATGATCTGGGGCCTATCGATTACCTGGCCAAACCGGTGCTCCTGCAGCACCTGCTCGACCGCATCGAACACCACCTGCAACTGACCTGGCTGCGGGCTGCGCCGGCACTGGCGGCCCCCGTGGCGCCGCACCGGGCGCTGGCCAGGACAGAGCTGGCGCTGCTGCGCGAGTTGTGCGCCGATGGCGACATGATCGAGCTGCAAGAGCAGCTCGCGAGTATCGAACAACGCTGGCCCGACAGCGCCACCGCAATCGAGCGGTTGCGCACCCTGGCCCGAGGCTTTCGCCTGGATGAACTGAATCGGGTACTGACAGAGAGCATCAATGAACATCCCCACGAGCGCTTCTAAAGGCACCATCCTGATCGTCGACGACGCGCCGGATAATCTCGCGCTGCTCTCCGACGCGCTGGATGAGGCCGGCTACCGCGTGCTGGTGGCACTGGACGGCAACAGTGCGCTGAGCCGCATCCAGCGTCGGCGCCCGGACTTGATCCTGCTGGACGCCCTGATGCCGGGGCTGGACGGTTTCGACACCTGCCGGCAGATCAAGGCCGACGCCATGAGCGCGGATATCCCGGTGCTGTTCATGACCGCGCTGACCGAAAGCGAGCATGTGGTCAAAGGCTTCGAGGCGGGTGCGATCGACTACGTGACCAAGCCCATCGAGTGCAACGAGGTGCTCGCGCGCATCGCCTCGCACCTGCGCACCGCGCGCATCCTGCAGTCGGCGACCACCCGCAAGGCGAGCTTCACGGATGCCTCGGCGCAGCACTGTCTGGCGGCGCGCTTCGCCCTTACCGAGCGGGAAATCGAAGTCCTGCACTGGGTCACGTGCGGCAAGACCAACAAGGACATCGGCGACATTCTCGGCCTCAGCCCGCGCACGGTGAACAAACACCTGGAGCACGTCTATATCAAGCTCGGCGTCGAGACACGCACCGCCGCGACCTCGGTGGCGCTCTCGGCCCTCAACGGCCACTGAGTCGCTGGGGGCCGCATCACGAAATTTCGTTGTTTTCTCTACGCAACTTCGTATTAACACGAAGTTGCGTAGAGATTCGGGCGGCTCAGAATCCCTGCAAAAAACCGGATCAGACGTATTTAGCTCTTAGGTATCAATCAGATAACGAATAGTTTTTCTGCCTGGCACGTCCCTCGCACTGTACCGCTGTAACCCGATCAGCCGCTCTCGGCCATCGATAACCGCGACGCAACAACGGAGATGACGACATGCCAAACGTGGACATTGCTCACTATCAAGATGGCGACTTCCTGGTCAATTACGAAGAAAAGGTCTTCGAGGACGTCAAGGCCGAACCGGGTGAAAAAGCGCTGTTGACGTTCCACACCATCGCCTTCGAAGGCTCCATCGGCCTGGTCAACATGCTGCAGGCCAAGCGTCTGCTGCGCAAAGGTTTCGAAACCAAGATCCTGCTGTACGGCCCTGGCGTGCAACTGGGTGTGCAACGCGGCTTCCCGACCTTGGGGGCCGAGGCCTTTCCGGGGCATTTGGCGGTCAACAATCAGATCAAGGCGTTCATGGCCGAAGGCGGTGAGGTGTACGCCTGCCGCTTCGCGTTGCAGGCCCTGTACGGGCAGACCGAAAAAGCCCTGATCGAAGGTATTCGCCCGATCAACCCGCTGGACGTGATGGACCTGCGCCTGCTGATGCGGCGTGAGGGCGCGATGATCATTGATACCTGGACGGCGTAGCTCGACTTGCCGGCCCCTTCGCGGGCAAGCCTTGCTCCCACAGGTGTACGGCTCTGCATCTGCTTGCACAGATGGATGGCTCTGCATCCGCTTGCACTGTGAGAGCAAGGCTTGCCCGCGAAGGGGCCCTTGCAGCTTGCCAGCAAGCTGTGCTCCCAGAGGGTGAACGGCACCCGAGCCGTACACCTGTGGGAGCAAGGCTTGCCCGCGAAGGGGCCCTTGCAGCTTGCCAGCGAGCTGTGCTCCCAGAGGGTGAACGTCACCTGAGCCGTACACCTGTGGGAGCAAGGCTTGCCCGCGAAGGGGCCCTTGCAGCTTGCCAGCAAGCTGTGCTCCCAGAGGGTAAACGGCACCTGAGCCGTACACCCGTGGGAGCAAGGCTTGCCCGCGAAGGGGCCCTCATAACCGCCATAGATCACAGCACCCGCCACCCATCCAGAGGCCCGCCACCATGCCCATCATCCGCGCCGCCGCCGTCCAGTTCAGCCCCGTGCTGTACTCGCGTGAAGCCACGGTCGCCAAGCTCTGCGCCACCCTGCTCGAGCTCGGCCGTGAGGGTGTGCAATTCGCCGTATTCCCCGAAACCGTGGTGCCCTACTATCCCTATTTCTCCTTCGTGCAGCCGCCCTTCGCCATGGGCAAGCAACACCTCAAGCTGCTCGAACAATCCGTCACCGTCCCCTCCGACGTGACCCGCCAAATTGGCGAAGCCTGCCGCGAAGCCGGAGTCGTCGCCTGCATCGGCGTCAACGAGCGCGACGGCGGCACGCTCTACAACGCGCAGTTGCTGTTCGACGCCGACGGCAGCCTGATCCAGCACCGGCGCAAGATCACCCCCACCTACCACGAGCGCATGGTCTGGGGCCAAGGCGACGGCTCCGGCCTGCGCGCCACGGACAGCGCAGTCGGGCGCATCGGTGCCCTGGCCTGCTGGGAACACTACAACCCGCTGGCCCGCTACGCGCTGATGGCCGACGGCGAGCAGATCCACGCGGCGATGTTCCCCGGCTCGCTGGTGGGACAGATCTTCGCCGAGCAGATGGAAGTCACCATTCGCCACCACGCCCTGGAAAGCGGCTGCTTCGTGGTCAACGCCACCGCCTGGCTGGATGCCGAGCAACAGGCGCACATCATGGCCGATACCGGCTGCGCGCTGGAGCCGATCAGCGGCGGCTGCTTTACCGCCATCGTCTCCCCGGAAGGCAAGGTGCTCGGCCAGCGCACAGAGGGCGAAGGCACAGTGATCGCCGACCTGGATTTCGCCTTGATCGACAAACGCAAACGCATGATGGATTCGGTGGGGCACTACAGCCGGCCGGAGTTGCTGAGCCTGCTGATCGATCGGCGGGTCACGGCACATGTGCATGAGCATCGCCAGGCTGCCGAGGAGCATGTCCATGAATGACACGACGATTTTGCGCAAGCTGCAAGGGCCTCTTCGCGGGCAAGCCTTGCTCCCACAAGTGTACGGCTCGGCTTCGGACAGTGCCGTTGACCCTGTGGGAGCACAGCTTGCTCGCCAGCTGCAAGGGCCTCTTCGCGGGCAAGCCTTGCTCCCACAGGTGCAAGGCTCGGATTCGGATCGTGCCGTTGACCCTGTGGGAGCACAGCTTGCTGGCGAAGACGTCGGCAAGCACGCCCCGGATCCCAAGCGTACGCCTGTGGGAGCAAGGCTTGCCCGCGAAGGCAGCACTGCCAGTCCCGACCTGCTCGCCGAACTGCAATGCCACGGTGTGCGCTGGCAAGGCGCCGACGGCCTGGCGCGCAAGGGCGGTGCCGGGCCTTCGGATCACAAGGCCCTGAGCCTGGGCGAACACACCGCCATGGTGCCGATGCTCAACCGCGCCTCGCTCGACTCGCCCTACTCCGCTGTGCCCGACAGCAGCGGCGCCCAGGCGCTGATCTTTCGCGAGGGCCTGCAGGTCGGTCAGGTACAGCTGCCCGGCGTGCCGAAGTTCTACGGGCTGAACACCGAGGACGGCATCCCCTACTGGAAGATCGCCACCCTGCACAGCAAGGACGTCCTCGCCACCACCGTCCTGCAACACTGCATCCGCATGAACGAAGCCGCCACCTCGTGCCAGTTCTGCGCCATCGGCCAGTCACTGGCGAGCGGCAAGACCATCGCCCGCAAGCGCCCCGCGCAACTCGCCCAAGTGGCCAAGGCCGCCGTGGAGCTGGACGGTGTCAAACACATGGTGATGACCACCGGCACGCCGCAGACCAGCGATCGCGGCGCCGCCATCCTCTGTGAATCGGCAGCGGCCGTGACCGCCGTGGTCGACCTGCCGATCCAGGCGCAGTGCGAGCCGCCCGACGACGACGCGTGGTTCCAGCGTCTCAAGGACAGCGGCGTGGTGTCCCTGGGCATGCACCTTGAGGCCGTCACCGACGCGGTGCGCCAGCGCATCATGCCGGGCAAGGCCGAGGTGCCGCTGGAGCGTTACTTCACGGCCTTCGACGCCGCCGTAAAGGTGTTCGGCCGCGGCCAGGTGAGCACCTATATCCTCGCCGGCCTGGGCGACAGCGAAGACGCCATCGCGCAGATGAGCGAACGCCTGGCCAGCGTCGGGGTGTATCCCTTCGTGGTGCCCTTCGTGCCCATCGACGGTACACCGCTGGCCCGCCACCCCAAGCCCGACAGCGCCCTCATGCAACGCCTCTACCCGCGCATCGGCGCCAGCCTGCGCAAGCACGGCCTGCACTCGGACAACATCAACGCCGGCTGCGCCAAATGCGGCGCCTGCTCGGCCCTCAAACACCACGAGTAACGGGAGCGCAATCCATGGCCGAACACGCCTTTGCCCTGGTCGACGGGACGTTCAGCGAATTCCTCGCCGGCGACCTGTTGGTCAAGCCCGCCGACCAAGCCTGGGAACGCCAGCACTACTTCAGCCTGCGCCGCGCGGTGTTCAGCGACGAGCAACAACTGCTCGCCCAGGACAAGGACGAAAAGGACTTCCAGGCCATCCCCATCGTCGCCGTCGCGCACCACTGCGGCATGCCCGAGCAGGTCATCGGCGCGGTGCGCATCTACCAGAGCGAACCAGGGGTCTGGTACGGCGGGCGCCTGTGCGTCGAGCGCCAGTACCGACGGCACGCGATGATCGGCAAGGCGCTGGTCAACGAGGCCGTGGCGCGGGCCATCGACTTGGGCTGCCAGACTTTTCTGGCCACCGTGCAGCAGGCCAACGAAGGCTATTTTCATGGGCTGCACTGGCACACCCTCGACACCCTCGACCTGCTCGGCCACCCCCACTGCCTGATGCAGGCGCAGCTGGCGTGTTATCCGTTCATGGCCCGCCAGACTTCACTATTGCGCAAAAAGGCCAACCCCCATGACTAGTCCTCAAGCGGCGCTGATGGCGATGCTCGATCGACTGCGCGACACCGCCGCGATGCGCTCGAAACTGGCAATCCAGGAACCGGCCAAAACCCTGGCGCCCCATGGCCAGAGCCGCGACGAGCTGTACGCCCTGCCCGGCGACGACACCGCGGCGATTCGCTGCGGCGATCAGTACCAGTTGCTGGCGATCGAAGGGATGATTCCGGCCTTCGTCGAACAGGCGCCCTGGTTCGCCGGCTGGTCGGCGGTCATGGCCAACGTCAGCGATATCACCGCCATGGGCGGTCGCGCGACGGCGGTGGTCAACGCCTATTGGCACCATGACGTGATCGCCGCCGAGCAGGTGCTGGCCGGTATCCGCGCCGCCTGCGAGGCCTATGGTTTGATCCTCGCGGGCGGCCACACCAGCCAGGCACCCGGCAACCCGACGGCGCTGGCCGTGGCGGTCAGCGGCTGGGCGCGCAATCTGCTCTCGACCCTGCACGTGGCGCCGGGGCAGATCATCGTCATGGCGGTCGATCTCGATGGTCGCTGGCACGGCGACGCGCCTTACTGGAAAGCCTTCGAAAACGTCGCCCCGCAGCGCCTGCGCGACAAGCTCGAAGTGATCCCGCGGCTGGCCGAAGCGGGGCTGCTGCACGCCGCCAAGGACATCAGCAACGCGGGCATCCTCGGCACCCTGCTGATGCTGCTGGAGCCCAAAGGCTGCGGCGCGGTGATCGATCTGTCGGCCTTGCCACAACCGGCTGACACACCGCTGGAACGCTGGCTGCAGGTCTTCCCCAGCTACGGCTTCGTCATGACCCTCGACCCGGAGGACCTGCCGACTGTGGCCGCCGCGTTCGCCTTCGAGGGCCTGCACTGCGCGCGCATCGGCGAGGTCGATGACAGCGCGCGGTTGCGGGTCCGTCAGGGCCCGGCGCAGGCCGATTTCTGGGACCTGTCGCGCCAGCCTTTCACGGGGTTCCACTACCCGCAATTCAATCCTGAGGCGCGCCCCGCCTTTACCCACAAGGAGCACTGACATGCCCGCCGTCAACGTTCGTCTGCGCTGGCCCGATGGCCAGGAAAGCAACGTCTATTCGCCCTCCACCACGATCTTCGAGCACCTCGAGGCGGGGCAGTCCTACAGCCTGGCGGAGTTCTTGCGCCGCGCCGAAACCGGCCTCAATGCGGCCTCGGAACGGGTCAAGCAGGTCAAGGGGTTCTATTGCAGTTCGGCCATGGACAGCCTCGGCGGCATCCGACTGACCGCCCGCAAATTCAGCGATCCACAGGCACAGGTCGAGGTGCTGGATATCCGTGAACAGGGCAGCGGCAAGGTGCATTACTCAGGCTTCGGCGAGATATGAATTTTGTACTGAATTCACTGGCCTCTTCGCGGGCAAGTCTGGCTCCCACAAGTGCACGGATATGAATTTTGTACTGAATTCACTGGTCGCTTCGCGGGCAAGTCCGGCTCCCACCAGTGTACGGATATGAATTTTGTACTGAATTCACCGGCCGCTTTGCAGGCAAGTCTGGCTTCCACAAGTGTACAGATCTGAGTTTTGTACTGAGTTCACTGGCCTCTTCGCGGGCAAGCCTTGCTCCCACAAGTGCACGGATATGAATTTTGTGGGGAATTCACCGGCCTCTTCGCGGGCGAGCCTTGCTCCCACAAGTGTACGGATATGAATTTTGTGCGGAATTCACTGGCCGCTTTGCAGGCAAGTCTGGCTCCCACAAGTGTACGGATATGAATTTTGTACTGAATTCACTGGTCGCTTCGTGCAGATCCATCGCCGTACACCTGTGGGAGCAAAGCTTGCTCGCGAAGAGGCCATCAGCATCGCTGCATCATTCTGCCCCGAACACCCTTACAGGAGCACTCACCATGACCCACTACAGCGCCATCATCGTCGGCGGCGGCCAGGCCGGTCTGTCCGCCAGCTACTACCTGCAGCAGCAGGACATCGACCATATAGTGCTCGAGAAGCACAGCCTCACCCACACCTGGCGCAATCAACGCTGGGACGCCTTCTGCCTGGTCACGCCGAACTGGCAGTGCACCCTGCCCGGCTATCCCTACGCCGGCGACGATCCCCACGGCTTCATGAAGAAAGACCAGATCATCGCCTACCTGGATGGCTTTATCGCCGCAGTCAACGCCCCGGTGCGCGAAGGCTGCGCGGTGCAGCGCCTGGTCGCGCGGCCCGAGGGCGGCTATGCGTTGAGCACCTCGCTGGGGGATTTCACTGCCGACCAGGTGATCATCGCGAGCGGCGGCTATCACACACCGATCATCCCGCGCCTGGCCGAGCGCCTGCCCGCGCACATCACCCAACTGCACTCCGAACAGTACCGCAGCCCCCAGGCATTGCCCGCCGGTAACGTGCTGGTGGTGGGCTCGGGGCAATCCGGTGCGCAGATCGCCGAAGACTTGCACCTGGCAGGGCGCAAGGTGTTCCTGGCCGTCGGCGATGCGCCCCGTTGCGCGCGTTTTCACCGCGGGCGTGACGTGGTCGATTGGCTGGCCGACATGGGCTACTACGACATCGGCGTCGACACCCACCCGCTGCGCGAAGGCGTGCGCGACAACACCAATCACTATGTGACAGGGCGCGATGGCGGACGTGATATCGACCTGCGCCGCTTCGCCAAAGAAGGCATGCAACTGTTCGGGCGCCTGAACAGCCTGCAGGGCACCACGCTGCAATTCGCCGCGGACCTGGCCGACAAGCTCGACGCCGCCGATGCCGTCTATACCCGGATCAATGCCAGCATCGACAAGTACATCGCCGAGCAGGGCATCGAGGCGCCGCCCGGCGTGCCCTACACGCCACTCTGGGTGCCCGGGCAAGCCGCCACCGAGCTGGATCTGGCCGACAGCGATATCACCAGCATCATCTGGTGCATCGGTTTTCAGCCGGATTTCAGTTGGGTGGACGTGCCGGTGTTCAACGGTCGCAGCTACCCCGGGCACACGCGTGGTGTGACGGCGCAGCCGGGGCTGTATTTCCTCGGCCTGCCGTGGCTGCATACCTGGGGCTCGGGGCGGTTTTCCGGAATCGCTCGGGATGCCGAGTATGTGGTGGAGCAACTCGTGGCGGTGCACGCCGACAAGGCCTGTCAGTAACCGATCGTCATCTGCCTTGCCGTAGCGGCCGCGAGCGCCCTTGCCACCGTCCGCACTACTTCAACTGCAGCACCTCAGCGCCACCATCTGCCTCGATTTGCGCTGGCGTAAACGGCAGCGGGCGCCACTGCTGTGCCGAGAACAGCTGTGTCTGGTCCTTGAAATGCCTGGAGGCCGGATCGCTGGACTGGGAAAACGTCAGCAGCCCCTGGGCGACCGGGCCAGCCTGGTCGAAGCTGACCACCTGAATGTAGCTGCTGCCGGCTTCGACTTCGAACCCATTACCCACCGGCATCGAGGTGATCGCGTTGTAGACCCCCAGCCTGCCGGCGCCACCGGGAATCGCGATACGCTGTTCCCCGCGGCGTACCGTTTGCAGTTCACCCCAACGCGCATCGGGCGCCAAGCCCATGGCCGCGACACGGGCCTGGGCGTCGCTCAAGCTCTGCGCCAGATGCTCGGCCACATCGGCTCGCTCCCAGGCTATACCGCGCGGGGTATGGATCGGATCGCTGACCGAAAACGGCTGGCGCCAAGGCTCCTGGCCTTTTTGCAGCGCATCCATGGTCAGCTGGAAATACACCAGGCCCAAGCCGCTGTCGACCTGCGCGCGACGATCCCATCGGCCGAGCGCGCTGCAGGCTGGCCTTAGCGCATCGCCCCGCTGGGCACGGCAGAACGCCAGAATGTCATCCAGCGCCAGATCGGCAAGATGCACCCGATTACCCGTCACCAGCCCGGCCAGAAACGCAGCGGACAGCGGCCCGTTGCCGTGCTCCTGAAGCTGGGTCAGGGCGAAACGTGCCCGCAGCCCCAACGGTTGATCATTGCGACTGATCAAGGGTGAAAAACCTACCAAAGGCGCAGCGGGCTGGGTCATCCAGGCGCTGTCGTTGGAGTTTTGCAACACGTCAGTGCGCAGCAGTTGCGGCAGATGCCGGGCGGCGACGATGCCCTTCTGGCTGGCGCCGGGATCGTCCTGCCAGTTGCACGCGCTGCGGCTACCATCCAGCCCCGGCAACCCGGCCTTCACCAGGGCCGGATCGGCGCATTGGGCCAATTGGGCCGTCGGGAGGTTGGGGATCACCGAGGCATTCATGTACAGCGCATCGCCTTGGTCGTCGACCGCCAGGGTGTTGACCCACGGAGTGCCCTGGATCGAGCCGACCACCTGCTGCAGCTCCTTGACACTTTTTGCGCGATTGATCGCATCCCATTGAACAAGAATGCGGTCGTTGCCGAGGTTGGCGTCCTGCAGCGCATAGGCACGCTGCCGATCCCATGGCAGCAGACCGGGGAGCGTCACCAGCGGCCCGAAGCGCGACTCATAGACATCATGGCTGACCGTCACCACCTTGCCATCCGCTTCGCGTACCTGCACCTGGATGCTGCGTTTTTGCAGCGCCTCGCGATGGCCGTCGATGCTGTAGCTCAGCGGGTCCTGGGCATCGAGCTTGAGGCTGTGCAGGGTGAAGTGGCTGGAATGATCGACCGTGTGACTCCAGGCCATATGCTGGTTGAAACCGATGTTCACCAACGGCAGCCCGGGCAGCGCGGCGCCCATCACATCCAGTTGGCCGGGCAGCGTGAGGTGCATCTGATAGAAACGCAGGCCGCCGGTCCACGGGAAATGCGGGTTGGCCAACAACAGGCCCTTGCCGTTCTCGCTGCGCGCCCCACCAACGGCGATCGCATTGCTGCCCCGCGTCTGCGCGAAGCCTTGCAACTGCGCCAGCGATTGCTGCGCGCTGCCGGATGCAGCGGACACCGGCGCGGCGGCCCCCGGCGGCGCGGCAGCCACCAGCGCCTTGGCAAAGCGGCCGATGCCGCCCTCGACCTGCAAACGGCGGGTCAGGCGCACCACATCCTCGGTCAACAATGGCCGCAGCCAGCCAGCGTTACGACAGGCTGCGGGTTGCTGATCGACCGGGGTTTGCACCAGGTAGCGATTGAAGCCCGCCACGTAGCCGCTGATGCGCTGCTGCATAGCGGCCGGCTGAGCTCGCCAGAATGCCTGAACCTGCTCATCGCTATTGAGCCACTGGAAGAAGATATCCGAGGTCAGGTTGTCCAGGCCCACCGAAGATTGCCCAGCGCGCCCGAGCATAAGCGAGCGCTGGCCATTGACGGTCAGTACTTCATCGGCCAGCAGGCAGAGATTGTCACGAGCGTAGGCGTAGCCGATGCCGTAGCCCAGGCCTTGGTCATCATTGGCTTGTACATGGGGCACCCCCAAAGACGACCAGCTGACGGTGGCCGCTGGCGTGGATGCAGCGGCGGCGCAGGCGGTTGCCAGCAGGCAGCTGGTGGTCAGTACGAAGGCCGATAAAGAATACGAATGCACAAGATCTCCTTGGGCTGCAACCGCGTGCGCGGCCAGGAATGGTTGTTCAGGGAACGATCAGGGCGACCCGAGATTTAGTCGACAAGTGGCCACCCCGGGGCGGCTATAAATGAAGGGATAGAGCGAAAGGCAGCAAATCGAAACGAAAAAAAACGCAGATAGTACAAATTCTCATTTGACAATGATAACCAACAAAACTAACCTCGTCGCCGTCAAGTAAGGATACAAATTTCTGTCAACCTCGCCGCGCAGGTAACCCCATGCAGGACTCAGGCATTACAGACCTCTCGTGCAACGGATTCCCATCGCTTCTGCAAATGCTGGTATCCAACCGTGCAGGGCTGATCAAGACCGCCGCCCGCATCACCGGATGCCACAGCCGCGCCGAAGACGTCGTGCAGGACGCCTACTTGCGGGTCTCGCGCATCAACGCCGATACACTGCCCTCCAGTGCCCGGCTCAACTACGTGTTCCGCATCGTACGTAACCTGGCGATTGACCATTATCGCAAGCAGTCGATGGAGCAGCGTTACTTCGTCAGCGACGAGCAGAACCTCCATTGCGCCCCGCAGTTGTCCAATCCGGAGTCGATCAACGTCGATCTGCAAACCTTGGGCAAAGTGGAGCACGCGCTGGCACAGCTGCCTGACCGAACGCGCTACGCATTCGTCATGTACCGCGTCCACGGCAAACCGCAAAAAGACATCGCCAGCGAATTGGGCGTCTCGCCAACCCTGGTGAACTTCATGATTCGTGATGCGCTGGTCCACTGCAGGAATTTCGTCGCCGCCACTCAGACCCACTGAGCCTTCGCAGGATGCCCACCCAGGTGGGCCTCGAACTGCCGCCCTCCCCTCGCAGACCCCGTCAGACCGGACGAATGTCGGTACCCAACTTACAAGCGCGTGGCAATCTGCCGTTATTCTGAGCAATACTGGCCCCTGGCGCTATGACTTGCCGCCCGCAAGCACAGGCCCCTACGCAAGCCAGAACAGATCAGTCAGCCGGTAGACCGTCATGCTTAGCCCTCCTGCCTCAGAGCCATCCAATGATCGTATCAGCGACGAAGCGGCGCACTGGTGCATGCGTGTCACGGCGCCCGACTTCACCGATCAGGAGCGCGTCCTGCTTGAGCGCTGGTTGAACAGCGACCCGGCTCATCGGCGGGAATTCGACGCCATGCAGGACATCTGGTCCATCAGCGAACGGCTGCCGATGACCACACCGAGGCCGCCACCGTCTGCCCAAGTGGTCGCGACTCGACACCGTTATCGCCGCCCGATGTTCGCCGCTGCAATGCTGCTGGCCATACCGGTCATCGGTCTGGTCGGCTGGCATCTGAACCTCATACCCGACAGCTATCAACGCTACCAGAGCGATTCAGCCCTGCGCGACATCACCCTTGCCGACGGCACCCATGTGCAGTTGAACCTCGATAGCCAGTTGTCTTTCGCCAACTACAAGGACCGCCGCAACGTGACCCTGAGCAAGGGTGAGGCCTTCTTCGAGGTAACGCACGACGCCAGCCACCCGTTCCTGGTCAATGCCGGGCAGGGGCAGATCCGCGTCACCGGCACGCAATTCAATGTCTGGACCTACCGGGATCAGGTCGTCGTCACCCTCACCCAAGGCTCGGTCCAGGTGACGGGCGATACCGGCAAGCCCGATCAACGGGCCTACCTGTCGCCCGGGATGCAGGCGCGTTACGACGTGCGCACCGCAACACCGCAGGTCACTGCCGCGTCGCCCGCCCAAGCGCTGGCCTGGCGCAGCGGCAAGCTGGTGCTGGACGATCTTTACTTGAGCGACGCGCTGCCGCAGATCAATCGCTATCTGTCAGCACCGGTGCATCTGGGAGATCGCGCCGCCACGCAGATGCGCATCGCAGGCACCTACGACACCCACAATATCGCCGGTCTGGTGCAAGCCCTGCCCAAGGTGCTGCCGGTCTACCTGAGTCGCAATGACGAGGGTGAAACAGTGATCAACAGCAAGCGTACCTACGCACCGTAGCGACACCTTTGATCGCTTATGGCTCGGCGGTCTTTGCTGGTGGATTGTTCGCGCGCAACGAGTCCGGCGCCACATCAGCATCCGCCATCACATGCCTTAAATTAATTTTATGCATATCCTAATATGCTAAATATTTAGTAATTACCTTAAAAGAAAATCGAATTTCACAGACGCCGCCGATGCTTCTACTGTCATGTCCATTGCTGGGCGCAGGCTTTGTTGCGCCCTACTCGAAGACATTCCAAAAGGACTTCAGCATGAGCATCGAATTCATCGGCTACATCGCCGGCCACCACAGCTCCGAAATCCACCCGCAGGTCGGCCCGGTGCTGCAACCCGAGTACGTCGAAAAAGTCGCCCGCGCCCATGAAGAAGCCGGTTTCGATCGCGCCCTGGTGGCCTTTCATTCCAACAGCCCGGATAGCACGCTGATCGCCAGCCACGCGGCCAGCGTCACCAAAAAGCTGCAATTCCTGATCGCCCACCGCCCAGGCTTCGCGGCGCCGACTCTGGCTGCGCGCCAGTTCGCCACCCTGGATACCTTCAATGGCGGGCGCACCGCCGTGCACATCATCACCGGCGGCGACGACAAGGAACTGCGCGGCGACGGCAGCTATATCGGCAAGGACGAACGCTACGCGCGCACCGATGAGTACCTGACCGTGTTGCGCCAGGAGTGGACCGCCGACCAACCGTTCGACTTCAAGGGCGAGTATTACCAGTTCGAGGGCGCGCATTCGGCGGTCAAGTCGGCCAAGCCGATCCCGCTGTATTTTGGTGGCTCGTCGGACGCCGCGATCGAGGTGGCCGGCAAGCATGCCGACGTCTATGCCTTGTGGGGCGAGACCTACGAGCAGGTGCGTGAAGTGGTGGCGCGAGTGCGTGCCGAGGCGGCCAAGCATGGTCGGCAGGTGCGCTTCAGCCTGTCGCTGCGGCCGATTCTGGCGGCGACCGAAGATCAAGCCTGGGCCCGTGCCGAGCGCATTTTGCAACGCGCCAAGGAAGTGGCTGCGGACAAAGGCGTAGTGCGCAAGGAGCCGGCCAACGAGGGTTCCAAGCGCTTGCTGGCGGCTGCCGCACAGGGTTCGCGCCTGGACAAACGCTTGTGGACGGGGGTTGCCGGGCTGCTGGGTGCCAAGGGTAATTCGACGTCGTTGGTCGGGACTGCCGAGCAGGTGGCTGAAGCGTTGGTGGATTATTACGATCTGGGGATCACCACCTTTTTGATCCGTGGTTTCGATCCGTTGGAAGATGCCATCGATTATGGCCGCACGTTGATTCCGCTGACGCGGCAGTTGATCGCTCAGCGTGAGGCGCGGGTGGCTTGAGCTGAGACGGCTGGCTTGCCGCGAGATGTGCAGCGGCTGAACGGGCCTCTTCGCGAGCAAGCTTTGCTCCCACAGCTGTACGCCGTTGGATCTGTCTGCACTGTGGGACTAAGGTTGCGCGTTCGGCGGTGAGGGGGCCGGGCTCCCACAGCTGTACGCAGCTGGATCTGTTTGCACTGTGGGGCTAAGGTTGCGCGTTCGGCGGTGAGGGGGCCGGGCTTGTTTGGACAAAATCTCGCGCACGTACACGAACGTAAAACCTTCCGCCCAGCCCCCCTTTCCCGTAGTCTCACCGCACCTTCTTTGCGGACCGTGCGGGCATCGCTTCACCACCATGCGTAAATTTCTTTTCTCGCTGCTGATCCTGGCCCTGCTGGCCCTGGCCGGCGCCTACGGGTACTGGGCGGCGCTGCGCCCCAACGGCCATTACCTCTCGGACCTGCGCATCCAGGTCGCCGTCGATCAGGGCACCCCCGGCCAGAACGGCAACCTGCTGGGCATCCAGCCCGAACTCTTCCCCGGTGACTATCAGGACCCGGAGCGCCTGCGCCGCAAACTCGAAGCCTATCTGCTGCAGGCCCGTAGCCTGGGCATGATCAACCCCAAGACGGTCGTCATCCTGCCCGAGCACATCGGCAGCTGGCTGTGGATAAAAGGCGAGAAGGAAGAGGTCTATCAGGCCCGCGGTCGCGATGAGGCCTTCCAGTGGCTGAGCCTGAGCAACCCGGTGCGTTTCGCCAAGGCCTGGCTGAGTGCCCGCAACGGCCATCGCGGGCGCAACGCGCGGCTGCGCATGAAGGCCGATGAAATGGCCGCCGACTATCAAGCGCTGTTCGGTGGGCTGGCCAAGGAGTTCGGCGTGACCCTGGTGGCCGGCTCGATCGTGCTGCCCTCCCCCCATGTCGAAAGCGGCGTGCTGACGCCCGGCAATGGCTCGCTGTTCAATATCAGCGTGGTGTTCGGCGCAGACGGTGTGCCGCTGGGTGCGCCCACGCATCAAGTCTTCCCCGATCGTGACAACCGCCGCCTGGTCGAGCCCGGCGACCCTGGCGACCTCGATGTGGTCGACACCCCTGCCGGGCGCCTGGGCGTGCTGATCGGCACCGACAGCTGGTACCCGGACAACTACCGTCGCCTCCAGGCCAAGGGCGTGCAGCTGCTGGCCATTCCCGCCTTCGTCGCGGGCCCCGGCCACTGGCAGACACCATGGCGCGGCTACGCCCACCCTCCACCGGCGGCCATGCCGATTCAACCCGGCGAAGTCAGCGAGCAACAGGCCTGGCAACGCTTGACGCAAGCCGGCGTGATGCCATCAGGGATCAGCGCCGGCCTGAGCGTCTTCATGCACGGGCGCTTCTGGGACGTGGTCGCCGAAGGTCAAAGCTTTGTCTCGCACAACGGCCAGACCGAAGAAGCCCCGGCCGGCTTTGGTGCGCACCTGATCAATCTATGGCTGTAGCGAGGGGGCTTGCCCCCGAAAAATCCCTCGGTGCCACCCAAAATGACTGACACCCGCCAACCCCTGCCACTGCGCCTGGGCGACCTGTCCGTAGGCTTTATCCACAGCCTGTCAGCAGCGATCCGCCAACGGGGCCACGACCCATTGCCGTTGCTCGCCGGTTACGGCCTCGATCCCGAACGCTTGGCCAGCCCCGGCGCGCGGCTGTCGATCCCGCGTTACATGCGCCTGGGCCATGCGGCGATGCAGCTGTGTGCCGAGCCCGCACTGGGGTTGCACATGGGCGCCTGCAGCCGCTTGCCCCACGCCGGCTTGGCCGGGATCACCGCCGCCCAGGCGCCGACGGTGCGCGAGGCAGCGTGGGCGATGATCCGCTTCGAGCCGCTGTACGCCACCAATTATCGCGGCCAGTCGAGCTTTGCTGAAGACGCTGAGGGTGCGTGGCTGCGCTTCTATTCCATCAGCCCCTACAACGCCTATAACCGTTTTGTGGTGGACGCGGTGCTCAGCGGCTGGCTGGCGCAGCTCTCAAGCGTTGCAGGTGCAGCGGTGCAAGCGCAGCGCCTGGAAATCGAATTCGAAGCCCCCGCCTACGCCGCGGTCTATCAGCCGTTGAGTGTACAGCCGGTGCAGTTCGCCAGCGCCGCTAACCAGCTGCGCCTCGATCAGGCCAGCCTTGCCCTGCGCAACCCGGCGCACTGCCCCTGCACCTGGCAGGAGTTGCTGGTGCTGTGCGAACAGGCGCTGACGCAACAGACGCGCACTCGCAGCCTGGGCGAGCGCATCACGCAACTGCTGGGGCCCTTGCTAAGCGGCGGTCGCGAGCCGGATCTGGATGAGGTGGCGGCACGCCTGAAGCTGCCGGTGTGGACGTTGCGGCGCCGGCTGGCCGATGAAGGCACGCAGTTTCGCGCGATCCTCAACGACACGCGGCGCGACCTGGCCATGACCTATATCCGCGACACGGAATTGGCCTTTGGCGAGATTGCCTATCTGTTGGGGTTTGCTTCAGCGGAGGCGTTTCAACGGGCGTTCAAGCGCTGGTGCGGGCAAACCCCCGGGGAGTTTCGGCGCGCGGCGCGCGGTGCTCCGCTGTAGCGGGGTTATAGCTCAGTGGCGTCGTCAGCGGGTTCCAGCGGATCGGTTTCGGCGGCGCGGTATTCAAGCAGTTCTTCCCAGTAGTCGTCCATGGTGTAGTCCTTTGGCTGCGGTTTGTGGTGCGTGGATTTATTGACCATAGACGGGAAGATAAAGTGCCGTGGTGAAAATTGGGTGACGGTCGCGTGCAAGACTGATGACGAGGACAAAGCCCAAGCCACATCTGTGTAGCGAGGGGGCGTTTACAGGGTGAGGCTGATCGCCTCTTCGCGGGCAGACAGCACAGATGACCGGTGGACATGTGATATTTGTTGCTAACATCTTGTAGTGATTGCTTGCTTTGCGCGGATACCAAGGACCTCTATAGTCGCCGCCGTCGTTGCCAAATCAACGACCGGATTTCGCAGTCCGTGCATCGCTAGACTTGTCAGCGCCATCTTCGGATGGCGTTGCCGTAAACACGCAATCGCGTTATGGCGGTTGTGAGAGGGACACCTTCGGGTGTGCCGGTTTGCTTGTCGAGCGTGCCCGGTCTGCGAACCCTCTCACAACTGCCACCCATCACCCCTTGCCGATGCGGTGGCACCGTTTGTTTGCATGGAGTGACATGGCTGCCAAATCCCCGCACACCTCTTGCGACACCTCCACCTCTCTCGCCGACCTGCACGAAGACGCCACCTGCCGCGCCCGCGCTGCACGGGACCTGGCGCAACTGCTGACCCGCGCGACTTTTCATGATCTGGATAACCGGGATTTCTTGCGCACCTGTGAGGTGTTCGATTTTCTGCTGGGGGACGTGTGCGTGTCGTTGGCGGCGATGGAGAGGGGGTTGAGTGCTCGGCCCCTCGTCACGCTGTAGACAGGCATTCAAACAACGAGGCTGATGGCCTCTTCGCAGGATCTGCCGGCGAAGAGGCCAGTCGAGCGTCTCAGATTTCTACGCCGACAAACCCTGCCCTTCAAGGAAGCTGACGAACTGGTCCTCATCCAGCACCTTGAGCCCCAGCTCGTTGGCCTTGGCCAGTTTCGAGCCCGCACCGGGGCCGGCCACCACGCAGTGGGTCTTGGCCGACACCGAGCCCGCCACTTTAGCGCCGAGGCTTTCGAGCTTGTCCTTGGCGACGTCGCGGCTCATGCGTTCCAGGCTACCGGTCAGGACCCAGGTCTGGCCCGCCAGCGGCAGGCCTTCGACGACCTTCTTCTCGCTGGCCCAGTGCATGCCGAACGCCAGCAACTGAGCTTCGATGCGCTTGGCGAGGTCGGCGTTGGCCTGTTGATTGGCAGTAAAGTAATCCACCACGGCTTTGGCCGGTTTTTCGTTCAGCGCCTGACGCAAGTCCATGCCATCGGCGGCGAGGATTTTCTCTAAAGAGCCGAACTTGTCAGCGAGCTTTTGCGCACCGGTCGGCCCGATCGACGGAATGTGCAGCTTGTCGATCAACCCCGCCAAGGTGGTGCTGGCGGCGAACTCGGCACTCAACTCGCCCTGATCCTGAATCTCCAGCTGCCCCGCCAGCGCGTCGATAACCGTCTGGTTATGCGGGTCCTGAAAGAACTCGTTGATCTCGAACGCCACTTCCAGGCCGACATCCGGCAGATAGGTCAGCACCTGCGGCATGGCCTGACGAATGCGCGCCAGGGAGCCCAATGACCGCGCCAGCACCTTGGCGGTTTCTTCGCCGACATCGGGTATGCCAAGGGCGTAGATGAACCGTGCCAGCCCCGGCCGTCGAGCGGCGTCAATGGAGGCGATCAAGTTGCGGCTGGACACCTCGGCAAAACCTTCCAGCTCGACCACTTGCTCGAACGTCAGCTTGAACAGATCCGCGGGCGAGCCCACCAGTTTCTCGTCCACCAACTGCTCGACGATCTTTTCGCCCAGCCCGTCGATGTCCAGGGCACGGCGCGAGACGAAATGCGAGATCGCCTGCTTGAGCTGCGCGGCGCAGGCCAGGCGACCGGTGCAGCGGTAAACGGCGCCTGCGCTGACGGTTTCCTTGCCCTTGCTGCGCTTGACCAGCAGCGTCGGCTCGACCGGTGAGCCGCACACCGGGCAATGCTCGGGGATATGGACTTGGCGGGCATCTGCCGGGCGGCGCTCGAGCACCACTTGCATGACTTGCGGGATAACGTCACCGGCGCGGCGGATGATCACCGTGTCGCCAATCTTGACCCCCAGCCGGGCGATTTCACCCATGTTGTGCAGGGTCGCGTTAGACACGGTGACGCCCGCCACCTTGACCGGCTTGAGACGCGCCACCGGGGTGACGGCGCCGGTGCGGCCGACCTGGAACTCGACGTCGAGTACCTCGGTGAGCTCTTCCATGGCCGGGAATTTGTGAGCGATGGCCCAACGCGGCTCGCGGGCGCGGAAGCCCAGTTCACGTTGCGCGGCAATGCTGTTGACCTTGAACACCACGCCGTCGATTTCATAGGTCAGGGCGCTGCGGCGCGTGCCGATGTCGCGGTAGTAATCCAGGCAGTCTTCGATGCTCTTGGCCACTTTCAGCTCGCGGCTGATGGGCATGCCCCACTGCTGCAATTGCTTGAGGTTGTCGATGTGGGTGCTGGCGATGTCTGCCGTCACCTGGCCGAGGCCGTAGCAGCAGAACTCCAGCGGGCGGCTGGCGGTGATCTTCGAGTCGAGCTGGCGCAGGCTGCCGGCGGCGGCGTTGCGCGGGTTGGCGAAGGTCTTGCCACCGAGTTCGGCCTGGGTCTCGTTGAGGCGCTCGAAACCGGCCTTGGACATGAACACTTCGCCGCGCACTTCGAGCAGCGCCGGCCAGCCGCTGCCCTTGAGCTTGAGTGGGATGTTGCGCACGGTGCGCACGTTGACGCTGATGTCCTCGCCGGTGGTGCCGTCGCCACGGGTGGCACCGCGCACCAGTTGGCCGTCCTGGTACAGGAGGCTGACCGCCAGGCCGTCGAGCTTGGGTTCGCAGCTGTATTCCAGGGTACGGGCGAACAGGTCGCCGGTGGGCTGGTCGAGGCCTTCATGGACGCGGCGGTCGAACTCGCGCAGGTCGTCATCTTCGAAGGCATTGCCGAGGCTGAGCATAGGGAGTTCGTGGCGCACCTGGCTGAACGCCGTGAGCGCGGTATTGCCGACGCGCTGGGTCGGCGAGTCCGGAGTCACCAGCTGCGGGTTTTCCGCCTCAAGGGCTTTGAGTTCACGGAACAGGCGGTCGTACTCGGCATCCGGAATGCTCGGTTCGTCGAGCACGTGGTAGCGGTAGTTGTGCTCGTCGAGTTCGGTGCGCAATTCAAGGATGCGGGTTTGGGCAGCGTTCATGGGGGCTCTCGTAATGCAAGAGAGCAGCCTGGGCTGCTCTCTGTGATAGTTCTATATTCCACTCCCTCCCCTGTGGAACCGGCTCTGCCCGCGAAGCCGTTGTTTCAAGAGCTTCGCGGGCAGAGCCCGCTACCATGGGGGATGGTGTCGCTGTCAGCGCTTCTGCGTCAGGGCGCGGCGTTCGAATTCGACGATGCGTTGACGGTAGTGTTCGATGGTCTGTGCAGTGAGCACGCTACGCTGGTCGTCCTTGAGCTCGCCGTCCAGCTCGGAGGCCAGCTTGCGGGCAGCGGCGACCATCACGTCGAACGCCTGCTTGGGATGACGGGGGCCCGGCAAGCCGAGGAAGAAGCTCACCGCACGGGTGCTGAAGTGGTCGATATCATCGAGATCGAACACCCCTGGCTTGACCGCATTCGCCATCGAGAACAGCACTTCACCGTTGCCGGCCATACTTTCATGACGGTGGAAGATGTCCATCTCGCCGAAGCGCAAGCCGCTTTCGAGAATGTTCTGCAGCAGCGCGGGGCCCTTGAAGCCGCTTTCGCTGCGCGAGATCACGCTGATTACCAGCACTTCTTCGACCGGCGGCAGGTCCTGGGTTTCACCATTGCCATTGAAGGGCGCCACCGGGGTATCGTCCGGGAAGTCACCGTCGCGACTGCTGAAGCTCGGCTCGTCGAGATCGAGCTTGAGGTTCATGTCGGCGGCCTGTGGCTCGCTCTGGCGCTTGGCGCGCTTGGGCGTTTCGCGGCTCTCGCGGGCCGGAGCCGACATCGACGGCAAGTCGTGTTCATCGAGTTCCGGCTCGCGCGGCTCGTCGAGCACGCGTGAGGGGCCCAGTACTTCAGGACTGCTGTCGTCATCCGGTAAATTGGAGAGACTGCGGTCGAGCCTGAATTTGAGCTTGCCTTTTTTGCTGCCGCGCATCCGGCGCCAGCCGTCAAAAAGGATACCGGCGATGACTATGACGCCGATAACGATCAGCCATTCGCGCAGACCGAATTCCATGTAATCCCGTGCCTCTAATAAAAAATGCTGAAAAACAAGGGTTTAAACCCCTTTAAAACGTGGCGCCAAGCCTATGTTCTGGCAGGCGTTTTGCCACGCACGAAATATTTAGCTAAAACTAGCACGACCTGTGTCAACTTTACACCGTCTGTCGCATATGGCTGCTACAAAGCGGGTATTTAGCGTCAAAAGCTGTCGATTCAGGCATCGACCAAGGCCATTGCCTCTTCAACGTCCACGGCAACCAGTCGCGAACAGCCCGGCTCGTGCATGGTCACCCCCATCAGTTGATCGGCCATTTCCATGGCGATCTTGTTGTGGGTGATATAGATGAACTGCACCGTCTGCGACATCTCCTTGACCAGCCGCGCATAGCGCCCCACGTTGGCATCGTCCAGCGGCGCGTCGACCTCGTCGAGCATGCAGAAGGGCGCCGGATTGAGCTGGAAAATCGAAAAAACCAGGGCCAATGCCGTCAACGCCTTTTCACCACCGGAGAGCAAATGGATGGTGCTGTTCTTCTTGCCGGGCGGACGGGCCATGATTGTGACCCCTGTATCGAGTAAATCTTCGCCCGTCAGTTCCAAATAAGCACTACCGCCGCCAAATACTTTTGGAAACAGCGCCTGCAAGCCGCCATTGACCTTGTCGAAGGTGTCCTTGAAGCGGTTGCGGGTTTCCTTGTCGATCTTGCGGATGACGTTTTCGAGGGTCTCGAGGGCCTCTACCAGGTCGGCATTCTGCGCGTCGAGGTAGCGTTTGCGTTCCGATTGCTGCTGGTATTCGTCGATGGCCGCCAAGTTGATCGCGCCCAGACGCTGAATGCGCCCGTTGATGCTTTCGAGCTCTTGCTCGGCGTCCTTTTCGTTGGCCGAGTCCTGCAGGGTAGCGATCACCCCGTGCAGGTCGTAACCGTCGGCCAGCAGTTGGTCCTGCAAGGCGGTGCGCCGCACGCTGAGGGCTTGCCACTCCATGCGCTGCTGCTCCATCTGGCCGCGGATCAGCTGCGATTGCTGCTCGGCCTGGGTGCGGCGTTTTTCGGCTTCGCGCAATTCGCGGTCGGCGTCTTCAAGGGCGTTTTTGGCGATGCGCATTTCATCGTCGACGGCCATGCGCCGCTCCAGCAACTCTTCGAGCTTGAGGCGTAGTTCTTCGAGCGGCGCCTCGCCCTCCTCCAAGCCCAGATTGAGTTGCTCGAAGCGCTCGGTCAGACGCTCCGATTGCTGCTCCAAGCGTTCCAGCGCCTGGCGCGTCGAGGCGTGCTGGGCGCGCAGCGAGCCTAGGCGCAGCGCCAGTTGATGGGCGTTGTCCTTGTGCTGACGGGCGTCCTGGCGAACCCGGTCGAGGCGCTCGCGCAGGCTGTCGCGCTGGGCCAGGAGCATTTCGCGTTGTTCGGTGTCCAGCGCCATGGCGTCGAGGGAGTCCTGCAGGTGCAGGCGCGACTCGCCGACGGACTCGGTTTCCAGCGCGCGCTGTTCGGCCAGTTCGGCGAGTTCTTCGTCGAGCCGACGGCGGCGCAAGGTCAGTTGCTCGGCCTTGGCCTTGCTGGCGGACAGTTGTGCCTTGAGCTCGCCCTGGTGGCGGGCTTCTTCCTGCAATTGGCGGCGGGTCTGCTCGCGGTTTTGTTCATCCTGCTGCTGTTGTTCGCGTAGCTGTTGCAATTGCTCGTCGAGGGTCGCCAAGGTGGCCTCGCGCGCTTCGCGATCGGCCTCGGCGTCTTGCAATTCCTGGGCGCGGGCGAGTACACCGCTGTGGGCATCGCTGGCGCGGGACACACGCAGGAAGTTGCGGCCGACCCAATAGCCGTCGCGGCTGATGAGGCTTTGGTTATCGGTGAGACGCGCGCGTGCAGCGAGGGCGTCGTCGAGGGTTTCGACGGGGATGATGTTGGCCAGCCACGGGGCCAGATCGACTGAACTTTCGACTTTATCGAGCAGGCGCTCTCGGACCCCTTCGCGGGCAAGCCTTGCTCCCACAGGATCTGCATTCCCTTGTGGGAACTTTGCTGGGTCAGAATCCGCATCGCCTTGTGGGAACTTAGCTGGGTCAGAATCCGCGCGCCCTTGTGGGAGCGAGGCTTGCCCGCGAAGGGGCCCGCCGACCAGGCGCAAATCCCCCTGTTCAAACCCGGCCAGCTCCAGCGCGGCAAAATCATCCACCAACACCGCCTGCAGATCAGCGCCGAGCACCGTCTCCACCGCCAGTTCCCAGCCCGCCTCTACGCGCAACCCTTCGGCCAGCCGCGGGCGCTGATCAAGGCCCTGCTCTTTTAACCACTCGGCCGTCCCGGTACCCGGATCGAGCGCCGCCTGCTGCAAGGCCTCCAGCGACGCCAACCGGCCATTGAGGCGCTGCAACTCGCCCTGTGCCTGCTGTTGATCGCGGGTCGCGGCCTGCAATTGCTGGCGGGTCTGCTCCAGGCGCTCGCCCTGCTGTTCATCGGTGAATTGAAGTTCTTCGAGCAGCAGGTCAGTGCTGGCCAGCTGTTCGCTCAATTCGACAATGGCCGCGTCTTCCGGGTCGGCAGCCAGCAGCGCCCGCTCTTCGCCAAGGCGGCGCTGACGTTCAGCCAGGCGCTCCATCGATTGCTCGAGCTGGTGGATGCGTGCCTGCAGTACCTCGGCCTGGCGGCGCGGCTCGGCGGAGCGGGTATTGAAGCTGTCCCACTGCTCTTGCCAGCCGTGCATGCCCAGCTCGGACTCTTCCAGGGCAGCGGCGGCTTCTTCGGCGGCGGCGCTGGTCAGCTCCTGCTCGGGCTCGAGCATTGCCAGCTCTTCGCCCAGGGTCGCCAGCAAGGTGCGGTCGTGGCCCAGGTGCGACTCGGTCTCCTGCCGCGCCTGCTCGGCTTCACGCAAGTCGTCCTGCAGTTGGCGCAGGCGCTGCTGGCCATGCTGAATGCTCTGCTCGACCCGGGCGATATCGCCGCCCACGGAATAGAAGCGCCCCTGCACCACATTGAAGCGCTCGGACAGGTCGTGGTGCCCGTCGCGCAACCGCTCGATGCTGGCATCGGCATTGCGCTGCTCGGCCACCAGCGACTCGAAGCTGACCTCCTGGTTGCCGATCACCCCTTCGCGCTGGCTGACCTGCTCGTTCAGTGCCTGCCAGCGCAACGCCGACAGCTGCGCCTTGAGCTGGCGCTCCTCGGCCTTGTACTGCTGGTACTTTTCCGCGGCCTGGGCCTGGCGCTGCAAGCGTTCGAGCTGGCGTTCGAGCTCTTCGCGCAGGTCGGTGAGGCGTTCGAGGTTTTCAAAGGTGCGGCGGATACGGGTTTCGGTTTCGCGGCGGCGCTCCTTGTACTTGGAGATGCCGGCGGCTTCTTCGATGAAGTTGCGCAGGTCCTCTGGGCGCGCCTCGATCAGCTTGGAGATCATCCCCTGCTCGATGATCGAATAGCTGCGCGGGCCCAGACCGGTGCCGAGGAAGATGTCGGTGATGTCGCGGCGGCGGCACTTGGTGCCGTTGAGGTAATAGGTATTCGCGGCGTCGCGGGTAACTTTGCGGCGGATGGAAATCTCCGCGTAGGCGGCGTATTCGCCTACCAGGGTGCTGTCGCTGTTGTCGAAGATCAGCTCGATACTGGCCTGGCTCACCGGCTTGCGGCTCGTTGAGCCGTTGAAGATGACGTCGGTCATCGACTCGCCGCGCAGGTTTTTGGCCGAACTTTCGCCCATCACCCAGCGCACGGCGTCGATGATGTTGGATTTGCCGCAGCCGTTGGGGCCGACCACTGCCGCCATGTTGCTGGGGAAGTTGACGGTGGTAGGGTCGACGAACGACTTGAACCCGGCCAGCTTGATCGACTTGAGCCGCACGGTCAGCCGGCCTTGAGGGCGGACAGCACCAACTGGCAGCTGCGCGCGCCGTACTCGGTGAGCACTTCACGCACACGCAGCGGGTCGCGGGCCACCACGGCGGCAAGCAGTTCGCCGAACAGCGCCAGGTATTCGTTCATCGAGGCCTTGCGCTGTTCGAGGGCGAGGTAATAGTTGCGGCTCATGGCGGGTTGCAGGTTCTCGACGGTTTCTTGCAGATAGGGGTTGTCGGCGAAGGAGAACGCCGCGCGCATGACATTGAAGCTGTCGTCGACGAACGCGGTGATATCACGACGCGCCTCGGCGTCTTTGAGGCGCTGCTGGATCACCAGGAACCGCGCGAGGTCGGCTTCGACCTTCCAGCGCTGGACCACGGCAATGCCGAGCAGGATGTACATTTCGCTCATCAGGCTGCACAGGCTCTGCACCTTGTGGGCGCTGAGCTCGCTGACCTGGGCGCCACGGCGTGGGGAAATCACTATCAGGTGCCGGCGCTGCAGGATCAGCAATGCCTCGCGCACCGAGCCGCGGCTGACGTTCAGGGCCAGCGTGACCTTTTGTTCCTGGATGCGCTCGCCGGGTTTGAGCTCGCCGCGAATGATGCGCTCGGCCAGGTAATGGGCAATCTGCTCGGAAAGGCTGTCCGGTGCCTTGAACGTCATGGCTATCCTTCATCAATCAGTCAACGGTGCAAGCCGCGCAGTGTACCGCAATTGCCGGGTATAAGCGGAGTGCGGGTTGGCATGGAATAAGCACGGTCTTATCTACGCATCGACCTGCAGCGAAGGGGCTTGCCCGCGAAAATGGGGGCCGGCATTGCGCGCAGAACAGGGCCGGCCTTATCGGCGGCAAGCACCCTTGCTACCGGGTCGATCGCGACTTCTTGACCCTAAAGTCAGAAAATAATTGACCACTACCACCGCAGCTGTCTAAATTCCGACCCAGCAGCGGTCCATATTAAAAGCAGCGCGCTAGAGGCCTTACCGTGATCCAGTTTCTTCTCAACCAGCAATTGCGCAGCGAGCACGCGCTGGACCCCAACATGACGGTGCTGGAATACCTGCGCGAGCATCTGCACAAGTCCGGCACCAAGGAAGGCTGCGCCAGCGGTGACTGCGGCGCCTGTACCGTGGTGGTCGGCGAGCTGGACATCAGCGCTGAGGGCCGCGAGTACATCCGTTACCGCAGCCTGAACTCCTGCCTGACGTTCGTGGCGGCCTTGCACGGCAAGCAATTGCTCAGCGTTGAGGATTTGAAGCACCAAGGGCAACTGCACAGCGTGCAACAGGCCATGGTCGACTGCCACGGCTCGCAGTGCGGCTTTTGCACCCCCGGCTTCGTCATGTCACTGTTCGCGCTGCAAAAAAACAGCGACGGTGCCGACTTGCATCAGGCCCAGGAAGCCTTGTCCGGCAACCTGTGCCGCTGCACCGGCTACCGGCCGATCCTCGCCGCGGCAGAGCAAGCCTGCTGTCAGGCCCAGCCAGACCAGTTCGATGCCCGCGAGGCCAGTACCATCGCCCAGCTCAAGGCCATCGCGCCCAAGGCCACCGCCGAACTGGCCGACGCCGACAAGCGCTGCCTGCTGCCGTTGACGGTGGCCGACCTCGCCGAGTTGTACGCCCAGCAGCCCGATGCCCGGTTGTTGGCCGGCGGCACCGATCTGGCGCTGGAAGTGACCCAGTTCCATCGCCCGCTGCCGGTGATGATCTACGTCGGCAACGTCGCCGAGATGAAGCGCATCGACACCTTTGCCGATCGCCTGGAAATCGGCGCTGCCACGCCGCTGACCGATTGCTACGCGGCGCTGGCCGCCGAGTACCCGGACTTCGGCGCCCTGCTGCACCGCTTCGCCTCACTGCAGATCCGCAACCAGGGCACCCTGGGCGGCAATATCGGCAATGCCTCGCCCATCGGCGACGCGCCGCCGCTGCTGATCGCCCTTGGCGCGCAGGTGCTGCTGCGCCAAGGCGACAGCACCCGCACCCTGCCCTTGCAGGACTATTTCATCGACTACCGGGTGACCGTGCGCCAGCCTGGTGAATTCATCGAAAAGATCATCGTGCCCAAGGCCGACGCGGCGTGGAGTTTCAAGGCGTACAAATTGTCGAAGCGTCTGGATGATGATATTTCGGCGGTGTGTGCGGCGTTCAACGTGCGTGTAGAGCGGCAAGATTTTTCAGCGGCAAGCCCCCTCGCTACAGGGGTGGTGGTTGAGGCGCGTTTGGCGTTCGGGGGGATGGCGGCGATTCCCAAACGCGCCCGTGCCGCCGAGGCAGCGCTGATCGGTCAGCCGTGGACCTCGGCGACCGTCGAAGCCGCCTGCGCGGCGCTGGCCGCGGACTTCACACCGCTGTCGGACTTCCGCGCCAGCAAGGAATATCGCCTGCTGAGCGCGCAAAACCTGCTGCGCAAATACTTCATCGAACTGACTACACCCCACGTCGAAACCCGGGTGACCGCCTATGTCTAACCCCCACCTCATCAAGACTCAGGAAGAAATGGCCACGCTGTTTGCCCAAGGCCTGACCACCGGCGTGGGCCGCAGCGTCAAGCACGACAGCGCCGACAAGCACGTGACCGGCGAGGCGATCTACATCGATGATCGCCTGGAGTTTCCCAATCAGCTGCATGTGTACGCGCGCCTCTCCGACCGCGCCCACGCACGCATCCTCAGCATCGACACAGCGCCCTGCTACGCCATCGAGGGCGTGCGCATCGCCATTACCCACGAGGACATCCCCGGCCTCAAGGACATCGGCCCGTTGTTGCCGGGCGACCCGCTGCTGGCGATCGACACCGTGCAGTTCGTCGGTCAGCCGGTGCTCGCCGTAGCCGCCTGCGACCTCGACACCGCGCGCCGTGCAGCCATGGCCGCAGTGATCGAGTATGAAGACCTGGAGCCGGTGCTGGACGTGGTCGAGGCGCTGCGCAAGCGCCACTTCGTGCTCGACAGCCACACCCATCAGCGCGGTGATTCGGCTGGCGCCCTGGCCACAGCCAAGCATCGTGTGCAAGGCAGCCTGCACATCGGCGGCCAGGAACACTTTTATCTGGAGACACAGATCTCCTCGGCGATGCCCAGCGAAGACGGCGGCATGATCGTCTACTGCTCCACGCAAAACCCCACCGAAATCCAGAAGCTGGTGGCCGAAGTGCTGGCCGTGCCGATGAACAAGGTGGTGGTCGACATGCGCCGCATGGGCGGTGGTTTTGGCGGCAAGGAAACCCAGGCCGCCAGCCCCGCCTGCCTGTGCGCGGTGATCGCGCGCCTGACAGGGCAACCGACCAAGATGCGCCTGCCGCGGGTCGAAGACATGCTGATGACCGGCAAGCGCCATCCGTTCTATATCGAATACGACGTCGGCTTCGACGACAGCGGCCGTCTGCAAGGCATCGCGCTGGACCTGGCCGGCAATTGCGGCTGCTCGCCGGACCTCTCGGCGTCGATCGTCGACCGCGCGATGTTCCATGCCGACAACGCCTATTACCTTGGCGATGCGACCATCAACGGCCATCGCTGCAAGACCCATACGGCGTCCAACACCGCCTACCGCGGCTTCGGCGGCCCGCAAGGGATGGTCGCCATCGAAGAAGTGATGGACCGCATCGCCCGTCATCTGGGCGTCGATCCGCTCTTGGTGCGCAAAGCCAACTACTACGGCAAGACCGAGCGCAATGTCACCCACTATTACCAGACCGTAGAGCACAATCTGCTCGACGAGATGACCGCCGACCTGGAGGCCAGCAGCGACTATCACCAGCGCCGCGAATCGATCCGCCAGTACAACGCCCACAGCCCGATCCTCAAGAAAGGTCTGGCGCTGACGCCGGTCAAGTTCGGTATCTCGTTTACCGCCAGTTTTCTCAACCAGGCGGGGGCGCTGATTCATATCTATACCGATGGCAGCATCCATCTCAATCATGGCGGCACCGAGATGGGCCAAGGCCTGAACGTCAAGGTCGCGCAGGTGGTGGCCGAGGTGTTCCAGGTCGATATCGAGCGCATCCAGATCACCGCCACCAACACCGACAAGGTGCCGAACACCTCGCCCACTGCCGCTTCCAGCGGTGCCGATCTGAACGGCAAGGCCGCGCAGAACGCCGCGCAAACGCTCAAGCAGCGGTTGGTGGAGTTCGCCGCCCGGCACTATCGGGTCAGCGAAGAGGACGTCGAGTTTCGCAACGGGCACGTGCGTGTGCGAGAAGAGCTGCTGAGCTTCGAGACCCTGGTGCAACAGGCGTATTTCGCGCAGGTATCGTTGTCGAGCACCGGGTTCTACAAGACCCCGAAGATTTTCTACGATCGCTCCCAGGCCCGCGGCCGACCGTTCTATTACTTCGCCTATGGCGCGGCGTGCGCGGAGGTGATCGTCGACACGCTGACCGGCGAGTACAAGATGCTGCGCACCGACATCCTTCACGATGTGGGCGCCTCCCTGAACCCGGCCATCGATATCGGCCAGGTCGAGGGCGGCTTCATTCAGGGCATGGGCTGGCTGACCACCGAAGAGTTGGTGTGGAACAGCAAAGGCAAGCTGATGACCAGCGGCCCAGCCAGCTACAAGATTCCGGCGGTGGCGGACATGCCCATCGACCTGCGCGTGACTCTGGTGGAGAACCGCAAGAATCCCGAGGACACGGTGTTCCACTCCAAGGCCGTGGGCGAGCCGCCGTTCATGCTCGGCATCGCGGCCTGGTGCGCGATCAAGGATGCGGTGGCGAGCCTCGGCGATTATCGCTTGCAGCCCAATATCGATGCCCCGGCCACACCTGAGCGGGTGTTGTGGGGGTGTGAGCAGATGCGCCGGGCGGTGGCTGGGGCGAGTGTGCCGGCTGCTGTGGAAGTGGTGTGATGGGCCGGCCTCTTCGCGGGCTGAGCCCACTCCCACAGTGCACACAGCACCAGCGGCGTATATCCGTGGGCGCAGGGCTTGCCCGCGAAGGGGCCCGCGAGAACACCGAGGAATCCAAACCATGAACAACTGGATCAGCGCCCTCGCCGACCTGCAAGCCCAGGGCGAACCTTGCGTGTTGGTGACCATCATCGAAGAGCTCGGCTCGACGCCGCGCAACGCCGGTTCGAAGATGGTCGTCAGCGCACGGCAGCTGTTCGACACCATCGGTGGCGGTCATCTGGAATACGAGGCCATGCGCATCGCTCGCGAAATGCTCGCCAGTGGCCAGCAAGGCCCGCACCTGCAGCGCTTCAGTCTGGGTGCAAGCCTGGGCCAATGCTGCGGTGGCGCGACGGTGTTGCTGTTCGAACCCATGGCCGCTGTGCAGGCGCAAATCGCCGTGTTCGGCGCCGGCCATGTCGGCCGTGCCCTGGTGCCGTTGCTCGCCAGCCTGCCGTGCCGGGTGCGCTGGATCGATTCGCGCGAGCAGGAATTCCCTCAACAGATCCCCGCCGGAGTCCAGAAGGTAGTTGCCGAGGAGCCAGTCGATGAAGTTCACGAGTTGCTCGCGGGCAGCTATTGCATCGTCATGACTCACAATCACCAACTCGATCTGGAACTGAGCGCGGCGATCCTGGCGCGCAACGACTTCACCTGGTTCGGCCTGATCGGCTCGAAAACCAAGCGCGCCAAGTTCGAACATCGGCTGCGCGACCGTGGCTTCGAGCCCGCGACACTGCAACGCATGCGCTGCCCGATGGGGCTGGCCGAGGTCAAGGGCAAGCTGCCGATCGAAATTGCAGTGTCGATCGCGGCGGAGATCATCGCGACGTATAACGCCAATTTTGGTACCACCCGCGTGCGTAGCGGCGAGCCCGTGGCGCAGTTGCTGCCGGTATCGCGACGCGCCCAGGTCAGGCCTTGAGCGATGCGTCGATGCCGATGGCCTCTTCGCGGGCAAGCCTTGCTCCTACAGTGCAAGCAGGTCTACTGCCGTACACCTGTGGGAGCAGGGCCTGCCCGCGAAAGGGCCCCCAAGACCACCCCAATCACAAGTTCCACCACAGGGCAGGCAGGTCTACTGCCGTACACCTGTGGGAGCAGGGCTTGCCCGCGAAAGGGCCCGCAAGACGACCCCAATCCATTTTTTCACCAAGCCATCTGCGTGAGACCCGACCATGAGCTCTACCCGTACCGCCTACCGCGCCGCCATCCTGCACAGCATCGCCGACCCGGCCGAGGTCGGCATCGAGGCGTCCTATGAATATTTCGCCGACGGCGTGCTGCTGGTCGAAGACGATCTGATCAAGGCGGTCGGCCCCGCTGAAACGCTGCTGCCGACCTTGGGCGACATCGAGTTGATCGAATACGAAAACGCCCTGATCACCCCCGGCTTCATCGACACCCACATCCATTTTCCGCAGACCGGCATGGTCGGCGCGTACGGTGAGCAACTGCTGGATTGGCTCAACAATTACACCTTCCCCTGCGAAAGCCAGTTCGGCGACAAGGCCCACGCCGACCAGGTTGCCGAGATCTTCCTCGCCGAACTGCTGCGTAACGGCACCACCACCGCACTGGTATTCGCCAGCATGCACCCTGAATCGGTCAACGCGCTGTTCGAAGCCGCCGAGCGCCTCAACCTGCGGCTGATCACCGGCAAGGTGATGATGGACCGCAACGCCCCCGACTACCTGACCGACACCGCCGACAGCAGCTATGCCGACAGCAAGGCGCTGATCGAGCGCTGGCATGGAAAAGGCCGCCTGCACTATGCGGTGACGCCGCGTTTTGCGCCCACCAGCACGCCCGAGCAATTGACCTTGGCCGGGCAGCTGCTGAGCGAGCACGAGGGCCTGTACATGCAGACCCACATCAGCGAGAACGTCAAGGAAGTGGAATGGGTCAAGGCGCTGTTCCCGGAGCGCAAGAATTACCTGGACGTCTACGACCACTATCACCTGCTGGGCGAACGCTCGGTGCTGGCGCATGGCGTGCACCTGTGTGACGAAGAATGCGCACGGCTCGCCGAGACAGGTTCGGCAATCGCCTTCTGCCCGACCTCGAACCTGTTCCTGGGCAGCGGCCTGTTCAACCTGGCCCAGGCCGAGCGCTTCAAGGTCAATGTCGGGCTCGGCACGGACGTCGGCGGCGGCACCAGCTTTTCGCTGCTGCAGACTCTGAACGAGGCCTACAAGGTGATGCAGTTGCAGGGCGAGAAGCTCAGCCCGTTCAAGTCGCTGTACCTGGCGACCCTGGGCGGTGCGCGGGCGCTGCGCCTGGAGGACCGTATCGGCACGTTGCAGCCGGGCAGCGAGGCGGATTTTGTGGTGTTGGACTACAAGGCCACGCCGCTGCTGGACTACCGTATCAGCCAGTCGAAAAGCTTCGAGGAGACGTTGTTCGTGCTGATGACGCTGGGGGATGATCGGACGGTGGCGCAGACCTTTGCAGCGGGGCGGTTGGTGCATCAGCGCTGATCGCGATGTGAGGTGCTCCTGATGGCCTCTTCGCAGGCAAGCCTTGCTCCCACAGTGTAAAGAGGTCTGTCGGCATACATCTGTGGGAGCAAAACTTGCTCCCACAGTGTAAAGAGGTCTGTCGGCGTACATCTGTGGGAGCAAGGCTTGCCCGCGAAGCGGCCAGTGCAAGCAACCGAAAACTCAGGCTTTGACCGGAGTCTTGCCACCCAGCAAATGCGAAAACACCGCGTGCAGATCATCCGACGCATTGTCCGGATCGAGGTTGAGTTTGCCGTCGATGTGATCCATGTGGTGCATCATCAGGTCCACTGCGAGCACCGCGTCGCGGGCCTCGATGGCATCGATCAACTGGGTGTGTTCATTGTAGGAGCAGTGCGAGCGATTGCCGCTTTCGTATTGCGCGATGATCAGTGAAGTCTGCGACACCAGGCTGCGCTGAAAACTGATCAGCGGGGTGTTGCGGGCGGCCTCGGCCAGCTTGAGGTGGAACTCGCCGGACAAGCGAATCCCGGCGCCGCGGTCACCACGGGCAAAACTGTCGCGCTCGTCATTGACCATCTGCCGCAACTCGGCCAACTCCTCGGCACCCGCGTGTTGCACCGCCAGCTCGGTGATCGCCCGTTCGACCAGGCGCCGGGCGAAGAACACCTGGCGCGCTTCCTCGACACTGGGGCTGGCCACCACGGCACCACGATTGGGGCGCAACAGCACCACACCTTCATGCCCCAGGCGCGAAAGCGCACGGCGAATGATGGTACGGCTGACATCGAAGATTTCCCCCAGCGCTTCTTCGCTGAGCTTGGTGCCTGGCGCCAGACGCTGCTCCAGAATCGCCTCGAAGATATGCGCGTAGACGCGGTCGTCCTGGGTACCCGTGCGGCCCGTCTTGGCGGCGTCAGCGGGTTTCTTGAGGGGTGGCAGCTGATCGTTCATGGCGACTCGAAGGCGAAGCTCGGGTGAGGCCGCGATTGTACACAATAGCTCCAAGGCGTGACTATCGCGCCACGCCCAGTGCAATCAGTGCAGGCCTCTTCGCGGCAACCCTTGCTCCCACTGGTACAGTTCTGACCCTACACACACTGTGGGAGCAGCTACCTGTGGGAGCAAGGCTTGCCCGCGAAGAGGCCCTCAAGGCCGCCCGAATGAATCAGCGCTGCCCCAGCCCGAAACGGCCCAGCACACTGGCCAGGAACTGTGGCCCGGTCATGCGCTGACCATTGAAGTCGACCATGCCCGCTTCGTAATGCAGCTGCGAAGTGACGTTATCGCCGTCGACCTTGCCCAGTTGCAGCATTACCGCCATGCCGCTGACCATATCGCTGACGTTCTTGCCGTTCTGCGCAATCGCCGCCGGGTCGGTGATGCCCTGGATATTAGCCTGTACGACGCCCAGGTCGTTGAGCATGGCTTTGCTCAGTGACACCTTGGCGTCCACCGTGCCCAACAGGTTGGCGCCGAAGGTCGGGGCCACAGCGGTGCCGCTCAACGGCACCGGCATCAGGTCGATCGCCAGACTGATCTGCCCGACGCCGTTGGCCGTCTTGAGCGACAGGTCCTGCAACTCGATGTGCGGCTTGGCGGCGAGCAGCTTGGTGATATCGCCTTTCATCGCTTGCTCGTCAGCATCGCTAAGCTGCAACTTGAACGGAATACCCGCCGCGGCAGCGGCTTGCTGCTGCGGCGCAACTTTGGTCTGGAACAGCTGGTACAGCGATTTGCTCGCCGCAGCATCGAACTGACCGAACTTGAACAGCGAGCGCAACTGCCCCAGCGGCTTGCCGCCCAGAGTGATGCTGTCGACGTTGTAGCTCATTTCGCCGCCCAGCATGCCCTGCACTTCCTGCGCCATTGAAGTGGTCGTCATCCCCTGCAGTTCGAACGGCAATACGTCCGGCAGTTGCACCGTCACCAATCCGACCTTGGCATCGTTGTGGCCTAGGTAGAAGCCGGACTCGCCACGGGTGCCGCCGAGGTTGAAGCTCAGGTCCTTGAGCTGCATGTGCACGGGCCTGCCCTGGTCGTCGGTGCCCTGCACCTGCAGATCGGCTGCCAGGCCATTGACCGCGTAATGATCGGCATTGGCGCCTGCCGACACATCGGCCTTGAGCCCGGAGAAGGTGAAGGTGCCCTTGTCGGATTTCATTTCCAACGGGGCAAAGTTCAGCGTGCCGCTGCTGTCGCCACCGTAATGAATGCTGATGTGAGCGCTCAACGGCACCGGGTCCTTGCTGACCGCGAACCATTGCGCCGTGGACGGATTGGGCTCCAGCGCCAGGTTGCTGGTGGCCATTACCGGCAGCAGATTGAGACTCTTGAGGCGCGACACTGGAAGCGGGCCGTGCTCGATATGATCGACGAACAACAGTTCGACCGGCTGGCCATCATCGCCAATACCCTTGCCATGCACTTGCAAGCGGTAGTGCGCAGTGCTGCTGAACAGATGACGCTCCAGCGAAAGCAGTTCGAGGTGCATGACCGCCTTGCCGTCCGGCCCGACCATATTGGTGTCGAACTGCTGGTTGGCGTTGGCCACCCCGGTGTTCAACACGCCTTCAAGTTGAGTGCCGGTGTACCAGGCGCCTGCTGTCGCCAGTGCACCAACAACCACTACTACACCCGCTGCAATGCTTACTGCTTTTTTCATGAGTCGACTCGACGAGTTCCGTTCGATTGGGGAGTTTTTGTGGGGTGGGAGGGTAGCATCTGGCGCGACATTCAGCACTGGCAAACGCGAAAAGCCCATACAGGACGGGCTTTAAAGGCAAGGCAACAGCCGTTTTCAACTCCCCCGATAAGTCGAATAACTATACGGCGACACCAACAACGGCACATGGTAATGCTCCTGCGCTTCATCGATCCCGAAGCGCAGCACCACCACATCGAGAAACGCCGGATCAGCCAGCACCGTGCCCCGAGCCCTGTAGTAATCCCCTACCGCAAACTGCAGCTGATACACGCCGCTGCGGTACGCTTCCCCCTGCAACATCGGCTGATCGCAGCGGCCATCGTTGTTGGTCACGACGCTGTTCAACAACGTCAGCGCCTGACCCTCGACGCGATACAGTTCGACCACGATTCGACTGCCGGGGCAGCCGTGGGCGGCGTCCAGCACGTGGGTGGTGATCTTGCCCATGAGAGTTGTCCTTGTTCGATAGCTGACGGGTGTAGCCTGAAAACGTCAGGCCGGAGAAATTTGCGACACTCAGGTTACAAAATCATTCATTAGTTGTATACAATCCGAAAATCGCGGCCTGACCGATGCCGCCTCTCGCACTCGATAACAAGGATGCCTCCTGTGAGCAGCGCCGACTACCCTCGCGACCTGATTGGCTACGGCAACACGCCCCCGCACCCGCAGTGGCCCGGCAATGCCCGCATCGCCCTGTCGTTCGTGCTCAATTACGAAGAAGGCGGCGAACGCAATATCCTCCATGGCGACAAGGAATCCGAAGCCTTTTTGTCCGAGATGGTCGCTGCCCAGCCGCTGCAGGGCGTGCGCAACCTGAGCATGGAGTCGCTGTACGAATATGGCAGCCGTGCCGGCGTGTGGCGCATCCTCAAATTGTTCAAGCAGTTCGACATTCCCCTGACCATCTTCGCCGTGGCCATGGCCGCCCAGCGCCACCCGGATGTGATCCGCGCCATGGTTGCCGATGGCCACGAGATCTGCAGCCATGGCCTGCGCTGGATCGACTACCAGTATCTGGACGAAGCCACCGAGCGCGCGCACATGGCCGAGGCCATCCGCATCCTTGCCGAGATCAGCGGCGAGCGGCCGCAGGGCTGGTACACCGGACGCACGGGCCCGAACACCCGGCGGCTGGTGATGGAAGAAGGCGGGTTTTTTTACGACAGCGACACCTATGACGACGACCTGCCCTACTGGGAGCCGAACAACCCCACCGGCAAGGCGCATCTGGTGATCCCCTACACCCTGGACACCAACGACATGCGCTTCACCCAGGTGCAGGGCTTCAACAATGGCGAGCAGTTCTTCCAGTACCTCAAGGACGCCTTCGACGTGCTCTATGCAGAAGGCGCCGAAGCACCGAAGATGCTCTCCATCGGCCTGCACTGCCGGCTGATCGGCCGCCCGGCGCGACTGGCGGCGCTCAAGCGCTTCATCGAGTACGTCAAAGGCCACGAGCAGGTGTGGTTCACTCGCCGCGTCGACATCGCGCGCCACTGGCACGCCACTCACCCGTTCAGCCCAGAGGCCGCGCAATGACCGCTTTCAAAACGCTGCGGCCATCGACCCTGAGCCGCGAGCAGTTCATCGCCACCTTCGGCGATATCTACGAGCACTCGCCCTGGGTCGCCCAACAGGCCTTCGATCAAGGCCCGCTGAGCGATGAGATCGAAACACTACACGAGCGCTTGAGTGAGGTGCTGCTGCACGCCGACCAGGCCGCACAACTGGCGCTGATCAACGCGCACCCGGACCTGGCCGGTAAGGCCGCCATTCAGGGCGAGCTGACCGCCGCCAGCACCAGCGAGCAAGCGGGCGCCGGTATCCACCTGTGCACGCCGGCAGAATTCGCACGCTTTACCGAACTCAACGAGGCCTACAAGGCACGTTTCCGGTTCCCGTTCATCATGGCGGTCAAGGGCAGTGATCGGCATCAGATCCTGGCCGCCTTCGAGCAGCGCATCCAGCACTCGGCGGAGGTCGAGTTCGCCTGCGCCCTGGCCGAAATCAACAAAATCGCATTGTTCCGTCTGCACGCACTTTGACTCTCTGATTCGAGGCCACGTCCAATGAAAACCTACGCCGCACCCTTCGAAAAATACGTCAACCTGGCCGATGCGCGCCTGGGTACCAAGGCCCTGTCGGTCACCGACGACTGGTTCGCCGACGTCAACCGCCTGTTTCAGCCCACGCCAGCGGTGTGGAAAGAAGGCGTGTTCGACGACAACGGCAAGTGGATGGACGGCTGGGAGTCGCGCCGCAAGCGTTTCGAAGGCTACGACAGCGCGGTGATTCGCCTCGGTGTCCCCGGTTCGATCAAGGGCGTCGACATCGACACCTCGTTCTTTACCGGCAACTTCCCGCCGTCGGCCTCGCTGGAAGCCTGCTTCGTCGCCGACGGCGACCCCACCGACAACACCCAGTGGGTGGAAATCCTCTCGGCGGTCGAGCTGCAAGGCAACAGCCATCACTACCACGCCATCAGCGATGCCCAGGCGTTCAGCCACCTGCGCTTCAACATCTACCCGGATGGCGGCATTGCGCGCTTGCGCGTGTACGGCGTGCCGCATCGCGACTGGGCAGCAGTGGATGCCAGCGAACAACTCGACCTGGTCTCGTCCCTCAACGGCGGCCGCGCACTGGCCTGTTCCGACGAGCATTACGGCAGCATGGGCAACCTGCTCAACCCCGGCCGTGGCGTGAACATGGGCGATGGCTGGGAAACCGCCCGGCGTCGCACCCCCGGCAACGATTGGGTGATCATCGCCTTGGGCCATGCCGGCGTGGTCGAACAGGTGATAGTCGACACCCTGCACTTCAAGGGCAACTACCCGGACAGCTGCTCGATCCAGGGCGCCTTCGTCAAAGGCGGCACCGACAGCCAGATCGAAACCCAGAGCCTGTTCTGGCGCGAACTGCTGCCCAGCCAGAAGCTGCAGATGCACCAGGAGCACAGCTTTGCGGAGCAGATCAAAGACCTCGGGCCGGTGACCCATATCCGCCTGAATGTATTCCCCGATGGCGGTGTGAGCCGGCTGCGGGTGTTGGGCAAAGTGGCGCGGTAAACGTCCAGCACGCCTTCGCCATCGAACGCGCGAGCCTGCTCCCACAGTGTGGGAGCAAAGCTCGCTCGCGAACAGGCCAGCACCGATTGCACATCATATTCCCGCAGATGCCGGTGCAGAAGTTGCATCTAAACTCCCACCACTGCCCCAAGAGCACCTAGCAATGCGTACCCTCATCATCGAACCCCTCAGCAAAGCCGCCTTCGCACCCTTCGGTGATGTCATCGAAACCGCCGGCAGCGATCACTTCCTGATCAACAACGGCTCGACCCAGCGCTTCCATCGCCTGGCCGATGTGCACACTGCCACCCCGGACGACACAGCCATCATCAGTATCTTCCGCGCCCAGGCGTTGGCGATGCCCTTGACCGTGCGCATGCTCGAACGTCATCCGCTGGGCAGCCAGGCGTTTATGCCGCTGCGCAGCAAGGCCTTTTTGATCGTGGTTGCGCCGCTGGGCGATGAACCACAGCCGAGCCAGGTGCGCGCGTTTGTCAGCGATGGGCAGCAAGGCGTCAACTACCATCGCGGCGTGTGGCATCACCCGATCCTGACCATCGAGCAGGAAGATGATTTTCTGGTGGTTGATCGCAGTGGCGAGGGCAACAACTGCGATGAGTTTTACTTTGCCGAAGAGGATCTGCTGGTGTTGCCGATTCATGGCTGATTTGCGGTGATCCCACCGGCCTCTTCGCCGCCGAAGAGGCCTTCCCCGCGTGTATGGCAGCTGAACAATCCCCCGCCCGTTGGACCTCCAAAAAAAACCTGTCCGAACGCCCCACATTTGGGAGCCCTGCGCCGTAACGGAGCATGGCTGCATCCACCAATCTTTTCTGACCATTTGATCAACTTAAAGACTTTGCCGCCTAATTGGCCGGAGCGCCTTTAAATCAGACCATCTGGACAAAATATCCCCTCAAAAGCTCATGCCAGCTACATTTTGTGACTTGTGGCCCGCCTCTTGCTATCAAAACTGCGCAAAGACAAATCTGACCGAGCGGACGACTTTAAAGTTCGCGGTATAAGGCGCCAATACAGAGCGCCACCCTTAATAAACCGAACTCATTTCACCTGGGAGCAATTGAATGAAGCGCACTCTTTCGAGCCTGATGTTGGCGGGGACATTGGCACTGGCTGGGGGTCAGGCGTTTGCGGGCGACTGGTTGCAATGGCAGAGCAACAGCCTGACCTATCTGTGGGGCAAGAACTTCAAAGTCGACCCCGAGATGCAACAGACTTTCACCTTCGAACATGCCGACAGCTGGAAGTACGGCGATAACTTCCTGTTCGTCGACAGCATCACCTATCCGGGCAAGACCACCAGCAATAACGGTCACCACACCCTTTACGGCGAGTTCAGCCCGCGCCTGTCAGCCGGCAAGATCCTCGGTCAGAAGATCGCCTTCGGCCCCGTCACCGACGTGCTGCTGGCTGCCACTTACGAGTTTGGTGAGGGCGACAACGAGTCCTTCCTGATTGGTCCAGGTTTCGACCTGGCGATCCCGGGTTTTGACTACTTCCAGCTGAACTTCTATAACCGCACCAGCCGCGGTCCGCGTCCGGGCGACCATGTCTGGCAGATCACCCCGGTATGGTCTTACACCATCCCGATGGGCCGTTCCGATGTGCTGATTGATGGTTATATGGACTGGGTGGTCGATAACGACAAAAACAGCCGTGGCGAATACCACGCCAACTTGCACTTCAACCCGCAGGTCAAATATGACCTGGGCAAAGCCATGGGCTTTACCCCGCAAAAGTTGTATGTGGGCTTCGAGTATGATTACTGGAAGAACAAGTATGGTATCGACAGCACTTCAGGCTTCGAAACCAACCAGAATACGGCGAGCGCCTTGATTAAAGTGTTCTACTGAAGACTATCGCTTAAACGCGACCGACGCCTTAGCGGGCAAGCCTTGCGCCCACAGAGTTGACCGATCTGGCGTCATACACCTGTGCGAGCAAGGCTTGTTCGCGAAAGCGATCTTGCTCGCAACCCCTGACTAAAAAGCCCGCCGCAACCGCCGCAAACCCTCCTCGATCGCCTCCACCCCCGGTGCCGCAAACGATAGCCGGATGCTGCTCGGGTCCGGTGCATCCGCATAAAACGCACTGCCCGGCACGAACAGCACGTTCTCCTTGATCGCCCGCTGCAACACCGCCTGCGCGTCGACCCCGTCGCGACAGCGTCCCCACACGAACATGCCGCCCGCCGGTGGCGCGACCTCAAGATACTCCGTCATCGTCTGCAACCCGCCGAGCATGGCCTGACACTTGGCGCGATACCCCGCCACCAGCGCTGGCAACGCCCGATCCAGCGCACCACTGGCCAGATAGTTGGCCGCAATGCGCTGTGTCCAAGGCGAGGTGCACAGATCGCTGGTCTGCTTGGCGATCAGGCAGCGCTGGCGTACCGCAGGCGGGGCGATCATCCAGCCGACCCGCAGACCGGGCGCGAGGACCTTCGACAGACTCGACAGATGGATCACCCGCCCCGCCGCACCCGGCACTTGCAACGACAGCTCAAGCAACGATGCAACCGGCTCGCCCTCGAAACGCAGCGCGCCGTAAGGGTCATCCTCGACCAGCAGAAAGTCATGGTGCACGGCCAGTTCCAGCAGCTTAAGGCGGCGCTGCAAGGGCAGGCAGGCACCAGTGGGATTGGCGAAGGTCGGCACGCAGTAGAGCAACCGAATGGCCCCGCGCGGCTGGTCTGCCAACTGTGCGGCCAGCGCCTCGGTGTCCAGCCCCTCAGCGTCGGTAGCGGCGCTGAGCATACGCATCCCGGCGAGGCGCAGCGCCTGGACGGCCGCGGGATAGGTCGGGCGCTCCACCAGCACGGTGTCACCAGGATTGAGCAACACCTTGATCAGCAGATCAAAGCCCTGCTGGGAGCCTGTGGTCACCACCAAATCGTCCGCCGTGGTGATCACACCCCTGCTTGCCATCAGCGCCACCAATTGCTCGCGCAACGCGGGCAGCCCCTCGGTGGCGCCGTATTGCAGGCAATCCAGCGGTGTGTCGCGCAGTGCCTGCTCGCTGGCCTGCTGCAGCGCGGCCCGATCGAAAAACTCCGCCGCCGGGTAGCCACCGGCGAAGGAGATCATCCCCGGCTGCGACAGGTACTTGAACAGCTC
>CAJCIO010000045.1 GCA_903970465.1 Gammaproteobacteria bacterium
CATCCAGTGCGGCCCCCGGGGTGGCCGGGGCATAGGGCTGCCCGAGCCAGGTCATGCTGCCTCCCGCATCGGGCTGCACGACGCCAGCAATGATCGACGACAAGGTCGACTTGCCGGCGCCGTTCTCGCCCAGCAGGGCCAAGACTTCGCCGGGGCGGATGTCGGCGTTGATTCCGGCCAGCACCTGCACGCCCGCGTAGTTTTTGCCGATATTGCGCAGGCACAGGACGGCTGCGCCGGGCATCGAGGGTTCAGGAGCATCAGCTGTCAGTGCGTGCATGGTCATCGTCCGGCTCAAGGGTGCTGTTTGATGAAGGGCTCGACGTTATCCTTGGTGGTCAGCACGGCGGGCAGCAATTGCTCCTTGGGCACGGTCTTGCCGGCCTTGAAGTCGATGGCTGAACTCACCGCCAGGCGGCCCATGGCTTGGGTCTGCTGGGTCATGGTGGCTTGCAGTACGCCACTGGCAACGGCCTTGAGCGCAGCAGCGTCACCGTCGAAGCCGACGATGGTCACCGGGTGGTCGAGGTTGCCCACCTTGACGGCCTGGGCGGCGCCCAACGCCATGGCGTCGGCGCGCCCGAAGAATACGGTGATGTTGGGGTCGCGCTGAAGCATGTCCTGGGCCACGGCGAAGCCTTTGTCCTGAGCCCACTCGGCCGGTTGCTGGGCAACCACCTTGAGGTCAGGGAAGGCTTTGAGGCCTTCGTCAAACCCCTTGGCGCGATCGTTTTCCGGGGTGGTGCCGATCTGCCCTTGCAAAATGGCTACGCGCCCCTTGCCTTGGGTGACCTTGCCCACGTACTCGGCCAGGGCCTTGGCGCCGGCCACGCTGTCGCTGGCGATAAAGGTGTCGCCCGGTGCGTCCGGCGCGTTGCGGTCGACGGCGATCACCGGGATACCCGCCGCCTTGGCAGCTTTCACCGGCACACCGGCGGCGGTGGCGCCGGCCGGAATATAGATCAGCACGTCGATCTGGCGGGTGATCAGGTCTTCGATCTGACTGACTTGAGTGGCGGAGTTGCCTTGGGCATCGACCGTGATGACCTTGACCCCCTTGGCTTTGCCTTCGGCTTCTACCGATTGTTTGATCTGGTTGAAGAAGTCGGCCTGCAGGTTGGCGACCGCCAGGCCAATGGTCAGGTCCTTGGCCTGGGCGGTGCCGGCGGCAACGGTGGCAGCACAGAGGGCGCAGGCGAGCAGCAATTTACGGGTCTTGAACATGGCAATGACTCCTGGTTTTTATTGTGGTGCTACGGGTAGGGGGCGAGTGCTATGCGCGGTCGTTACGGCGGCGCAGGGTGTCGAGCGTGACGGCCAGGGCGATCACCACGCCGATCACGACCTGCTGAATGAATGGCGAGACGCCTAGCAGATTCAGACCGTTGCGCAGCACGCCGATGATCAATACGCCGACCAGGGTACCGCCGACGCCGCCCACGCCACCGCTCAGGCTGGCGCCGCCAATGACCACGGCGGCAATCGCATCCAGCTCCATGGTCAGGCCCGCGCTGGGTTGCGAGGAGTCGAGGCGCGCGGCCATGGTCACCGCAGCGATACCGGCCAAGGCGCCACTCAGGGCGTAGACCCAAAGCGTAATCTTGCGCACCTTGATGCCCGACAGACGCGCTACCTCGGCGCTGCCGCCGATGGCATAGAGGTTGCGCCCTCCGGCACGGTAGCGCAGGTACACCCAGGCACCGGCAGCGAGCAGAAGAAACAGGCCAACGGTGGCGGACAGAAAGCCGAAATGCCGTACCGTGGCCAAAGAAGTGAACCAGTCCGGAAAACCGACGATCTGCCGGCCCTCGGTGAGGATATTGGCCAGCCCGCGCGCCACCGACATCATCGTCAGGGTGGCGATGAAGGCGGGCAGACGGGCATAGGAAATCAACAGCCCGGACACCAGCCCTGCCAGCATGCCGGTGCCAATCGCCAGCGGGATGGCCAGGCCCAGCGGCATGCCGACGTCCTGGTACAGCCACCCGAGCATCATCATCGAAAACGCCAGCACCGAACCGACCGACAGGTCGATGCCGCCAATCACGATCACCGCCGTCATGCCCAAGGCGAGAATGCCCAGCACGGTGACCTGGTCGAGGATGTTGAGGCCGTTGCGTACCGAGAAGAAATAGTCGGAGCTGAAAGAGAAGACCAGCACCAGCAATGCCAGGCCAATCAGCGGGCCGCCGATGTTGTTGGGAAGCAGTTTGACCAGGCGTGAGCGGCCGGCGCGCTTGCTGGCCGATTCAGAGGTGCCGGAATGAGGAACCGAAACGTTACCGTCCACGGGGTGTTCTCCTGATTATTTTTTTTGGAGTACAGGTAGTGAAGTGCCCACCGCGCCTTACAACAAAGCGACTTCGCCAGCCCTGAATAAATATGCGTGGCTGAATTTCAATTCAGGTTCGGCTTGCGGTGGGTGATTGTCAAGCAATTTAATTATCGGAGTCACCTCTTGACCGTCAGGTAAAAACGGCGTCTAAATATATTTGCACAAATGAATAAATATTCAATAAAGCGATCCTGCTGCCGCCCCCGCGAGGCAGCTCACGAGGGACAGTTCATGAATGGTTTCCGGTACGACGCCACGCAGATTCGCGAAAGAGCCCGGTTGATCCGGCGGCACATCATCCATCTCAATGCCAACTCCCCGGCCGGTGGTCACACCGGTGCTGACCTCTCGGAAGCGGACATCCTCGCTACCCTTTACTTTCGGATACTCGACGTGGCGCCCGAACGCACTCAGGACCCTGAGCGCGATATCTATATCCAGAGCAAAGGCCACGGTGTCGGCGGTTTGTATTGCGCCCTGGCGGAGGCGGGCTACATCCCCCTTGACTGGCTGGCGACCTACCAGCATTTCAATTCACACCTGCCAGGCCACCCGGTACGCCAGAAAACCCCCGGCATCGAGCTCAACACCGGTGCTCTGGGTCACGGCTTGCCGGTTGCGGTAGGGCTCGCGCTGGCGGCAAAAATGTCCGGCAGCCAACGGCGCATCTACGTGTTGACCGGGGATGGCGAGTTGGCTGAAGGCTCCAACTGGGAAGCGGCCATGTGTGCGGCCAAATACAAGCTCGACAATCTCTTCGTGATCGTCGACAAGAACAAACTGCAACTCGCGGGCTTGACCGCCGATATCATGCCGCTCGACCCGCTGGACGTGAAATGGGCGGCGTTCGGGTTCGCCGTCAGTGAGTGTGACGGCAATGATCCGGCGCAGTTGATCGAGCACTTGGAGGCCATGCAGGGGCGCAGTGGTGCGCCGCAGGTATTGATTGCTCATACCGTCAAGGGCAAGGGTGTTTCGTTTATCGAAGCGCGTCCCGAATGGCACCACCGGGTGCCCAAAGACGATGAAATCGCCGCTGCGCTGGAGGAGCTGAGCCATGTCTGAAGCCGAGCATTTCGCAACCATCATGACCGATGCCTTTATCGCCGCCGTGGACGCCGGCATCGACCTGGTGCCCGTGGTCAGCGATTCCACCTCGACGGCCAAGATCAGCCCGTTCGTCAAGCGCTTCCCCGAGCGCCTGGTCAACGTCGGTATCGCCGAACAGACGCTGGTGGGCGTGGCCGCCGGCCTGGCCTTGGGCGGCAAGGTGGCGGCTACCTGCAACGCCGCGCCGTTTCTGATTTCCCGCGCGAATGAGCAGATCAAGGTAGACGTGTGCTACAACCAGGCCAACGTCAAGATGTTCGGCCTGAATGCCGGTGCCAGCTACGGCCCGTTGGCCAGCACCCACCACAGCATCGACGATATTTCGGTGATGCGCGGCTTTGGCAACGTGCAGATCTTTGCGCCGGCCGATCCCCTGGAATGCCGGCAGATTGCCGATTACGCGTTGCGCCATGTGGGCCCGGTGTACATTCGCCTGGATGGCAAGCCGCTGCCGTCGTTGCACGGCAGCGATTACCGATTCGTTGCGGGTCAGGTCGACGTGCTGCGCCAAGGCGCTGACGTAACGATCGTTGCCCTTGGTTCGGTGGTGCATGAGGCTGTCGACGCCGCCGGTCTGCTTGCCGACAAGGGCGTGGCCGCGCAGGTCGTCAACCTGTCCTCGATTCGGCCGCTGAACCGGGAAGCACTGCTTGAAGCGCTCACCGGCAAGGGCGGGGTGGTGACAGTAGAAGAGCACAACATCAATGGCGGCGTCGGCAGCGTGGTCGCTGAAGTGCTGGCCGAGGCCGGGCTGGGCGTGCCGCTGATTCGCTTGGGTATCGCCGACGGCGAGTACGCCGCCGCAGGGGCGCGCGAGGCCACCCGGGCCTTGCATTGCATCGATGCAGCCGGTATTGCTGCCGCCGCGTTGCGGTTGTGCTGAGGGCCATGAAATGAGCGATCGCACGCCCTTGATTCTGGCTATTGATGAAGGCACCAGCAACGCCAAGGCGGTGCTGGTCAACCTGCACGGCCAAGTGGTCGCGCGGGCCTCCAGGCCCCTGGGACTCAGCCACCCGCAGCCGGGTTTTTCCGAGCAGGACCCAGAAGAGATCTGGACCAGCACCCTGGCCAGCATCGAGGAATGCCTGGCCCAAGTGGCGTGCCCCGTCGATGCCCTGGCCATCAGCAATCAGCGTGAATCGGTATTGGCCTGGAGCCGGCAGACCGGCGCCGCCCTGGCCCCCTGCGTCAGTTGGCAATGCCGACGCTCGCTGCCCTTGTGCACCGAGTTGCATGCGCAAGGCCACGAAGCCGGTGTGCTCGCCAAGACCGGCCTGACCCTGGACCCGATGTTTTCGGCTGGCAAGATGCGCTGGCTGCTCGACCAGTTGCCCGATGGCCATGCCCGCGCCGCCGCAGGCGAGATCTGCCTGGGCACCGTAGACAGCTGGCTGCTGTGGAAATTTAGCGGCGGCCAGGTCTTTGCTACCGACCCGTCCAATGCCGCGCGCACGCAGCTCTACAACCTGCACACCGGTGACTGGGACGACGAATTGCTGGCGCTCTTCGGCATCCCTCGTCAAGCGCTGGCGAAGATTTTGCCGAGCGCGGGTTTTTTTGCCGAGACCGTGGCGCTGGGCACGCTGCCAGCCGGGCTGGCCGTGCTGTCGATGATCGGTGACTCCCATGCCGCGCTGTACGGGCAGGGCGGTTTTGTCCCCGGGCGGGTCAAGGCCACGCTGGGTACCGGCTCGTCATTGATGACGCCCATGGCGGGGCCACTGGCTTCAGCCCACGGCCTGTCGACCACGCTGGCTTGGCACGACGGCAGCACGCCCACCTTTGCCTTGGAGGGCAATATCGTGCACACCGGCGCGGCCGTGCAGTGGGCGGCAAAGCTGCTAGCCAGTGACGCACCCGGCGCCGAGTCGTTGGACGCGCTGACCGAGCAGGCCGCCGCGTTACCTGACAACGGCGGTGTGTACTTCGTCCCCGCGCTGTCCGGGCTCGGCGCGCCGCATTGGCAGGCGCATGCTCGTGGAGTGATCTGCGGCCTGACCGAAGCCAGTTCGCGAGCCCATATCGTGCGCGCTTCACTGGAGTCGATCGGCTACCAGATACGGGACGTGTTCGAGGCCATGGAACAGGATATCGGCGAGCCGCTCAGGGAGATTTGGGTCGATGGCGGCGCTACGCGCAACCGCTGGCTGATGCAATTTCTCGCCGACCTGCTGAGCCGTCCGGTCATCCGCAGCCTTTCACCGGAAGTTTCGGCGTTAGGCGCTGCGCACCTCGCGGGCAAGGCCTTGGGCCTTTGGACCGATCAGGACGCGTTGCTGGCGCTGGACCGCCCCCGCGAACCCTTCGAGCCCAACCCGCATCGGGCGTTGCAAGGGCAGTACGAAGCGTGGCAACAGGCGTTGCGGCGCGCGTTGGTGGTGTAGCGATTACGCGCCGCCACCCGCAGGCGAACTGGCCGACCGCGGTCTGTTTCACCGCCCTGGCAGCCTAAGCCGTGAGGCTGCTATTCGACCGACAGTAGCGCCTGCGACTGGCGCCAAAGTCCAGGCCTTGGCGCCCGCCATTGCCTGTCACACCGCCGTCTTGTTCGGGTCCTCACTGATCAGCACCATGCTCTGCGGGGTCGACAAGGCCACGCCGACGTCGCGCAAGCGGCCCAGCACGGTGAACAGCAGGTCGCTGCGGGTGCCCCCCACCGAACGGGGGCTGTTGACGTAGCCACTCACGCTGATGATCAGCCCTGTGGTGGTCAGGTCCTTGAAGGACACCGAGGGCGCTGGAGTGTCGAGCACCGCTTCATGCTCGGTGAAGGCGCTTAGCAGCAACTCGCGTATTTGCATGACATCGGTGTCGAGCGGCAGGGTCAGGGTGATGCCCACTACCCCCAGCGCGTTGCCCATGGTCACGTTACGCACGTTCTGGGTGATGAACTGCGAGTTGGGCACGATCACCGTGGAGCGGTCCGACATCTGGATTTCGGTGGCGCGCACGTTGATCCGGCGAATGTCGCCTTCGACCCCCGCCAGGCTGACCCAGTCGCCCACCTTGACGGGTCGTTCGGTGAGCAGAATCAGCCCGGAGATGAAGTTCTGCACGATCGCTTGCAGGCCAAACCCTATCCCTACCGACAACGCACTGACCACCCAGGTCAGGTTGGTGAGGCTGATGTGCAGGGTCGACATGACCACGCCCGCCAGCAACACCATGCCCACGTAGCCCACCAGCGTCACCAGCGAGGCGCGCATGCCGGCGTCCAGGTTGGTTTCCGGCAGCAGGCTCTCGCCCAGCCATTCCTTGAGCACGCGCAGGCACAGCAAGCCGGCGGCCAGCAGCACCAGGGCCAGCAGAATGTCGGCCGGCAGGATGTTGAGGTTGCCCAGCGGCTTGTCGCTGAGGCCCACCTGGGTCAAGCCTTCGAGCAACTCGCCCGGGCTCGAACCCGACGGCAAGAACGCCAGCAATAGCGCGGTGGCCAGCAGCAACGTGCGCCCGATGCCCGCCAGCAGGGTGCTGGCCTGAGCCTGGTGGCGCTCGGACAAACCCAGCACCGAACCCAGTGCCAGGCCGCCGGGCAGCTTGGGCGACAGCAGGGTTTCACAGAGGTCGCCAAAGAAGGCGATCAACAGATAGGCCGTGGCCGCCACTGCGCTCATCCACAACAGCTTGACCGCCAAAAAGTAGGCCAGTGTCAGGTAGCCGCCTAGCAGCGCCAGCAGGCTGAAGCCCACCCACACCGCTGCGATGAAAGGCAGCAACCCGGTGACGCCCGCCGGACGCGACAGTTCGTGGCGCCGACGGGTGCGGCGATAGCGCAACAGGCCGAAGATATACACCAGCGCAATGGCCAGCGCCGTGAGGCCGTTGACCGCCACCGTGAGCGCCAGGGTACTGGCGATCACGCTGTTGATCCGCTCCTGGGTGCCGATGATCAGCAACGCCAATGCCAGCACGGGGGGGAAGTAGCCCAGCGCCGCGGCGATCGGGTCAGGGATGTGCGGCAAGCGCCACGACGGGTACGCGACCATCAACAGCGCGCGGCCCAGGCCGACGATGAAGGCGCAGAAGATCACCAGCGTCTGCAACTGGCCGAGCAGGTTGATGACATCGGCGCTGAGTACCGCATTGCTGGTGATGCCCCAGCGCAGCAGGGCAGTGGCCGCAGCGATGGTGACGATGGTCGACAGGCCCACGGCCAGCGCCAGTGCGCTGCGGCGCAGGCGGCCTTCGGGCAACCAGCGGATCATGGACCAGATGAGCAGGCGCTCGAGCAGGCGGCGGCCCGCCACCCACAGGACCAAGGCAGCGATCACCACTGTGGCGAAGAACACTCGCTTGCCGGGCGCCAGCGCCGTGGCGAACACCCCGCGGACATCATCCATCAACCCTCGGATGCGCCCCAGGTCGTCGTCGGTCGGACGAATCAGGCTGGACCAGAACGCCGAGCTCAACGGGCTGGCCGAGCGGGTACTGATCTGCGAGTCGAACAGGCTGCGCCGCAGACTGACGATCTGGGTGGCCAGATCGCGGGCTGACTGGCCGAGGGTGGTGGTCTGGCTCTGGTCTTTGACCAGCGCGTTCTGCTGCGCGGTCAAGGTTTTGCGCTGAGCGCTGAACGCTGGGGTTTCATCGGGTTGCGCCGGGCCGAGGATCTTCAGCTGATCCTGCAGGTGTTCGAGCTCTGTGGCTTGGCGGGATGACAGATCATCGACTTGTTTCTGCACCTGCAGCGCGCCTTGGCGCAGGGCCGAGAGCAGGTCGTCATTGGCGTTTACCGTGACTTTCTGGCGAATCTGATCCAGCTGGTCGCTGAGTGCCTCCAGGGTCGGTCCCTCGTCCTGGTCAGCTGCATCGCTGGCGCTGGCAACGCTGCTGACCGCAGGTGCGGGGCTGGCCGATTGGGCGCAGACCGGCAGGGTGATGCAGAGCAGCATCAGGGCGAACAGCCCGGATGATAAACGGTTGAACATGCTGATTCTCTCTTCGGCGTTGAGCGGTAGGGCAGGTGTGGAGACCCTCCGGGTGCACTCTGGAGCGCAAGGTTACAGCAAAGCGTATATCGCGTGCCTGCATCACCTTCACCCGCAGGGGCGGATTGAAACGCGACTGAACTGTGCAGCCCCTGCGCGGACTGAACTTAACCATCCCTGAAGGAGCAAGCACAATGAACCAAGACCCTTCCAACCATTCCGACGTCGAGCTTCACCAGTGCGTGGCCGCCGAGCTGGGCATCACGGCCGACGAGTTGACCACGTGGATGATCAACGATATCGAGCGAGTGACCGAGGGCGGCAAGGAAGTCGGCCACATGGTGGTGTTCCGCGAGTCGACCCCGGCTGAAGTGCTCGACAAGGTTCAGCACAAGCAGAGCCAGTTCACGGCGATGACAGGCCCGATCGGGGCGCAATGAGGGTATGACGGCCCAGGCTTATCGCACCCGTTTGCGGAGCAGTGGGCAGGGCAATCGATGACCTTGCATCGCCTCCAAAAAGCGTGCGGGCTGTCCGGAGGGATCACCAGACGATGGCTTGATCATCCCAGGCCCAGAAGCTGCCGCTATCGGAGGGCCCATGGGCGCCGACCAACTCGATGATCCGATCCGCTGAAAAGGCCGGTTCGAAGAGCTTGCCCTCCGGCACGTTCGCTTGAAAGGGTTGAGACAGCCTTGTGTCCGTGGTGCCCGGGTGTATGGCCAGCACGGTGGAGGCCGGGTTCAGGCGTTTCAATTCGATACTGGCCGTATGCAGCAGCTGATTGAGCGCCGCTTTGCTGGCTCGGTAGCTGTACCAACCGCCCAACCGGTTATCGCCGATAGAACCCACCCTGGCCGAGAGCGCGACGAAGGTGCAAGGTTGTTTACGCAATAACGGAAGTAGGTGCTTGAGCAACAGCACGGGGGCAAAGGTATTGGTCGCAAAGCTCGCCTGCAGGCCTGCAAGTGTGAGCTGCGCCAAGCCTTTTTCCGCTGTTGCCCCGTCCTGATGAAGGATGCCCAGCGTGCTGATCACCAGGTGCAGATGCTTGCATGACTCCATAACGTTACTGGCGAGTGCTTGGAGGGAGGATTCGTCGCGGGCGTCGCAGTCAACGCGATTCAGGCGGTGGTCGTATTGCTCGGCAAGCGTTGCCAGCCCGCTGGAGAGGCTGGCAGTACGCGATACGGCCCATACCTGAGCGACGTCATCGCGAGCGAGCAGCGCCGCGCACAGTGCCAAACCGATACCTTCACTGGCCCCGCATACCAGGACGTGAGCGTTGTCGTTCAGCGCGGGTATCAGATTCATGGAGCACCTTTATGACGGCAGGACGGGGGTGGGGTTACGACATCGGGTCAGGCCACGAGGTTCAGGGGTGGGGCTGAGCGCCACAAGTGGAAGTATTGAAGAAATAAGGCTCATCTGTCTCTATTGGGCCAGTTACCCCATCGGTAGGATTGAAACTCCTTTCTTGGACGAGACACCCATGGAACTGACCGACATCCCCTTCGGCACTACCGACTGGTCAAAAATACCTCCCACCACGCATCCGGGGGAGGCCGGCACGGCGTACTGGCACACTTGCCAGTTCGGCAATGCAAGAGTGCGAATGGTTGAATACAGCGCTGGCTACCTCGCCGACCATTGGTGCCTCAAGGGTCACATCCTGCTCTGCCTGGAAGGTCAGCTGGAGACCGAACTCGAGGACGGTCGCACCTTCACATTGACCGCCGGGATGAGCTACCAGGTGGCCGACAACGCGCAGGCTCACCGTTCGTCAAGCGCTAAGGGCGCCAAGTTGTTCATCGTCGATTGATGCTTGAGCAGGTGTCGATGCAGTGAGTCGTTTGCCAGGTCCGCTTTTTGTCGAATGGCGTTCCGATGCCGAGCAGATGTCGGCATCGGCTATCGTCACAGACCATTATCGGTGCGAAACAGACGTCACCTGCGAGAGGTAGAGCGATTGCTTGGTGCCAGCGGCGTCGACGAACTGGTAGCGGCCATTCTTGTATTCGGGCGCTGTGGCGGCGGTGATGTTCTGTCCGGAAGCGGTGTGGAACACGGCACCCACGGAGCCGGCAGAATTGGAAGCACAGCCACCGAGCATGGCGAGTAGGGCAGCAGAGCAGAGATAGGCGAGTTTCATGTGCAGTACCTTTAATGTCAGGAATAAACAGCGTTAGACGGGTGCCTCCTAATCATTAGGTGTACTGACCGAGTGTTTCCGTGTAATCGCGGCCCGCTAACCCTATCTACGACAGCGATGGCATCTTGGTTCTCCCTAGATGATGGCAAATTGCTATTTATGCGACGAGCGGTAGCCATTGGCGCTGCTTGGCGCTGCTGTTTCCTCACCAGCCTCGCCAATGCCGTTCAATCCCTCTGATCCAGTGCGCGCAACTTCGCCGGCAATCCCCACATCAGCAATGCGGCAGCCAGCAATATCGCCAGGCCGATCACGTACAGCGCTGGGGTGGTGCTGCCGGTCAGGTCCTTGATACGCCCGACCATGATCGGGCTGACGATGCCGCCGAATTGCCCGAGGGTGTTGATCACCGCAATACCGCCTGCCGCACCCGCGCCAGCCCCTGCCAGCAGTTTGGGCGGCAGCGTCCAGAAGGCCGGAATGCTGATAACGGCTGGTTTTCAGGGCCCCAGCGCTGTGCGGTCGGCTGTTCCCTTTAAGGGTGTACCGCGAGTTATCACGGATTGTTTAACTTCCAGGGAGGATTTGGCGATCCTCGCGGTCCTACTCTGTGTGCCACAGCGGGTATCAGCACGGGAGAAGACCATGTATTCACGGCGTAATTTTCTGCTAGGCAGCCTGGTGGCAGGCGGTGGTTTTGGCGCGCTTGCCTTGAGCGGCGGGTTCCCACGGCTATTTTCCAGCGGCGCCGGGCTGGTCAGCCAGGCCGACGCCGCGCAGGTGTTCGAGGTCACCCACACCCCCGAGGAGTGGCACACCATCCTCAACCCTGAACAGTACAAGGTGCTGCGCGAAGCGGACACCGAGCGCCCTTACACCAGCCCCTTGAATGACGAGCACCGCGACGGCATTTTCGCCTGCGCGGGTTGCGACCTGGCGTTGTTCTCTTCGGCGACCAAATTTGACAGCCACACCGGTTGGCCGAGCTTCTGGACGCCGTTGGACAGGGCCGTGGGCGTCAATGACGACCGATCTTTCGGGGTATTGCGCCAAGAGG
>CAJCIO010000046.1 GCA_903970465.1 Gammaproteobacteria bacterium
TTCAATGGATGTGGATACCCATGAACTGTACCTGCAGTCGCTCCATGAAGTCGCTCTACCCGGGGGACCAATATGTCGACTGGGTCGGTGTCGACGCTTATAACTGGGGGCCTTATCAGGCATCAGGTTGGCAAAGTCCTGAAAAAATGCTCAAGCCTTTTCTCGATAAATTAGCTGATATAGCACCTAATAAGCCGATTGCCATTCCGGAGATCGCCGCCGTGCCAGAGGGCGGTGACAAAACCCAGTGGGTACGCGATATGGCGGGGTTCACCAGTTACTACGTGGGTCCAAGAGGTCAGCGCATTCATTTGATCTCCTACTTCAACGCTCGAAAAAATGAACAGGTGGCGGGTGGCGCCATTCGCGAAATCGGCTTCGCGGTATTCGAAACCAAACAGCAGGTCGGTTCCACTGCCTGGACCGATCAAGGCGATTCAGGCAAAGGCACTTATTACACGTTCCCCAGCTATAAAGCCCTTATCGGTGGCTGGGCTAACTACATTGGTGCAAACCGTGATGGCCATAATCCTCGACTGCTCACCAACAGCCAGTTCTGGGGAAAGGAATAAGTGACTCAGCTCGGAACCCGCTGCAGCCTCGCGGCGGGTTTCTGTCCAGCCGGCGTGCGGTGCGAGGCAGATCATCCGCACGGTGCTGTAGCATCGCCAGCCCTTTTATAGGCTGGCGATTGAGGCGTCGCTCACGCCAGTCTATTTGCGAATTGCCCTACAGCCTCTACCACCCTTTTAGCACCCTCGCGTATTTCGAGGATGACTTCGCCGGCTTCGTTCGCCAGCTCCAGTCCTGCTTGAGCCTGGTCTCTGCTGTGGGTGATGCTGGCGACAGCTTCATCCACCAGCCGCCGGTTTTTCTGGACCACCTCTACAATCTCCCCAGTGGCAAAGGTCGTTCGGTTGGCCAACAGCCTGACTTCCTCGGCGACGACAGCAAATCCGCGGCCTTGTTCGCCTGCGCGGGCAGCTTCAATCGCGGCGTTCAAGGCCAGCAGGTTGGTCTGGTTGGCAATTCCACCGATGGTCTGCACGATAGTGCTGATCAGCAATGATTGTTTGCCCAACGCCTGGATGCCAGAAGAGGCGGACACCATTTCCCGAGCAATGCGTTCCATGGTTTCTACGGTCTGGCGAACCACACCATTACCGTTCTCGGCACTGAGGTCGGTTTGTCTGGAAATTTCATAGGCGGTTGCCGCGGCCTCGTTGACTTTGGATTCCCTGTCCACCTGTTCAGTGATCACGCTAGCGAACTTGACCACTTTGTAGAGACGTTGCTGCATGTCGCGAACCGGTGTGTAGGTGGCTTCCAACCAAACGTTTCGGCCTTGACTGTCCCGCCTCTTGAAACGGCCGGCGATAAACTCTCCGCGGTTAAGGCGCTGCCAGAATTCTGCATACTCGGCAGAGGAAGTATCGCCGCGCGAGAAAAACATGGAGTGATGCTTGCCTTGAAGCTGACTCAGGCTGTAACCCATGGTGGCGAGGAATTGCTCATTCGCCACCAGGATGTTGCCTTGCAGATCAAATTCGATCATGGCGGTTGAGCGCTGCAACGCGTTGATCAAGTTCGCGTTATCACGTTCCATTTCAGCGGCCTGGGTGATATCCATCCCGATGCACACCATACGCAATACCTTTCCATTGCCATCGATGATCGGCTGCCAACTGGCCTGAAGCCAGACCAGCCCCCCGTCAGCCTTTAAAAAGCGGTATCGATCGCAAATCGAGGTTCCACTCACCACTGCTTTGCGCAGGTCCCGATAGCATGCAAGTGTTTTTGAGCACTCGGGTATCAAATCGCTCAATGATCTGCCGGGAGACAATTCAGTCACCGGGCCGAACAAAGCGCAGAAACGAATGTTACCGCTTACTATCCGGTCATCAGGGCCTACGCTGAACGTGATCAGTTCTGCGTCCAGGCCAGCGCGGACCTGGCGAAGAAACGATAACTCCAATTCATTGCGCAGCAGTTCTGCTTTGAGCGATTTTTTAGCAAACATTTTAATTCCCTGGATCTATCGGCCAGATAAGAGAGCTTGGTATCAAATGATCGGTTGATGAGAACCGCAAAAACGGCTGGGGCGGCCCTGTGTCGACCGCTCAGACCCGATACTCGATGCATTGTTGGGCGATCCCTTGCCGCGAGGGCTACCGTTGGTAAGTCGACGGCCCAAGGTTGCCTGGTCATTATCGTCAGCGCGTCTCGGTGACTTTTTTCAGGAATTGCGGTTGATCCGGATTGCGTCCACGGGCAACTGCCAGCTGTGCAGCAATCTGGTAGAACCCCTGAATCATGGTGAACGGCTCAAGCAACGGATGGCCCGTCGACACACTGGGCAGCGAGGCGCAGCTCAATGCGTCGGGGGGCGCGACGACCAATACTTGGGCGCCACGCTCGCGCATGTCGTGGGCGAATGCCAGCGTACCGGTTTGTTCCGGGCCGCTGGGGGCGAAGACCAGCACGGGATACCCAGGCACGATGATTTCCATCGGTCCGTGGCGAACTTCTGCACTGGAGAACGCTTCAGCCTGGATACCCGAAGTTTCCTTGAGCTTGAGCGCTGCCTCCTGGGCAATCGGCAACGCGCAGCCGCGGCCGATGACCAGCATCTTGTCAGCCTTGGCCAGTACCTCTACTGCTTCTGACCAATCCTGATGGGCTACCGCGCGCATTTGCTCTGGCAACTGCTGCAACGCACTGGCCAGCGTGTCGCTGCCCCCCAGCGCATGGCCAAGGTGGGCGACAATTTGGGCGCTAGCCATCAGCATTGCCACATAGCTTTTGGTTGCCGCGACACTGTGCTCAAGGCCTGCGGGCAGCAGGACCTGGGTATCACTGACCTCGGCCAGCTCCGAATGGGCAGTATTGACCAGCGCCGTTACCGTGGCACCGCGCTGTTTAAGGTAGCGGGCACTGGCGATCAGGTCCGGGCTTTTGCCCGATTGCGAGAGCGCCGCCACCCAGCACTTTTTCAAGCGCAGCGGCGCCCGGTGCAAGCTGACCAGCGAGGGCGGAATCGACAGGCTCGGTACGCCAATCTCACTCATCATCGCGTGGCAGAGGTAGGCCGCCGCGTGGTCCGAACTGCCGCGTGCCAAAGTGATCATCAATTCCGGCAGGTCAGCAGCCATGTCCAAAGCGATACGGCGTACCGCAAAATCTTCGGTGAGCATGTGCTCCAGGATCGAAGGAATGGACAGAGTTTCACTCAACATCAATGACATCGACGGGCTCCATAAAGGGTTCAGTCAAGAGGGTTTGTGCGAGCGTTGGGTGCATTTGCGGCAGCAATCAGCTGTGGCGCGAGTGCATCCAGCCCAGCTGCCTCCAGGGCCATGCTCAGTGCCCCCCACAGCGGCGCATCCTGGATGAAATACGCCGCCACCAATTGAGGAGGGAAGGGCACGACGCGTGCGATCAACTGCTCGAACAATGGCGCCAATGTCGAGGACTGGCGGAACAGGCCGCCGCCAATGGCGATACGTTCGACATCCAGCGCCACAGCCAGATTGGCGACCTGCACCGCACACGCGGCGATTCGCTGCTCCAAGGCACTGCATACTTGGGCGTCGCGACTGGAGAACAGGTCCGGTGCACGATGCCCGAGGCCGAGCATCTGCACCGCCAGTTGGTTCAGTGCAGTGCCGGAAAACAACTCCTCCAGGGGCGCTGCTCCGGTGGCATAGGCGGGCCATTGTGCCGACCGCGCAGGGTCGAGGAACGGCGACATCAGGTAACCAATCTCCATGGCTGCGCCGTTCTGTCCGCGCATCAGTTGACCGTTGACGATGGCGGCAGCCGCCAGTCCCGTGCCCAGGTTCAGATAGATTGCGTTATCGATCCCGGCCAACGATCCCCAGCGAGCCTCTGCCAACGCGCCCGCCTTGACGTCGTTGTCCAGACTGACCGATGCGCAGCCCAGGCCGTGGGTGATCAGGCACCGTAGGTCGAGCCCTTCGAACCCCGGGGTATTCGGGGCCATTAGCAGAGTCGACCCACGTATCACGCCGGGAAACACAGCCGCGACGCTCAACAGCGGTAAACCCCTGAATGCTGCCACGCAATCGCGCGCTGCCTCCAGAATCCGTTCCAGGCTCGGCACGCCGGGCAAAGATTCGGAATGGGTAGCGAGGATGCACGTGCGCAATTGAGCGCTGGCAACGTCGTAGCAGGCGATTTGCGTTTTGGTGCCGCCCACATCGATGGCGAGCAGCAGTCCTCGCGCAGGGATCGTCACGGCGGTGGGTTCGATCAGCTTGAGCATCGTATTCATCACTTATTGAAAGGCCACAGCTTGTGTACGCGGGCCCAGAACAGAAAGGCTATGCCGCCTGCGGCGACCCACACCAGCGACCACTGGATCGGGTAGGCGCCCGGGGCATTGTGGTTGGACGCGATGTAGATGTAGACCCAGCCCAGCAGCGCGATCACGGCGGGTACCGGGTACAGCCACATGGTGTACGGCCGTGCGAGATGCGGCTTGGTCTTGCGCAGCACCAACAGCGAGATGACCTGCGCCACCGACTGCACCAGGATCATCACGGTGGTCAACAGCTGGATCAGTGTCGTCAGATCGGTCATCCGGCCGATCATGAAGCCCACAGAGGTCAGTACACCCATGCTCAGGATGCCGTAGGTAGGAAACTGGTGCTGAGGATGGATGCGGCTGAAGACACTGAAGAATACTTTGTCATTCGCCGCTTCGAACGGCACCCGCGAGCCGCCCAGCAAGCCGGCGAACACCGAGGCCACGGCGGTGATCAGGATCAACACGGTCACAATGCCCGCAGCGGTGTTGCCCCAGGTTTCACTCAGCACCACCGAGGCGACGGACTTGTAGGCGGCCGAGTCTGGATCAAGCATGCGGTGCCAATCGACCACACCCAGTACGCCGACCTGCATCAACAGGTATATCGCCAGGATGCCGACGATCGACAGAATGATCGATTTGGGAATTACCCGGCCTGGCTGGTCGACTTCGCCCGCCAGATAGGCCGAGGTGTTGTAACCCAGGTAGTCATAGATGCCGATCGTCAGCCCGCCCGCCAGGCCGAACCAGAAGCTGCTGGCGCCGAAGTCGAATGCGCCGTCCGGGAAGCTGAAGGCGAGGTCCGCATGGAAGTGGGTCAGGGCGGCAAGGATCAGGGCACCGATACTGACCAGCATGATGAGCCACAAGACGATGCTCAATTTGGCGATGGATTCGATCTTGCGCCACAACATGGCAACGATGAGCCAGATCAAGGCCACGCCGATCAGGTTGCCGGCGGTTGGGCTCATGTCCGGCCAGAACCAGCTCAAATACTGTACGAATCCGATGATCCCGGTGGACATGATCAGCGGGATGAACAACATCGCGGTCCAGACGAACAAAAAGGGCAGCAACTTGCCCGAGCGCTTGCCAAACGCCTCGCGCAGATACACATAAGTACCGCCCGTACCCGGCATCGACGCGCCCAGTTCCGCCCACACCAGGCCATCGCACAAGGCCAGCAAGGCGCCGAGAATCCAGCCCAGATAGGCCTGGGGCCCACCCATGATGACAATCATGGCAGGGATAGTGATGAAGGGGCCAACACCGCACATCTGACTCATATTCAAGGTGATGGCCGGAAACAAACCGATTTTGCGACGAATTGCGGACGAGACCTGCCCGTTAGGTGGCGCTGCGCTCATGGTGACGACCTCTGAATCGATAGACGGAATGTAATGGGCAGTTTGCAAAGGGTTCGCAGACCAGGAACTGGCGTCTATCGGATTGATCTTGTTGTTTTCGTGGCCAGGACGACTGCTCTTTGGCAATGCCTGTCCGGCGCGCATAGAAAACCACGATATTAATATTAATTCAACTTGATTTAATTAATCAGATTGACCGATCATCGCCTCATGAAAAATCCCCATCAGGCTCTTCCCGTCACCACCGGCACCAACGCCGAACACGCCCGCCAACACAACCGTCGGGTCATACTCGAAGTCGTTCGACAGGGCGGGCGGCTAACCCGTGCAGACCTCACGCGGCTCACTTCGTTGACGGCGCAGACCGTGTCCAACATCGTGACCGAACTGCAAGAAGAGGGCATGTTGCTGTCGCACGCAGCGCAGAAAGGCGGGCGCGGCCAACCGCCCGTACCGCTGTCGATCAACCCCGACGGCGGCTATTCCGTCGGCTTTCACGTCGAGCAACATCGCATCATCGGGGTACTGCTCGACCTGTCGGGCAAGGCGTTGGCGCGCGTTACTCTGGCTGTCAGCTACCCGACGTTCGAGCAAGCCAAGCCGTTGCTGCTCGACAGCATCCGCGATTTTCGCCAACTGCGTCCTGCGGGGCGTTTTCTGGGGGTCGGCATCGCCTTGCCCGGACCGTTCAATGTGGAGGGGATCACGGCAGTGGGCCCGACGGCATTGTCAGGGTGGGACGATCCAAACATCGCCACGCAGCTGCGTGACCACAGCAGCTTGCCGGTATTGATCGAAAACGACGCCACTGCAGCGGCCATGGGCGAGAGGCTGCACGGCCTGGCAAGTGAACTTCATGACTTCGTCCATGTGTTCATCGGTACCGGTTTGGGGGCCGGGATGTATCTGGGTAATCGCTTGTACCCCGGGCATTGGCACAATGCCGGAGAGATCGGGCACATGACCCTCATCGCTGGAGGCAAGGCTTGCCATTGCGGGAACCTGGGCTGTCTGGAGCGTTACCTGTCCATTGCCGCGTTACTGGAACACCTGGGTCGACCCGCCGACGAGAGCCCGGCGCTCTGGGACATGAGCGACCCCGATCTCCAGCAGGGCGTCGACGCCTGGCTGGAGGAGGCAGTGCCAGCGTTGCGCCAAGCCATCAACATCCTCGAATCAATGCTCGACCCGCAAACCATCTTGATCGGCGGCTTCTTGCCCGAGGCTGTTCTGGCGCGCCTGATCGCTGGTCTTGAGCCCTTGAGTCGCTCGATCAGCAGCCGATCGGATCGCCGCTACCCGCGTGTTCAAATGGGCGCGGCGGGGCAGGACACCGTGGCGCTGGGCGCTGCCGCGCTGATGATCCTGGCCGAGATCAGCCCTGACTACGGTGCGTTGCTCAAACCCTGAAAACCGGGTGCGGGGGTGGCTTTTTTGCTTGCTCAGCGCGTACCCCTTCCGGCTCTCCTTGAAAACCGGTTCCGCGTGGCAGGGCATTCAGCGAGTGACAGTTGCGGATTCGAGGCACAGCTGTCGGCAAGGGGCGAGCTACATGAGCGAAAAAGCCGAGGCGGCGCACCAGGCGGGCGAGGCTGCGCCCACCCTTCGGTTACAGCGCCCAGTACAGGGGGGCAGCGCCAAGCGCCAGCACGGTGGTTGGCGGTGCATGGAACCTTTCTCCAGCTCGATGCCACTCAGTCTGCGCGTGGGGACGTTCTGCGTATTTCGGCCCCATCCATTTCCTCTGGCGGTGACACCAGCATGAATACGATCAACAGTAGTCCTTTCTTTATTGGCGTGACCTCCGTGCTGGGCATCAGCGGCCGAAAAATCGTGAACCGTTTATCGCTATCGAAGATCAGGATACGTCCATGCGACCTGTAGATGCGCAGGAGCGGTTGTCCAAGTGGTTGCGCATGCGGGGTGTCGACACCCCGCCAGGTCCGTGCGGGCAGTACACGGTGCGCACGGGCAGCGGCGAAGAATGCCTGCTGTGGCTGCCCGAACACGACGTCACGCTCTTCATCTTTATCGTGATCGCAGAGCTGACCATTCCCCAGGACAACGGCATCCTCGCATTGACCCTGGCGCTCAATCTGGAGCCGAGTCGAAATCGCAGCACCGAGCTGGGGTACAACCCTGACTCCAGGCAACTGATGTTGCGCAGCTTCCATCCCGTGGAAAATCTGGACGAAGACAGCCTCAATCGCATCCTGTTGCAGATGGGCACGCTAGCCGATTCGCTGAAGTGCTACGTGGAAGACTATCGACGCCAGGCCGCCTGCGAACAGCCCATTGCGCGTGGGCCAGCCCCCGCCACGGTGTCAAAACTGAAAGCGCGCTTTTTCAATATCCAGGCAGGGAGCCCCTATGCAGATTGAACACTTGACCAGCGCCAAAGGAGTCGCTGCGGCGCAGCGGGGCCAAAACGTCGTCCACTAGCGGATTCCCACCCGCCTGATACGGCTGCGGGGGGGGGGGAGCGCTTGGCACTGGTATGTATATGAAGTTTTCCATTGTCTTGGTTTTGAACGCTGAGTATTGGCGCCTGCCTGAACGCTGAGCATCGTTAATAAAGAGATATCGTTGTTCCATCATGATAGCAATATCAATCTGCTGCCTTTAATCAACTAGAGTGTCGCAAAATGGATTTTAATTCTGCAAAAATATCCGATGTTTATTTAGCCGCAAGACAATATGGAAGCAGTGGTCGTACTGCAACAAAAGGCACGCCTTTTCAGGATGGTTTTTTGAGTACCTCAACCGTTGGCGAAGCTGATAACGTCGGTACCAAGTCGGAAACAGCGTCCAAGTCCTATACCTATGCTTCATCAAATGCAAGCGGCGATGTGGCTGACGCTGGGGATGCATCGAAAAACCCACTGGTTTATTCCTTGAAGATGCTGAAAAGTAATTCGTCTGGTATCACAAAACAGTCGGGCGCTTCAGATGCTACTTCTTTGGTCAATCAAAAAACTAATTCAGTTTCAGTTTTAGCGCCATTCATACAGCTTGACAGTACTAATTCCACGTCTCACGGCGGGGCTAACGTTTATCCTGATGACATCGCCTCACCCGCAGCTGCCGCCAAGATGATCAAGGATTTAAAGGCGGTGGGTGGCGGTACTCTACGCATCCAAATGACTCATGACCAAGTCAACGATTCCCAAGAGATGAAAAAGCTTGAAGCCTTAGTTGATGAGGGGGACAGACGGGGCGTAAAAGTGCAATTCACTTATCGCGCCGACGCCCATCGCGGCGGGGCTACTGTACTGACGGACGACAAGTTAAAACAAGCGGCTGATGACATAAGCAAGGTAATAAAAAGCTACGGCAAGCATTCAAGTTTTGTATTGGACACGTTTAATGAAGGCGGTGGCGCTGGGCGTGCAACTCAGGACTGGGCAGACATGCAAACCACTTTGATCAAGTCTGCGCGCCGGGCTGGCTATAAGGGAAGCATTGCTGTGGAAGACGTCAATTGGGCGGGTGGCCAGACCGCCGGTCCGGAAAGCGGGCTGCTCAAGTATGCTGCTCAATTGAAGGCAGCCAATGGTAAGGGAAATCCTCGCTTGATAGGCAGTATCCACGAGTATGCAAATGATACAGGAGCCTCTGTTCGGTTAGGCAATGAAATAGATAGTTTAATGAACGCTGGTTACAAAGTTCAGATTGGCGAAGTGGGTAACGCCCGCTGGATAGGTAATAATCAATTCGAGGAAAGGGACGGTGCCATCAAGGCGGTAAAGGACAATCTTGCGACCCTTAGAAAGATCGGTGTGGATATCTTGCCTTGGAGGGATCAGTTCCAGAATAATGTGATTCGCCACAATACAGGCTTTTCCAAGGGCGATCAGTACTATTGATTGAATGGACCGCTTGCGTGCAGGTCCAGCGGTCTGTTACTACTTCTGTTTGGGCTTGTTATAGGTGCTATTTTCATCAAACAAGAAGATGCATGGGGGAGTCTCCACCGTCATAGGGGTCCCATAAAATCTATTGTACTGTAGGCGTGAATCATACCGGTCCGTGTCCTCTCCAATACGAGCTGGATGGGTGTGCCTTCATGGTGGGGTTTACCTGCTATCAACTGGCACTCAATGCGGTGACCACGGCCATATTTTTGCTGGAGCATTACTACAATCGTGTTTGCATAACTGCCAGTACGGTGGCCTCCTGTAATGGCGTGGAAAGTTGGAAGTTGACAACGTTAATGTGAATGCACGTTACCTGGGGCAATCACTCTTGCGTTGGATTGATGGTCCAGTGCCGGCCATTCAAAGGTTTCACAAGCACCGCCGGGCGTTTCGATCCACTTGCCAGAACGCATCATTCACAGGGTTACGGCTTGGGTACGGAAAGCGCGCTGCCCCAGCTATTTTGGGAACCAACGCTTGCTTCGGACCACACAGCTAGGTTCGCGCAATTTGGGCAATCCAGTGAAACGCAAAAGCGATCAGCTTGATGTTGGCCTGGATGTGACTCCTATGAATGTCTATCGCGGAATGCTTTTTCCATTGATTGAACGAGGTAAATACGATGAGTTCCGGTATATCGTCTATTCGACCCTTGCAGACCTCTCAAATACAGCCCATCGATTTTTCAGCCCTGAACGGCTTGGGTACGGGGGCCAAACATAGCCAAAATGACGCGGCGAGCAACTCATCCATTGATCCTGGTGCTTTTCTATTGGCGGGTCAGAACAGTTCTCAGGTCAATTTCGAGCCACCCAACAGCACCGAATCATCCACCCGCCAGGCCAGCAAGGGGGTGGACGGCAGCGCGACCGATATCGTTCAGCAACTCATGAGCCTGCTGATGGGATTGATGAAGATGTTCACGCAATCCAAGGATCAGTCCAACGGTACTTCCAACGATGTTGCCGCTGGTAGCAGCACCAATGCCGCAGGGGTTAACCCGGGTGATACGTCGGGCGGCATCACTGGTGGCGGCGCTGACAATGTGGCAAGCACATCGGTGAATAGTCCTGCCGACAGCGCGGCGCAGGATACTTCGCTTTCTGGAGGCGGCGCTCTGCATCTGCCGCAGCAGCTTGAGCAATACAGAGCCGACATCATGGGAGCCGCCAAGGCTACAGGCATGCCTGCCAGCTTGATCGCTGGGCAGATCTGGGCCGAATCCCGTGGCCAACTGGACGCCGCAAGCACGAATGTAAACGGAAAGGCCGATGCCGGGTTGATGCAAGTCAACGCCGACACGTTCAAATCTTTACAGCAACAAAACCCAGGCTTGCTGGGCAGTGATGTCACTGATCCCAAGACTAATATCATGGCCGGTGCTCTCTACCTGCGCGACCAGAATCAAGCGTTCGGCAACATCGGTGCGGCGTTGCGCGCTTATAACTCCGGGCCGGACAAGGTCAATCTAGCCAACCTCGCCGACAGCGGTGGGGTCGGCGGCTCTAGTTATCCAGCGGATGTACTCAAGTTTTCGAAAATAATCGAAAGCGGGGAAGGTCACTTGCCCGCGTGATGCTTTACACATACCTGGCCGGCGCTTGGCACGCCCGGCCTGTCCGTTTGAAATTTACTTTAAATAATCCAGATACAAAGCCGATACATTTCGTGAAGCCAAACACGTAAGGAGAGCTTTCATGTCGACTATAGGAAGTCTTGCCGTTGACACCGCTGTTTTATCTTCATTGGTCACTGCCACACATGCATCCAACGACGGAGTGAGCTCGTCCGTCGCTGCGGCCGCTACGGATACGGCAGCTGCTGCACCCAAGCGAGGGGTAGAGGTCTCTATCTCCTCCTTGGGCCTGAAGAAATCCGCACAGTCGAGCACCGATAACAGTGATATCGAGGAAAGTGGTTTACCTGACCAAGTTCAGCAAACCCTGAAACGGATTAGAGAATTGAAGCAGCAGCTTGCCGAAAAAATGGCCGAACTTCAGGCGCTGATGAGCGACCAAAACATGAACCCTGAGACCAAAGAGGCGAAGGCAGCCTCGCTACAAATCGCTATCGGTATGCTCAGTGCTGGCATCATGGCCGCAAATGCGGCGCTGGCCAAGAGCGTCAAGGACGGCACTATGACTGAGGCTCAGGGCCGCCAAGCGGCAGTACTGGCAATGAAGGGCTAGCACGAACGCCAATCATATCTGCGACCGCATTTTGGGTCAGGCGAAGTCAACCAGTGGGTTTGCGAAAGTCTACCGGCGCAGCGTAGACCTTCGGCTCAGCTGTTTTCTGCCACCGAATCAGCCCCGATCGTAGGGCAGTGTTCCCTGCAGGCAAAACCCTTTTCCAGCATCTCTATCCTTTCCGGGATCAGGAACCCGAAGTGCTGCGCCGCCCACACAAGAGGCGAGCCACCTAGTCTGTGTTTTCCACTAAAGGACCTTAGCGATGAAAACTCCGCCGCTTGATTTCGACCGCTTCATTCGCGCCCTCGGTGCGCAGCTCGGCGCTCCCCTGACCCTGCAGAACGGCGTCTGCGCCCTGTACGACAGCGACGATCAGCAAGCCGCCGTCATCGAACTGCCTGAGCACAGCGAGATGGTGATGTTTCATTGCCGCGTCGGCCGCTCCCCGGAAGGAGCGGCGGATTTGCGACGGCTGCTAAGCATGAACTTCGACATCGCCCGTTTGCATGGTTGCTGGTTCGCCGTCGACCAAGGCGACGTTCGGCTGTGTGCACAGCATCAGTTGGCATCGCTGGACGAAGTGCGATTCTGTGACATTGTCCGTGGCTTTATCGCCCGCGCACGGGAAGCCCGCTCAACGTTATACGCCTGACTGCCTGCAAAGCGCCGCTTCGTTGCGGCGCTTGCAGGGGGGCGCGTCATTCAGCTTTTCAGTTCGAAGCCTGCCTCTTTCAGCGATCCCGTCGCCGCTTTCAATGCCTCGGAAGGTCTCGACAATTCACCATCGAACGTATAACCGACAGGCGTGTCTTGATCGGCGCCATAGGTGAACGCGATATGGCCGAGCGCTTTGGTCACAGCCAGCGATGCGGTGCTGTTGTAACTGACCAGCGGCGTGGGTGAAGTGAACGCTCCCTGCTGCGTGGCGGTATGGTAGACCGTCAGCGCTTTGATGCGCAGGTTGTTGCGGTTGTCCAGCAGGCCGGCCAGTTCACCCTGGGTCATAGTTCCGTCACGGCTGCCCTCGTCGATACGGTCGATCAGTGAGTCCTTGGGTTCGAGCCGGACACGGGCCAGGTTGCCGTCGCTTGCCTGCATCTCTTTGAGCAACGCCTTGAGTTTCGGATCTTCACTGATGAATCTGGCGACCCTCGAGGCATTGCTGGGGTTGCTCAGCTCCTTCACCTTGCTGATGATGCTGGTAATGATGCTTTGTTCGTCCAGGCGTGACAGGTTGGTGGCGTTGCTTTCAAATCGGGCGTTATCCAACACGCTATGTTGGTTGACCGAGGCTTGCTGTTGAGCGGTCGCTCGGCGCAGATCACGCAGAGCCTGGTACTGCGCGTCGTTCTGCCACGGTTTGTCGGCAAAAAACCGCTGAAGCTCTTCGAGTTGCACCTGAATCGCTTGATCGGGGTCTTTGCCGACGTAGCGGAAGGCCAGTGGATCGGCGAGGGCTTTGAGTTTGGTATGCGAGGCGGTGTCCTTGAACGCATCAGCCAGGCCATCAGAGATTTTAGCCAGGCTTTGCGCGGTCATCGGCTGAGCGACCTGGTAACGGAACTTGACCCGTTTGGTGGTTTTCGAGTCGACCGTCACAGAGCCTGTGACGCCCAGATTGTTGGCGGCCGACTGCTGGGTCTTTTTGGACGGTGGGGTGTTATCGGTGTGGCTGACACTCAGTTGCACACGGCCCTGCACTGCGGCGAGTGCATTGTTGCCCAGTTGAACACGATTTTTGCCACCCTCGCGCATGTGGGTCTTATCGTTATTCTCGGTCAGGGAATAGTCGGTATAAGTGAGCAGGTTGATATTGACGTTGGCGGCCACGCCCAGGCGCGCAATGGCGGCCAGCGGCTTGCTGTCCTTGTCGGACAGGTCGAACCCTGCGCGCAACTCGGTGTTGATGCCGGCGGTGAGGTCAAAATTGAAGCGCCGTGCTTCCTGGGCCTCGTGGTCAAAGGCTTTGTTCAACACCTGTAGAGGATTCAGTTTGCCCTCGAACAGATCGTCGACGAAGTGATCGATCGCGTCGTCCGGAACCCGGAACGCCACCCCCACGCGTTGCGTCCCGGTGGCAGTGGCGGTCAGATCGGCACCAAAGCGAAGGTTGGGTGTGAGCTGACGGTCGTTGCCGATGCCGACATGACGGGCTGGGTTGTTTTCGTCGAACAGACCTGGCCAGAAATCCTTGCCGCCGCCCACGCCGGCGCTGACGCTGCCTACTGCTTCACGCAACAGGTGCAGGACGATGCCGTCTTCGCCCCGTTCGGCATTGAGCATATAGTTGCGGTTACCGGTGGCGGCTGCCAATGGCCAGGGCCCAAGCGTCCTGTTGGCGAACATGGCGAAAGGGCTGGTGATGTTCAGGCCATAGCTGCGCAGCAAACTGATTTCATCGTTGCCGTTCTCCAGTTGCTTGAGCATGGACTTTAATTTTTCCGCGAGTTCAATCTGGTCCTTGCTGCCGGTGGCCGCACGCATATTGACGCTGACCGCGTGGTCGGGTTTCTTGAATGCCTTGAGAAAGGTCTTGATCGCGTCGTAAGTCGTTTCCAGTTTGTCGTGACTGGTGAAGCCCATTTCAGTGACTTGCTTGACCGGGTGTTTACCGTAGGTAATATCGCGCAGGGTTTCGAGTTCTTTGTGTAGCGCCTTGGTGTCGGCTGCAGGGGTGAGCAGTTCGAGTTTGTCGAGCAACTTGCCAACGCTGTGCAGGGTCACCATGTCCAGTGCCAGGCGTGCCTTGCTCAAGCCGATGTCGTCGCTACTGTCGCGGCGCTGGCCCAGGGGGATGTCGGCTTTTTGGTGTGACAGTTTCAGGCCGGCGTCCTTGAGCCTCTGCAGCAACTGGCCGGTACGGTTTTCGGCTGAAGGGGCAATGCGCGTCAGCGCATTTTGAAATTCGCTGACCAGATCGTGGCCGGAGCTTTTGAAGTTGAGCCTGGTTTTCAGATCGGCCAGAGATTTGCCGAGCTCGGTGCGTGTTGACGATTTGGCCAACTCGCCATGCACATTGAGCAGGCCGTCGCTCTGGCGCAGGTTGGTGAACTTGCCATAGCCTTGACCGATGTCCATCAACGCGGTGTAGGTGTGTTTTTCCAGTTCATCGCGAAACGCCTCCAGTTCCTTCATCAGCGACTCGCCTGAGGCGCCGAGATTCAACGCTTTTATACGCGTTTTGAGGTCAACGCCGGGCGCATCGGCCGGTGCGGCTTCATGAATCAGTTCAAGGCGCTTGAACAGCACCGATTGGCTCTCGTACAACGGTTTCAAGCCTTCGCGTCCGTGATAGCGATGCTGAATGTGGTTGCCGATATTCTTCAATACCCGTGGCGTTTTGCCCGTGCTCTTGAAGACGTGCGCGCTGATGAACTCGCTGGCGCTGGCACGGTTGCTTTTTTCCATGCCTGCGCGCCCCAGCACGTTGAGTTCCGCCTTGATGGTGCCTCCGGTGCCTGGAATACGCCTGGTTTTGTGCGTTTGAAAGATTCGAGAAAACGTGTCGTTCAAGCCATTCTGTTCCACCGGGCGCGGTTCGAAACGATGCCAGTCAGTGCCCTTGAGCTTCACCACACCTTGCCCCGATGCGCCTTCGACCTCGGCACTCAAGGCATTGTCATCGTTGCTGTAGAGGTTGCTCAGCGGTTGACCGCCGGGGGTGGGGACCGGCGTCCATCGGGCTTGGGACTCGGCCGCCGGCTGGGCGGCTTGCCAGACCTCCTTGGGCAAACGGTACAGGCCTCCAGTCTGGGTGAGGGCGTGCAAGTTGTGCTTTTCATCCAGCGCCAAGGCCTGAATAGCGCCGTCGAGGCCTGGCAGGTTCAACTCGACGGGGTCGCGATCCTTGTGGTGGGCGGTCAGTCGATTCTGGTCGTCCAACGCGGTGAACTGCTTGTCGTTGACCATGGCGAAAGCGCTGATCACCCGGTCACCCAGGCCCTCGATTTCTTCGCCCATGGCGACTGTGGTCGAGCGCGGCACTTGGGCCAGGGCGGCGCTGGCACTGAATGGGATTTTCTTGTGTTCAGGGCTGACATCCAGCTTGAGCAACTTGCCACCTTTGAGTACGTAGGCCTTGCTGTCTGCGCCGCGTTGCAGTCTCTCGATATCCCTGACCGAAGTATCTTTCCAGGCTTGCGGCGTGGCGTCCCAGCACTGAATTCGACCCTGTACCAGACCCACCAGCCCGGAGCGGTCCAGATTGAGCCGATCGGCAGGCGCTGGCTCCGTGATTTCCTGCAGGCCGCGCTGGTTGTCCAGTACCAGCACCTGGGAAAGGTTCCAGCCGCCCTGCAGCTGTGAGTGCTGCTCGTCGAGCGCGTGGGAGTGCACCTCCCCGGCGCGGTCCTTGATCAAGGCATGTACGCAACCATCGTCGCCATTGATGAAACCCGTCACGCGGTCATGGCCGCCGAGCGCGACCTGTTGCGGATTGCCACCGTTTTTGACTTCCAGCGTGTAGGTGGTTTGCTCGGGACTCAGCCGCAACCACGTATCATCGTTATCGAAGGCACTGCGCTCGGCGCTGTACAGCCTGCCTTGGGTGTCTGCGACGAACAGCCGGGTCGCACTCAGCCCGACGACCGCAGCCTTGGCTTGACCGCCGTCCAGTTCCAGTTCGAGTTTTTTTGCACGGCGAGGCCGCTCCGGCCCTGGCGCCATGTCAACCAGCATGACGTTCTGGCTATCTTCCAGGAGCAATGCAGCGACATGGTCGGACGCCACCGAGAAGGACTGCAGGTCGGTAACTTCGAGGTGCGGTTTGACGGTGCTGGAGAGATCGATCAGCGCGTTGTCGCTTTTGGCATAGATGGCACCGTTGCCGCCGGTGACCAGCCCGTTGAAGGCGATGTCTTCGGGGTGTTCGGTGGCTTGCCAACGGCCGCTCGCCTGGCTGAACTGGTAGAGCCGACCTTCGTGCACGCGCAGGGGAGGGCCGTTGGGGGCCTGGTGCACACCGGTGATGTGCGCGAGGTGAGCGTTGCCTGGCAATTGCAGGGTGGTACGCGGCATGCCGGGTTTGTCGATATGCGCTTGGCCACCTTCGCGCTCCACTTTCACCGTCTGCTGTTTGCTGCCTTGCACGTCGGGGAGTGGTTTGCTGTTACGCAGCAACGACAGCGACATTGCGTTTTGCGTCAGGTGCAGCAAATGCCCGCTTGATTCAAGCAGCAAGTGCTGTTCGGGTTGGCTGTGCTGCGCCAGGTAGGTCTGTCCCGGTCTGGCGAGTACCGATTCCAGCAGCTGTGGCATACCCGGCGGGCTGAAACTGGAAAAGTCGGGCCTGCCGTCGGTACTCAGCGCAAGGGTATTGGGGGACAGCGCGCCACGCTCGAGATGGCCGTGCTGCACGTTGAAACGCCCGGCGTTGCTGCGCGATAGGGAGGCGGGCGGAGCCCCTTGTGGATCGGCTTCCGGGGGGGCGCCGTGAGCGCGGTTTGCACGGGATTCGGCCTCCAGAGACTCGGCAAGCATCAATGACTGGAGCATCAGTGACTGGAGCGTCTGGCGCTCAGTGTTTGGCGCTTGCACGCGGCTGTCGAGAGACGTACGGGGTGTGGGCAGTGACGATTCAGTGCGCTCGAGCCTGCCATCCTGCAGGTCGAAACGCCCGGCTCGGCTTCGCGGCAACGACCCGGCCGGCACTGGCACCGGGCGGGTACTGGCGGGATGCTGGGTGCCGGAGCTGGCGGCTTCGTCGCTACCAGGGCGGACCATCGATTGGCGCAGGTCATCCGCGCCTTGCAATCGGCTGCCGGGCAGGCGGGTATTGC